>CAZWJZ010000026.1:0-25504 GCA_964634665.1 uncultured bacterium | reverse complement strand
TTTTAAACTACAAGATTATTGCATCAGCTGACTGTTTTTTGTCCTAGGTGTAAGATGTCAGCTTTAGGTTCCAATAAAAGACATTGTTCTTCCAGAAAAACCTCTAAATGCTTTGCCCTAGCTAGATCCTTACGGAAACCCAAACGCCCCTAGCTATAATAAATAGTTAGCAATTGCTTAATAATTACGGTAGACAAAAAATACACTGTGAAAAATAAGCAGATATTACATTTCATTTACTACAAAAAGCCCCTTAAAACCACAGCAGATGTAAAGCCTACATTAAACCTGTTATGCTTAAAAAGAGTAAACTACTTAATAGGAGGTTTTCATGAAACGACTATTTGTTTTTTTGGTTTTCTTTGCCCTCATTAGCTTTGGCACTGCTCAACGCAGCGATGTCACACTAGGTATGCAATTAGAACCCCCCATGCTAGACCCAACAGGAGGCGCAGCCGCAGCTATAGACGAAGTGGTTTACGCTAATATCTTTGAAGGCTTAACCAGATTTGCATCTGACGGCTCTATTTTGCCAGCCTTAGCTGAAAGCTGGGACATATCAGCAGACGGCCTAGAGTACACCTTTAACTTACACACAGGCGTTACATTTCATGACGGCTCGAGCTTTACGGCTGATGATGTTAAGTTTTCTTTTGATCGCGCACGCGCTGATGACAGCACCAATGCTCAAAAGGCACTTTTTGCCGCTATTAGTAGTGTTGATGTTATAGATGACGCAACTGTTAAACTTACGCTTTCTCAAGCAACTGGTAGTCTTTTATTTAACCTTGCTTGGGGTGACGCGGTGATTGTTGCACCTGAAAGTGCTGCTACTAACGAAACAAACCCTATTGGCACCGGTCCTTTTGTTTTTTCTGCTTGGAATAAAGGCGACAGTGTTGTCATTAGCAAAAACCCTGATTACTGGGGTGTACCCGCCCGTTTAGAAGAAGTAACCTTTAAGTTCATCTCTGACCCAACAGCTGCATTTGCTGCGGTTATGGCTGAAGATATTGACGCTTTTCCAGGCTTTCCCGCACCAGAAATTCTTGACCAACTCGATGCAGACCCTCGCTTTAAAGTGGTTGTAGGCTCGAGTGAAGGCGAAACCATTTTGTCCATGAATAATAAGTCAGAAGCTCTTTCTGACATTAGGGTTCGTAAAGCCATCGCGCATGCTATTGATCGTCAAGCCATTATTGATGGTGCCATGTTTGGTTATGGCACCCCCATTGGTACCCACTTTGCACCGCATAACCCTGCTTATCTTGACTTAACAGGAAACTCGGCATTTGACCCTGAATTAGCTAAAGAGTTACTCGCAGAAGCAGGTTACGCTGACGGTTTAACGCTAAGCTTAAAACTTCCGCCTCCTTCTTACGCACGTCGTGGTGGCGAAATTATTGCTTCTCAACTTCGTGATGTAGGTATTGAAACCGAAATTGCTAATCTCGAGTGGGCGCAGTGGCTTGAAGAAGTCTTTACCAATAAAGCTTTTGACTTAACCATTGTGAGTCACACTGAACCTATGGATATTGGTATTTACGCTCGTGATGACTATTACTTTCAGTATGCAGATGAAGATTTTAAAGCCATTATGGATGCTCTAAATGCTTCTACTAATGACTACGTGCGCACCGTTCTTATGCAAGCCGCTCAGCAAAAAATCTCAGATGATTATGTAAACGGCTACTTATTTCAACTTGCACGCACATCTGTAGAAAATGCTGATCTTGTTGGCATGTGGGAGAACTCCCCAACCCAAGCTAACGACATGACAGCTGTTTACTGGCAGTAATCTTCTGATAGCTAACTGAAAGAGCAACCCTGAGTGAAGCAACTCCCCTTTAAATCCCCCCTATTAGGGGGGATAGGAACACAAAAAATTAAGCTGCAAGATGACCGCTCTACTGTCTATCTTGCAGCTTTAATAAATCGCTTAAAAACCTTTCTACTTGCCACTTTTCACTTTTCACTTATCTGAATGCTTCGTTTTATTTTCTTTCGTTTTATTTCGCTTGTGCTTAGTTTAATTGCAGCTAGCGTCGTCATTTTTGCGGTTATTGAAGTTGTACCCGGTGACCCTGCTGCGTTTATGCTGGGCATAAATGCACAACCAGATACCCTAAATGCCCTACGTGAAGAACTAGGCTTAAACACTAGCCCTATTGAACGCTATTTTAGTTGGGCAAGCGGCATGCTTCGGGGTGACTTTGGACTAAGTTACACATACCGCAGCCCTGTTTCAGAACTCGTTTTAGAACGCATGAAAGTCTCACTGCCTTTAGCCATTTACGCCCTCATTTTATCTACCCTAATTGCCTTTCCTGCGGGTATTTTGGCAGCAAACAAGCGGGGTTCTGTAACTGATGTATCCGTCATGAGTTTTACGCAATTAGGCATAGCCATACCTAACTTCTGGTTTGCCATGCTACTCGTTTTACTTTTTGCCATAAATTTACGCTGGTTTTCAGCAGGCGGCTTTGCCGGCTGGGATGCCGGCATCTTTGCAGCCTTAAAATCACTTACGCTACCTGCTATTTCTTTAGCTCTACCCCAAGCCTCTATTCTGGCAAGAGTCATGCGCTCCTCTTTACTTGACACACTCGATGAAGACTTTGTACGCACAGCCAGAGCCAAAGGCTTAAGTCGCCAGCAAACCCTCTGGCAGCATGCGCTACGCAATGCTCTCATACCTGTACTCACCATTATTGGCTTACAATTCTCCTTTCTCATGGCAGGTGCAATCATTATAGAAAATGTTTTCTTCTTGCCCGGCTTAGGCAGGCTGGTATTTCAAGGCATAACCCAAAGAGACTTAATTGTTGTCGAAAGCGTCGTTATGATACTTGTTTGTGCAGTAGTAATCGTAACTTTCTTAGTTGATATAGCTTACGCATGGGTAGACCCGAGACTCAGGAAAAAAGCCTAATGAAAGACCTAAGTATCTTCGCAACTGCCTTAAGGTCTCGTTCTTTTACGATTGGTTTTTCTTTAACCTTTATTTTTGTTTTAGCTGCGCTGGTTTCTTTTATCTGGACACCTTTTGACGTTACTGACTTAGTCATTAAAGACAAACTCATTAAACCAAACGGTGTGCATTGGTTTGGTACAGATCATTTTGGTCGAGATATTTTTTCTATGGTCATGGTGGGTGCAAGAACCTCCATTGCGGTTGCCGTAGTTGCAGTGGGTATAGGCATTCTTTTAGGCGTCCCGCTAGGACTTGCAGCAGCAGCCAAGCAGGGCAGCCTGATAGATGAAATCATTATGCGCAGCAACGACCTGATATTTGCCTTCCCTGCACTTGTTATTGCCATTTTAATAACTGCTGTGTTTGGCCCTAGTGCTGTTAACGCTATCATTGCCATTGGTATTTTTAATACACCCGTATTTGCCCGACTTTCACGCGGCGCAGCCCTATCACTATGGAGTCGTGAGTTCATATTGGCAGCTCGAGTTTCAGGTAAAGGCCCCCTTCGTATTTCTGTAGAGCATATTTTACCGAACATTATGAACTTACTGATTGTGCAAGGAACCATTCAGTTTTCACTAGGCATTCTGGCAGAGGCAGGTCTTAGTTATGTAGGTTTAGGTGCTCAACCCCCCATTCCCAGCTGGGGTCGCATGCTGGCTGAAAGCCAAACCATGATTAGCTTTGCGCCGTATATAGCAATTTTTCCGGGTGTTGCCATTATTTTAACTGTTTTAGGGCTCAACCTTATGGGGGACGGACTGCGAGATATTCTTGACCCCAGATTAAGGCGAGCAAGATGAAAGAAGAAAGAAGAAAGAAGAAAGAAGAAAGAAAGAAAAGTAGCTTTTACTCAGTGTTACTAGGTACGGGCTTCCAGCTATTCTCTGCCCTCTTTTCACTCTCGACTTTCCCCTTTTCACTTTCCACTCATTATTTATTGCTCATTGCTAAAACATTTTCTCCTTTTCACTTTTCACTTTTCACTTTTCACTTTCCAGTACGAGCTTCTCATGTCTGACCTTTTATCCGTCTCTAAGCTCTCTTTGAGCATCTTTGAAACTCAAATTCTTAAGAACATTAGTTTTGACATAAAAGCGGGAGAGTTTTTTGGGGTTATTGGTGAGAGTGGTTCCGGTAAATCTTTAACTGCTTACTCAATTATGCAGCTTTTACCCAAAGGCTCTCATAGTTCTGGCAGTATTTTGCTTGACGGGGTTGATTTACTTTCGCTTAGTGAAAAACAGCTTTGTGAGTATCGTGGTGATGAAATGAGCATGGTGTTTCAAGAGCCCATGACCGCCCTTAACCCTGTTCAGACCATTGGTGATCAGGTTGCAGAAACCGTCATGATTCATAAGGGTGTAGGTAAACAGCAGGCACAAAAAATTGCGAGAGATACTTTAAATCGGGTGGAACTACCAGCTAAGCAATTTCCGTTAGAGCGCTACCCGCATGAGTTATCAGGTGGGCAGCGCCAACGTGTTGTTATTGCCATGGCCATTGCCTTGCAACCCAAATTACTCATTGCAGACGAACCCACCACTGCGCTAGATGTCACCACGCAAGCACAAATTCTTGACTTACTACAACGCCTTGTTGAAGAAGACAAAATGAGCTGCATGCTCATAACCCATGACTTAGGGGTAGTGGCAGGTTACGCAAACCGCGTGGCCATTATGAAAGAAGGCGAAATCGTAGAGCATGGCGACACGCTAGAAGTCTTCAAACAACAAAAGCACCCTTATACTCAAAAGCTTTTTGCAGCTTCAAATCATGTACCTGAACGAAAACCTGTAAATCAAGAAATAAGAACAGCTGTACTAGAAGTAAAAAACCTAGTACGAGACTACCCGCTAGCAAGAACAACTGCATTTGGCAAACGAGGAAGCTTTAGAGCAGTAGATCAGGTAAGTTTCAGCATCAACAAAGGTGAAAACTTAGGCTTAGTAGGTGAAAGTGGCTGCGGTAAATCAACCCTAAGCAGAGCCATTCTTGGCTTAGACACTTACCAAGCAGGCAGCATAAAAGTCAAAAATCAAGAAATAAGCTCGAGCCGCACGCTAGCAAAAACCTTAAGGCGAGAAATGCAGGTTGTATTTCAAGACCCATATGGTTCGTTTAACCCAAGACATAAGGTTAGTCGTTTAGTTGCAGAACCCTTTCACTTACTAGACAAACAACCCACAAAAAGCGAAAAAGAAGCTCGAGTTATTAAGTCACTTGTTGAAGTTGGTATGCAAGCTAGTGATGTTGATAAGTACATTCATGAGTTCTCAGGGGGGCAAAGGCAGCGCATTGCCATTGCAAGGGCACTCATTTTAGAACCCGAACTCATTATTTTAGATGAAGCTGTGTCAGCACTTGATGTGTCTATAAGAGCCCAAATACTAGATTTGCTAGCTGACTTATCAAAACGCTTAGATTTATCTTATCTGTTTATTTCGCATGACTTATCTGTTGTGCGCGCCATAACTGACAGAGTTATGGTCATGCGGGCAGGCAAAATTGTAGAGCAAGGTATAACCGAAGAAGTCTTTACAAACCCTCAGCATGACTACACCAAAACCCTGATTGCGGCTTCTCCCAATCTAAACGCTGTCTTAAACAGCTAACAAGCAAACTTAAGCGAACCTAAAGACCAAAAGCTTACGCACTACGCAAGTAATGCATATGTAAATCTTGCAAAATACAGTCTAGATAAGCCTTACGATTTACCTTTGAAATAGCACCCCCAGTAGGCAAAACATGATTCCTAAGTCGCTTATAACCCCGCTTAAACCAAAATTTTTCTTGACGCAGTTCATTATGAGGGTAAGCCTTGTAGCTAATACGTGTACTCCTACCGTAATCTTCAAAACTCAGAATCTGCCAGCCACTTACTGCTTCTAAATCAACCGAAACAACCTCTTCTTTTATCAAGTCAAACCTAAGTTACAAGGCTTCATCTTGAATATACAAAAAACCATTTGCACCAAAGTAAAACTGACCTTCGGTACTAAAAAAATGTTTTTGCTCTCAATAGCATGCGGTAAAACAAAGGCTTTGGCATGAATATCATCATAAAGGCAACCAAAATCATAAATAAACACACAGTGACGCTTATTCGGTGACAAAACTCTAGATTTACTAAACTCAGTACTCACAGCAACACACTCCCGAACGAAGAAGGAAACACCAAACGCAAAAACGACAAAAACTGCTGACTATGCCAGTTCGCTAAACCAGCAAGCCGAGCATCCTGCAAACCCACCAGCTCATAAGCATCTTGTCTATTACGCTGCACATCCAGAGCCACAAAGGCATCATTAAACAAAGCAACTGCGTCCCAAACAACACCCGGTACGCAACCACCACAAGCCCTATACGGCACACCCCTAAAGACAAAAATACGCTCAAAAGCACCCTTTGGCTCAACACTAAGTAAAGGCAAACTAAGCTTGTAAGCCTCGGCATCAAAAAAAGCAAAGCCCCCCAAACGCCTTAACAACAAGGCATATTCAGCGGCATCTAAGCAATCAAAACGAAACAATGACGCCTGCAAAGCACTAAGCTTGGTGGGTATTAGCATAGACAAGGGTGAATCTTGCAAGCTAACAATAGAGGTGCCCCCTGAGCCCTAAAGTCTTTAGCCTCTCTGATTAACTGTTGTGCCTTAGGGCTATAAGCATATTTTAAGGCATAAATAAAATGCATAGCTAAGCGTTTACGCTTCCACTTCTCTAATTTTAAAGAAGTCTAAAACACCGTTCTGAATGAATCTGAGTCAAAAAAGTTTAGTCTTAAATTTACCCTCTGCATTAAAAACAATTAAAGCCTGTTTCTAACTCCTCACAATTAAAAACCCTAAATGCGTAAAGCTAATTAATGAACTAGCAGTATTAACAAAAACAAACCGAAAACCCCAGTGGTCAAGCTCTATATTTACACCTCGAAGCTAGGCTTTTTATATAACTAGACATCACTAAACTAATATTAGCCAAAGATTCACAGTGCTTCAAAGAGGAAAAGTAAACGTGTCAGGACTCACACAAGGTGCAGGTTCTTGATAATCAACAACCGTAATATCGCGAGACTCTGTATTTTGAGGGTTAATGCAACCTGAATTAATAGCATTTGGTAGGGAAACACTAACACTTCGATAATCACTTTTCACGGGTTCTTGAATTGTACCCTCAACAATTAAGAGACCTTCCTCCCCATTTTCTTCAAAACAACGGGCTTCAACCCTAACTCTAGTTTCACGAGGGTATTTCACACCATTATTCTCTTGAAAGAGGTCATTTACTTCAAGAAGTTTAGGCGATTCAATAACGGCTTGGTCACTTAAAAAGGTCAGTTTGACTTGTAATCCAGAGCTACATACTGAGACTTCTCCATCAACTCTAGAAACACGCAGGTCGACGAAAGTTGAATCTGGCGTGAAGCTACAAGCACTAAGGGAGAGGGTAAAAATAAGGAAACTCAAGTAAAACTTTTTCATAATATTGCTCCTTAGACTATAGTGGGCGTTCTTTATTACCAAGAACGCCCACTGTTAAGTCAATTATTCGTTAATGTAGACCTGCGTGTGAGAGCTTGAAATAAGGTCTGAAGGCCAGACAACATAGCCCCAATGGTCTAGCTCTATATTTACACCTCGAAGCTAGGCTTTTTATATAACTAGGCATCACTAAGCTAATACTAGCCAAAGTAAACAACGTTTAATTCACAGTGCTTCAAAGAGGAAAAGTAAACGTGTCAGGACTCACACAAGGTGCAGGTTCTTGATAATCAACAACCGTAATATCGCGAGACTCTGTATTTTGAGGGTTAATGCAACCTGAATTAAGGGCATTAGGTAAAGATACACTAACACTACGATAAGGGTTTTGTTTAAAAGGTGGTTGAATAGTCCCTTCAACAATCAAAAAACCATTATTGCCATTTTCTTCAAAACAATGGGCTTCCAAACGTACTCGAGTTTTTTGAGGGTATTGCAGACCATTATTCTCTTCAAAAACCTCATTTGCGTTTAACAACTTAGGTGATTCAATAACAGCTTGGTCACTTAGCAGTGTAAGTTTAGCTTGAAGACCCAAAGCACATGACGAAGCTGAATTTTCTATTCGAGAAACATACAAATTAACAAACGTTGATGACGGGGTTAAGTTACAAGCACTTAGTAAAAAGGCTATAGCTAGGCTGCTTAAAGTAAAAATGGGTTTAAACATGGTTTTTCCTTAAAGTTTAATTTGGCAGTAGCCCTTAAGTTAAGAGCTACTGCTTGATGATTTAGATCTACTCTTTGTAGTACAGTATGTGAGCTGTTTATTAGGTCAAAAGGCCCGACAACGTAGCCCCAAGGGTCAAGTTCTATATTTGCGCCTCGAAGCTAGGCTTTTTATATAACTAGACATCACTAAACTAATACTAGCCAAAGATTCACAGTGCTTCAAAGAGGAAAAGTGAATTCGTCAGGACTAATGCAAGGTGCTGGTTCTTGATAATCAATAACCGTAATGTCTCTATCCTCTGTATTTTGAGCTGTTATACAACCCGATGTAATTAAGCTTGGCAGATAAACACTGACACTTCGGTAATTATTCTTAAATGGTGTTTGAATCATGCCTTCAACAATCAGTAGACCCTTTGTACCGTCAGACTCAAAACAATTCGCTTCAACACGCACTCTTGTTTTTACAGGGTACTTCAAGCCATTATCTTCTAGAAATAAATCATTCACTTCAAGAAGTTTAGGAGATTCAATAACAGCTTGGTCACTTAAAAAGGTTAGCTTGGCTTGAAGACCAGAGGCACAATCTGTTTTAGGGTCTGAAACACGAGAAACACGAAAATTAACAAACGTTGATGATGGTGTTAGGCTACAAGAACTCAGGACTAGGGTTGTTGTTATAACAATAAAAAATAGTTTGATCATTTTGAACTCCTTAAAGGTTATTTTAGAAAGGGGCAACTCCGCTAAAGAGTAGCCCCTTTAGTGGTTTACTCGTTTATGTAGACTTTAGTGTGAGCGCTTGAAACAAGGTCTGAAGGCCAGACAACGTAGCCCCAAGGGTCAAGTTCTATATTTGCGCCACGAAGGTAAGCTTTTTGCACGAGTAAGCTACAGTACCAGCCACAGCTAGCGCCTGTGCGCCCATCACAACTCGTCCATCTGGGGGCAAGCGCATTGTAGTAGCCAGATTCTTGTCCTACAGCAAAAGCTTTAATGCTGTTTATTTGTGAATCGGTCAAACTGGGTACATAGGCCATTTGTATAGCATTTGTATTATCAGCAGGGTCAAGGTTTTTGAGTATGGGCCATGCGTGTAGTTCATCTGTGTTTTTAGCACTTTTAGGGTTAGCTTCCATTGTATTTGTGGTAGGGTCATTAGGATTTCCACTACAGCGCAAACCTGAGCAGTTGAGTTTTGTCACAATGCCAGCATGACCTGTATTTCCTGTAACATTAAAGGTTGCTTTGCTAACGGCAATATCTACCATCCAAACACCACCTGTTGCAGCAAAATCTTGTGTACTCAAGTCGTCTGTTACTGTCTCTTTTGCCACCACAGGTTGACTAGCTAACATAGCCTGTATTTCTTCATCTGTCATGTAGTCTTTTTCATAAGCATCATAAATGTATATGAGTTCATCTTCTGTAGAGCTGGTACTTAAGTTAGCGTTGCTTGCCTTACCTGTAGCTAGAGCATGAGCATATTTTTCTTGTATTTTGTCTAGGCGTGCTTGTTTTTGGCTGCCTTTATCAACAAGGGTTTTCATGACTTTCTTAAAGGTTTTTAGGTCTGTAAACTGAACATCAAAACGCTCGGCTGTACCTGCTTCAAGGGCTTCTTTGAGTTGTTCTGCTGTTACTAGACTGCCATCTGTGTCAAATACTAGGGGCACGACCGCTTCAGCTTTGGTTTGACCCAGTTTTTTGCCTGCTTGTGTATAAAGACTGTCTGAGCTTGTTGTTAGGGTATCGAGTGTAAGCATGTAGCCTTCGGTTTCAAAATAGCTTTTGTCGCTTGGTTGGGTTAGGTTTTCTTGGGTGCAGGCTGCAAAGAGCAGGCTGAGTGCTAGAAATAGGCTTAGTGTTTTTAGGTTTTTCATTTCCCCTCCTGTAAGGAAACAAGGTGATTCACAATGTCTTTGTGTTTCAAGACATAGTTAACACTATGCATGGTTAGCAAAAGGTTAGCGAAAGGTTAGCAAAAACCAGTTTTTAATTATTTGAGTTCCATTGTTTTTTAATTGCGTTTACTTTGCTAGCAATAAAGGCTTTTTTGCTTGGGTCAAGCTCGAGCTTTTCTGCTGCTTCCCAGAGTTCTAAGTCGTCTTTTAGTTGTTGGGCTAAGTTTAGTGTGTAACTGGCATTTTGGCTTGTGAGTACGGCTTGTCTTAGGGATTCCTCAAGTTCATTTGCGTAGGTGTTTATGAAGCTTAGTTGAGAGTCGGGTAGTAGGGGGCCTTGGTATAGCTTTAGGGCTTCTGCTAGTTCTGATTTGTTTAGGTGTTGCTCTAGTGCTAGGAAGTCTGCGTTTAGGCTTGTGTTGAGTTGGTAGGGTCTTGAGTTTAGGGGTAGGTCTTTGCGTAGTTTAAAGAGGGCTACTTTTAGGCTTTGGGTGTGGTTGTCGTCGTTGTAGAGGTGTTCGCTTAGTTGTTCACCGCTTAGGCCTTCGGGGTGTAGGCATAGTAGGACGAGTATTTCTTTTGAGTGTAGTGAGAGTTTGAGGGCTTTGTTTTGGTAATTAATGGTGTTTTTACCTAGAAGCTCTAGGTTTAGGCTGGCTTCTTGGGGTTTTGTTTGTTGGGTTTCGTTAATTCTGAGTTTTAAGGGGGGTGGACCAGTGATTTCAGGGTGTGTTTGGCTGGCTAGGTCTTTGAGTTCTGGTAGTAAACCGAGTTCACTTTTTATGATGTGGGGGTTTTCTAGTTGTTCGCTGAGTGCGTATATGTCATCGAGTTCATCTCTTAGGTTTTTGTGGTTGAGTTGTCTGAAGAGGTCTGCTTTGTAGAGTTTAGTGAGGCTTTCTTCTTTGTGGTGTCCCATAGTATGGAATGCTTTTGCGAGTTGCTCGAGTTTGTTTAGGGTTTGTTCTGGGTTTTGTTTGTTTTGTTTTTGTAGTATTAGGCATTCTCTGAAGTCGGTGTTGAGTTGGTCAACTTTGTTGAGTGCGCTGGTTCTGGCTTTGGCTAGGTTGGCTTTGGCTTGTTTGTAGTCGTTGTTTGCGGTGTAGTAGCTTGTTAAGGCTAGGTGTTTTTGGCTGTCTTCCCATGCGTGTTGTCCTGATTGAAAGGCTTGGTATGCGGTTATGCTTTTTTCGTTTTTGCCTTGCTGCCAGTGTATGTAGCCTAAGAACCAGTTTTGGTAGTGGTTTTCTCGTCGGTAGACAGCTTCTAGGTTTTCGATTGTGTTTAGGGCTTGGTCGTAATAGCCGGCTAGGACTAGTGAGAATAAAGATAGGAATTGGTTGTAGTGTGAGTTTTGTAGGTAGCTTGCTTTGCTTAGGCTGTGTAGTTTTGCTTTTAGTTTGTTGTTTAGGCCTAGTTTAGAGTGAATTAAAATATCAAAAATATAGAAGTAGTTGGCGAGCATTTTGTCTTGCTGTATGTTGCTATTTGCTATGAGTCCTGCTTGTTCTATATGTTTTTTTGCTTCGTTGATTGTGCTGTTACCTAGTGCGTAGGTGCTTTTGAGGCAGAGCAGTTTTGTTTTGTCGAAGGTGTTTATTTCTTTTGTTTTTATGCTTGCCAGTACGCTTTTCATTGAGTTGAATTCACCTGACCAGAAGAGGGATTCAGCGTAATCCACTTTGGCTGATTCGCTGCCTTTGTCTATTGCTTTGCATAGGTAGCTTTGTGATTCAAAAATGTTTGTATTGTCTATGGCTTGACAGTGGGCTGCCCAGCGGTCATCTTCGGCGTTAGGGTTTTTTAGTTTTTTGTAGCTGTCGAAGCCTTGTTCGTATTTTTCGAGTATATGGTATCCCTCTATGGGGCTAGAGAGTTGTTTGGGTATGTTCAGAATAGTTATGCGCTTTTGTAACGACTCGAGTAGCTCTCCTCTTTTCATTAAGCTTAGTTTACCTTTTGTTGCTTTAGCGGAGCGTGCTTTTTACCCTAATGCTTTTGGGGTTTTGTTTAGGGTTTACTTAAATTAGGGATACACTGTTTTTATGTTTATTACTGAGCGTGCCTTAGATCGGCGTTTGAAGCGTCATGTTTTAAAAGAGACGCATTCTTTTTTTGTGCCTTGCGCACCCTCTTTTGAAACTGAATTAGAAAAAGAGCTTCTTATGCTCGTACCAGAAGTCAAACTCGAGCGTGGTGGTGCTACGGTGCAAGCTGAGCTTGACTTTATGTATCATGCTAATTTGCAGTTAAGAACAGCGCATAGGGTTTTACTTAGAATTGATGATTTTTTGGCGCAGTCTTACCCTATGCTTTTTAATGCGGCTTCTAAACTAGCGTGGGAGCATTACTTTGGTTTTACTAAGGCTTATAAAGTTACGGTGAGTGCTAAAACCTCACGGCTTAGGCATGCTAAAAACATTAGTAAAACCCTGTCTGATGCAATTTCGGCCAGACTCGAGCCTTTGGGTTTAGCTGCTGAAGTTAGTGAGGATGCGTCTTTAGAGTTTTTTGTGCGTTTTTTTCAGGATAGATGCACCATTAGTGTGAATACATCTGGGGAGCATTTGCATAAGCGGGGGTATAAGGTATGGGTTGAGGATGCACCGTTACGTGAAACCTTAGCAGCAAGTGTTTTAAGCAAGCTTAAGGTAACAGATTTTGAAGGCATTGTTGACCCTATGTGTGGCTCTGGAACGCTTCTTTTAGAAGCTGCTCTTTTAGCTACAAATCGTCCTGCTGGTGAATTTAGAGATTTCGCTTTTGAACAGCTTCCCTTTTTTCAGGAAAGCAAATGGCTTCGTTTTAAACGTGAGGCTTTAGATAAAACACAAGAAACAAAGCTTAACTTTGTAGGTTTTGACAAAAATGCTAAAACTATTCATAGTGCTAAACAAAACGCAGTAACTGTCAAGCTCGAGTCTCTTATTTCTTTTGCTGTGAATGACGCGCGTTCTTTTAAGCTCGAGCCACAAAATTGGCTTATTGTTTCTAACTTACCTTATGGTGCAAGGCTCGAGTCTGAAAGTAGTTTGGCGGCTTTACTGAGTGATTTTGCTAAGCATCTTGAAAGCTTTAAAGGCTGCACCTTTGCTTTTATTACGAAAGACAGCGCTTGGCTTGAGCATTTTGAACTACGTGAGAAGCATGTTTTTTCAAATGGTGGGCTTAAGGTAATGCTGGTGCTTGGTGTTGTTAACTAAGCAGTAGTCAGTGGTCGGTAGAAAAGTGGAAAATTTAACCTTTCACTTTCCACTTTAACCTTTTCACTGCTTAGACTCATCATTCATTGCTCTCTATTCCTTTTCCCTCCTTTTTGTAACAAAGTTGTAATAGCAAGTCTTTAATCTATGGGTATAGCTAGTCAATCTAGTATCTCGTTACTTAAGGATTTTTGCGTGAATAGTTTTAAAAAAGCCCTAGAGGGCAGCAGTTTACTCTTTATAGCCATGATGCTTGTGAACATCTTAAATTATGGTTATGCACTGGTACTAGGTCGATTTTTTGGCCCGCTCGAGTATGGTGCTTATGCTTCGTTTATCTCGTTGTTTTTACTGGTGTCTTTGCTTCCTTTAACTTTGCAGCAGGTTGCTGCTAAGTACTCAGCGAGTGGCTCGAGTGTGGCTTGGTTTACGAGTCGTTCGGGTCTTTTTTTGGGTTCTTGTTTGGGTGCTTTGCTTTTTTTGTTTGCTAAGCCTTTGGCTGAACTTATTCATTTGCCGAGCACTTGGCTTATGGGTTTGGCTGCTATGTTGCCGCTTTATGCGCTTATGGGGAGTAGTCGGGGTGAGGCGCAGGGTGAGCAGGCGTTTAAGGTTTTGGGTGGCAATATGGTTTTGGAGCATGGTTTAAAGATTGCTTTAACGCCCTTAGCGTTTCTTGTTATTCCTGCGGCTAATGGCGCTGTTTTGGCTACTTTGGCTGCGGTGCCGCTTACCACATGGCAGCTTAGAAAGTTTTTTAGACTTAAGCTTGCAACGCTTATTAAAGGTAGCGAAGTGGGTAAGTACGCTGCACCTATTTTTGTTAATTTGTCAGCGCAGGCAGTCATTATTAATAGTGATGTTTTGTTAGTAAATGCACTTTTAACAGCTGAGGATGCGGGTCTTTACGCAGCTGTTGCGTTGATTGGTCGTATTGTGTTTTATGGCTCTTGGGCTATTAGTGCTGCTGTTTTTCCTATGGTGGCGGCGCGGGCTGCTGAGGGTAAACCACACCGTGATTTACTGTTTATGGCGCTTGGCGCAGTGGCTATTGTGAGTTTTGGTATTACGGGCTTTTGTGCACTTTTTCCGACATTTGTTATTAAGGTTTTGTTTGGTGAGGCTTATCTTGCTGCAGCTGGACTTATTGCCCCTTACGCTTTAATGACGAGTTTTTATGCTCTGGCTAATGTGCTGAGTAATCATTATTTAGCGCTTGGTAGTCATAAGGCAGGCTATTTACCTATTCTGGCTGCCATTGCGCAAGTAGCACTTATTCTTATGTATCACGGCTCGAGTATGTCTGTTATTGCCATGCAGATGCTGGCTAAGGGTGGCTTGTTGGGTGTTTTGATTATTGCTGCTGGGGCTGGTTGGTTTACGAGAAAGACTTTAGAAAGTAAAGGAGCTAATTATGTCTTACGATAACTTTGAACATTGGCGCAAATATAAGCTTGAGCAGCCTGAGTTGTCTATCATTATTCCTGCTTATAACGAGGAGATTCGCATTTTGCCAAGTCTAGCTGCTACGGCTGTGTTTGTTTCAACGTATATGCCTAATTGGGAGCTGATTGTTTCTGATGATGGTAGTAAAGATGCAACTGTAGAGCTTGTTAAAGAGCTAGGTTGGGCAAACTTAAAGGTTATTGAGCATGCTAATACGGGTAAGGGTGGCGCGGTGAAGCGGGGTGTTTTGGCTGCGCGTGGTAAAGCTATTTTGTTTGCAGATGCAGATAACTCTACGCCTATTGAAGAACTTGTTGCTGTTATGGCTAAGTTGTCTGAAGGTTTTGATATTGCGGTGGGTTCTAGGGCTGCTGAGGGTGCTAAAGAGGAAAATAAGAGTTTTTTGCGCCATTTTATCTCTTGGGGTTTGCGCACAGTTGCGGCTGCTTTGAGTGGCGTTACGGTTAAAGATACGCAGTGTGGCTTTAAGTTGTTTAAGCGTGACGTTGCGCTTGACTTGTTTAGTAAACAAAAGATGGATGGTTTTTCGTTTGATTTAGAGTTGCTGTATTTAGCCAATAAGTTGGGTTACAGCGTGGCTGAAGTGCCTGTTCGCTGGTTTGATGCGCCGGGTAGTAAGGTGAATTCGGTTAAAGATGGTATTCAGTTTTTAAAGGATATTTTTGCAGTGCGGAAGCTTGACCGGCAAGGTGCTTACGCTGAAGGGAGTGATCATGCATATAGCGCTAGTCACGGCATTTCCGCCTAGTAAGGGTAGTTTGAATGAATATGGTTTTCACTTTGCCCGCTCGCTTGCTAAAAAGCCTGAAGTGAGTCAGGTGAGCATTGTTGCTGATACTTTAGATGAGGCGGTTCAAGAGGAAAGCAATATTCATAGGGTTTGGTCTTTTAATGACATGCAAAACGCTTGGAAGATTAATAAGACGCTTGATGGCTTAGCTCCCGACGCTGTTATTTTTAATTTGCAGTTTGCTAGTTTTGGTGATAAACGACTGCCTGCCGCACTAGGTTTGCTTTCACCTTGGCTGAGTAAACGAAAAAGACTAAGTTTCACCTTGTTACACAACATGTTTGAAACCGTAGATTTAAGCAGTGCAGGTTACGCCGCGAATCCTGTTATGACTAGCATTATGAATATGGCAGGTCAGGCATTTACCAGAGCTTTACTTAAGAGCGATTTAATAGCAACAACCATGCCGCGTTATGTTGATATTTTAAGAGATAAATACAAAGCTAACAATGCTTTTTTGGCACCCCATGGTTCTTTTGATATTGGTCATATTGCGCCGTTACCACAAACCCCTACCGTGATGAGTTTTGGTAAGTTTGGTACTTATAAAAAAGTAGATGTCCTTCTTAAAGCGCACACTGAACTTTTAAAGCGCATACCCACTGTTCGCCTTGTTATTGCAGGTAGTGACTCCCCTAACGCGAAAGGTTACTTAGCTGACGCGCAGCAGCGTTACGCGCATTTGCCTAATATTCATTTCACTGGCTATGTTGCTGAAGAAGATGTTCCTAAAATCTTTACAGATTCTACCGTTGTTGCTTTTCCTTATGAAAGTACCACGGGTAGTAGTGGCGTTTTGCACCAAGCAGGGCAATTTGGTCGAGCAGCAGCCATGCCTGCCATAGGTGATTTAGCTGACCTTATTGCAGATGAAGGTTACGAAGCTGTTATTTTTCAACCCAATGATGTGGCAAGTTTAACCGAAGCGCTTTATGGTTTGCTCTCTAATAGTGAAAAGGCTCGAGCGCTAGGAGAGGCTAACCATAGGGCCGCCAGCGGCATTACGCTAGATGACGTTGCAGATTGGTACCTCTTACACATTTCCAGATTACTAGGAGACTCATGGACATTAAACGCACAACAACAGCCAGCGGCGTCAGCTATTTCTTAGCAGGTCGTTTTGACGCACACACCGTAAACAACCTAAAAGCAGAACTCGAGCCTGTCACAAGTTCCTTTGTGCTTGACATGACGGAAGTTAATTTTATTGACTCTTCAGGCTTAGCACTACTGGTAAGTCTTTTTAAGAAAGCACGTGACGCTAAGGTAGAGATGCGTATTTGTAATGTTCAGTCTTCTGTCAGAGCGATTTTTGAAATTACCAAGTTAGACCTTATTTTGCCTTTAGAAGCGTACGCCTAATGCCTAGTCAGCGTACTAGTTTTTCCGCTGATACCTCAGAGTTAGAGGCTTTAGGTAAATTTATTGAAGCTCATTGTCAGCACTCTAAGCGCATTCTGATTGAACTTGCGCTTATAGAAGTGGTTGTAAACGCTATAGAGCATGGTCAAGCTAGTTACTTTGATGTAGAAATTGAAGACGCAGCAAATGCTTTCAAAATTACCATTAATGATGATGGTAAAGCCTTCAACCCTGCCGCTGAGGAAGCCCTACCCATGGGTGAACTGCGTGAAGGTGGTTACGGCCTAGGTCTTATACAGCAATTAAGCACAAGCAGTAGTCATAGTTATGAAAACGGAAAAAATAAATTAACACTCGAGTTTGAAAAGGAGTTTAATCATGTTGGTTAATGCTAAGGAAGTCCATTTATCTGTTAGTGGTCGTATTGATGCTCATAAAGCGCCTGATTTAAGGCGTCAGTTTGAGGCTTTGCATGCTGAAGGTAAGCATACTATTTATCTAGATACGAAAGAGGTTAGTTTTATTGACTCTTCGGGTCTGGCTGCTATTGTTTCGGCTTTAAAGACTGCACGTATGCATGGGGGGGAGTTTTACTTGCTTAATCCTAGTGAGGCTGTTAGCCTAATTCTTAATTACACTATGCTTGATCAGGTTATTCCTATTAAGACTGGGGTTGCTAGCTGAGGCTTTTTGTATGGTTTTGTAGCTAAGGTGAGCTTTAGACTGAGTTTAGATGTTTGCCTTGGCTTTTTTCTTGTTTACTCTTGTCCAAAGATCTTGCAACTAATGAATGTTTTTTGTTTGCAGGCCTCTTTGATGTCTAACTTGTTGGTCTATATATTTAGCCTTTTTGTAACCCTTAGCTTTCCTCGTATGGGTAATTCAGATTTGTCTATGCGATGGCATAGCTAGAGTTTTTATTAGTTATGGCAAGCCCTTCTATCCTTTCAAAAAAACGAACCGCTAGGCGCAAACGTACTGCTGTTCGTGAGCAGCAGGGTTTGCTGCTTTTAGGTGCTGCCCTACTTATTGCTGTTTTTTATCATGGTGTCTTAAATTTTAATCGTCATTTTGTGCATACTTATGATGCGCTGATTCATATTTTTATTGGGGCTAATTATCAAGATAATTGGTTTGACCCGTGGGAGCCACGTTGGTACACGGGCTTTTTTGTGGTTCAGTATCCGCCTTTATCCCATTACTTAATTGCTATTTTTGGTGCTTTTTTCAAGAATCTCTTAACAGGCTTTGCTTTAGCGCAAACGCTTGCCATTTTACAGTTAACAGTGGGGGTTTATCGTTTAACAAAACTTTTGTTTTCACCTAGAGCAGCAGGTTACGCTGCTTTATCTTTAGTGCTTAGTAGCGCTATTGCAGAAACAGTTCATGTGTTTGGGCAGTTACCCACCACGTTATCGTTAGGGTTTTTGCTTAATGGTATTCCTTTTATTATTGAGTGGGTCAGAAAAGGTCAAACCACCGACCTAATTAGGGCAGTAGCTTGGACGGCTGCCACCACAGCAGCACATCACGTAACCACGCTTTTTGGGAGTATTTTCTTTACAGCCCCTATGATTGTCATTGCTTTACTTGAGGGTTTTCGGGCTGAGCGCGCAAATGAACCTCAGGGTAATGGCTTTATTCAAAAGGCTAAACAACGTGGCTACAGGCTTTTGCCAAGGTTTTATCGTAGTGGTATTTTTGGTGTTTTAGCCATTGCTTCTTTACTTATTGTGGTCTTTCCTTATTGGTTCTCATCTTTTACTGACCCCATTACCCAAGTCTCTATACCGCATGGCTCAAGGGCTAATTTCTTGGTGCGGCGTGACCTTGGGCTTATGTTCTGGGTTATTCCTTGGGCTAGTAGCTTTTGGGTTTTTCCTTACGCTATGGCAAGAGGGTTTTTGACATGGCGTTGGCCTGCTGCTGCCAGTATTTTACTGCTTGCCTTTTTGGGTACAGGTGGCACAACCCCTGGCCCTAAGCTGTTACTGGGGGGCGCGTTTGACATTTTGACGCTTGACCGATTTACTTTTTGGTCAACTATGTTTATTTTGCCGTTTATGGGTCGGGCTTTAGAGAGTCTTATTCACGGAAAATTAGGACATTACATTAAGGCAAACTTTGGTCAGCGTGTTTTATATATTTTACTTGCTGGTTTACTTGCTGTGATTGCTAGCTCTGTCATCTGGATTAGTACCTTAACTCAGTACCGTAAGTTTCAACCTGACCCGATTAATATTGACCCTATTATTAACTTTATCAATAAAGATGAGCACTGGAAATGGCGTTACTTAAACCTTGGTTTTGGTGATCAAATGGCGTGGCTTTCAGCTAACACTAAAGCCAGCACGCCTGACGGTAATTACCACTCAGCCAGACGCCTACCTGAATTAACCACCACACCCATTGAGCGTTTAGAGGGTGCTAAGTACACGGGCGCACCTGGCATTGGCTCTTTAAAGCAAATTCTAGTTATGCCCGAAAAGTACAATGTTAAGTACATTTATTCTAATGACGCGTTTTACGACCCGTTGCTGTTCTTTAACGGCTGGCATCGTCTTGGTTTGCTTGAAAATGGCATTATGGTCTGGGAGCGTGAAGGCATACCCCCTTTACCTGACCGTGTACCTAGAAAAACATGGCCCCTTTACCAAAGACTCATGTGGGGCATTTTGCCACTCATTATGCCTGTACTGGCTTACCTGAGTTTACTCTTACCCAAATGGCGCATTCCTGTTATGCCCTGGCAAAAACGTGGCCCTGGCGCATGGGCGCTCGGCATGCTTCAAGAAGATGTCACGCATTTAGCTGCGCCTAGTCAATGGCAGTGGTGGAGTCGCTATAAAAATCTTACCAACAAGGTTAACTTTGAACGCCGCTCTTTACGCTTTAGGTTACTAAGCAGCAGCTTGCTCTTTTTCATTTTGATAGCACCCGTTGCCTATGGTTACTGGTACACCAAGAAACTTAATGACACCCCAGAAAAAGCAGTACTAGCCTACTGGGATCACCTTGACTTTAAGCGCTTTGAAGATGCTTACACATGGCTCGAGCCTATCAAAGGGCTTGATTTTGATCGTTGGCTGCTTGACTTCTCGGTAGTGGGGGGCTTGCGTTCAGGCTACGCAAAACTTGAAACCATTGATACTGTTTTACTTGGTTATGAGGGTGAAGGCTCTAAACAAAGACCTAAAGTGGGTGATCGGGCGTTTGTTCGGGCAGATCTTGATTGGCTAACAAGCCTTACCTCAATTCAGGAAAATATTGATCATGAGTTAGTTAGAGTTAAGGGAGGGTGGCGTATCTTGGCTGAACCTAGTGTTAAAGCTAGAGCGCAAGAGCGCTTTATTGGGCAGACCAGCATTGATTATTATCGTTCTCCAAGACGCCTGACTATAGATTTACAAGATATTAATGACACGCTTGACTATCCTATTGTTGAAATATTAAATGCTCGCTTAGTGAGTTATGAGGTAGAAAAAACAGATTTAGAGCTTGAAGCAGAAGCTGTTTTTAATCATGAATTAGCTGAACTCCCTATGGAAGAGCGAGCCCTTACAGCAACACGCTTTTCAGTTGTGGGTGAGTTACAAAATTTTGACTCTCGCCCTGCAGATATAACCATTACAGCACTTTTAAGAGATGCTCAGGGTAACGAACTTAGTCGTGCTAACGCTGGTCAGTTGGTTTTACATAAACTGCTACCTGGTGAAAGAACACCGTTTCGTATTGATTTTGATGATGTTGCTAAGGTGGACTTTATTGTTGATCAGGTTGCTAACTTTGAGGTCTTTCCTAAAGCTGTGGTGACAGGTCGTAATTTAGAGCGTGACTTAGCTATTTGGAGCGAAGCGCAAGATAATGCTTTGCAGATTCGTGCAGTAAATTTAGGTGCTAAAGAGGCAGGCATACCTCACGCGCTTATAAGTTTATTTGATGATGACGGTTTAGCTTGGGTTAATGAAACTTATGTCATGGAGTCAATACCTCCTAAAGAAGCTCGTGAATTTATAGCTGAACTCTCAGTACCCGAAAGCTACAGAATAGAAAAAAGCTTTATAGATAAAGACTTAAAGCCCGAAGATTGGCCTCTTTTTGACTTAGAACATGATCTGTTTTCGCATTACCGTGTGCAAATGCATGCTTTTTATAGGGATTAGCAAGTGATGTCTTTAGTATTTGAAATAGGCGTGAATAAGCAAGCACGGATATTTGGTGCGTTTGTCAGATGAAGCTTTTCAACCTAAAAACGCTACTTAATAAACGTAAAATGCTTTTACGTTTAGCTCTTTTTGTGGAAATCATTGTCTTAGCAGGCATTATTGCTATAAAACATTTTTCCGCTTCAGATATGTCGGTATCAGCAACTAACACCCTAGTAGGTTCAGCTAAAGCCAACTTAAGCATAGACATTCATGAAGACGGTGTTTTGTTTGATATTAACCCCTCGCAAGGCAGCTTTAGCGAAGGACTAGATGCCAAACTCACCCTAAGCACAGCAGCTGGACCTTACTTTGTAAGCAAACCCGTAAGCCCTAAAGGCTTAAGCTTAGATGTTCCTTATGTCAGAGCAGGCTTAACACCCTACACCCTCACTATAGGTCAGCAACAGTTCACAGGGAATCTAAAACGCGTAGCAGGCCCCGCCCTAACCCCCTTAGAACCCAAACTCACAGCTCGAGCTGCTCGAGTGGATTTAGAGCAGAGTACCGCTGTGCTTATTAGGCCTTTAGATAAGCATGGCAATGTTACACAAAGCCCTGTAACTGTGAGGGTCATTAACCCTAATAATAGTTTGCTTAGTGCAGAACTTCAGGTGGAGCATTTACTTAGCTGGACTTATTTACCTAAGTCACGTAGGGCAGGAACGCAATATATTATTGCGGAAACCCAAACAGCTAAAGGGGAGCGGGCTGAACTTGATTTACTAGCAGGTGAGGTGGCGCGTAGTGACTTTGCTGCACCTATCCAGACTGCGCCTGCAAGTGCCCGAGATACTTGGCATCTTAGGCTGGACTTTCCGCGAGATAAGTTCGTGAATCGTATTAGTGAAGGCACTAGCGTTTTATTTTATGGGGGGAATGAAGATGTTGATTTTTTTGTACTTAGACCCCTTAATCAAGGTGAATCTAACTTAGTTTTACCTACCTACCCACTCGTTGGTAACTACAGTTTACAAACTCAGTCAGGTACTTACAAATCTGACCCCATCATCTTAGAAGCAAGCACAGTTGCGAGTTTAGATATACCCATGATCTGGAACTTAGAAGATAGTTTAAGTTTAGCAATTGGCCCTATTATTGATGCCTTTGGCGCTATTCCAGATACTGGTTCAGAACTTCAGCTTGTTATTTTAGACACAAAAAAACAAGCCTTAACGCGTATTTTTACGCCTTTAGAGGATGGCAGCGCTCGCATTATCTTTCCGCCTTTACCTGACGAAGCCAGCAGCGTACAAATCAGAATAGCAGGTCAGCTAAAAGACCTATCCATACCCAAACAAGCACCCATTCTAGAGCAAGGAATTCACTAAACAGTATGCGCAAAAG
Organism: uncultured bacterium; assembly: GCA_964634665.1. Classification (GTDB taxonomy): domain Bacteria; phylum Deinococcota; class Deinococci; order Deinococcales; family Trueperaceae; genus JAHEBB01. The sequence continues at coordinate 3,037 of CAZWJZ010000026.1, read as the reverse complement.
CCTCTTCACTCAAGACCAAAGAACCGAAAATGTTGTTAAGAACCTTATTTGGATCGCGTTTATCATTATAGGTCTTTTAGCTACCCTAGCCACAATTAAGGGCGCTTCTAACTTAATTGTCTACTTTCAAAGAGCCCGCGTAGTGGACACAGCTATTGACCTTGTCACACCTAGAACAAGCGAAGCAGGCAGACTTACATGGCTAGAAGATAACCCTGATTCACCCAAAGCTTTAGAACCCTTTGTTAGAGATCAACTTACAAACGACTACCGACGAGCCTTTGAAGAACTCACCTACAGCTTTTTAACAGGGGAAACCTTAGGCTTAAAAACCTATTTTAGCGACGCGGCCTTAGCTGACGTCGAATTTGCCATGTCATCAGGCAGTCAACAAAAATTTATTGACTGGGACCATAAACTCAAACTCAATTTCTACTCACCAGACGGAACCGTCATTGCTTTAGAAGATGAGTATAGTTACGCGCAAGGAAGCCTAGCTGAAGATGATCTCGAATTACCACGCATTGCCAAACGAAAAATAGATGTTGTTTTAGAGCTCAAAGAAGGCATCTGGCAAATAGCCCAATGGCAAGTCAAAAGTGATATTGCTGTACCTAATTCAGAACTCTTATTTCCAAACTTAGCCCAAGATATAAGAAACATAAAAGGCATTAACTACATAGCACGTAGCGCACCCTTTGATGACTTATGGCCCAACTTAAACCTAGTAGAACTCAACGCTGACTTTGCCACCATAAACAGACTAGGCTTTAACACCATACGTATCTTCTTACCCTACCCTTCACCCGAAGGCCTAGAAAACTTTAGCCAAGTCCTAGATATAGCAGCCACTTACGACCTAAACGTCATACCCACCCTACTAGACACCTACACCTGTTACTGCCTAAAAGACCTACCCACAGTCATGACGCAATTCTCAGGCCTCTACGAAGCCCTAAGACACCCCAATGTCATACTCATAGACGTAAAAAACGAAGCTGATAGAGACTTTGAGCAAGCAGGCATAAACCGAACTCGAGTGTTCTTGAGTTACGCTATTAATACTTTAAGGCGTGAAACGAGTAAACCTGTCATTGTCGGGCTAATAGAACCTGACCCTGTTCTGGCGACTGTTGCAGATGTTATTAGTTTGCATCATTACAAAAGCCCTGAAGAATTAGAAGACCGTATTGTAAATGCTCAAATCTTTAATAAACCCATTTTGCTTGAAGAGTTTGGCTTTCATAGTTGGGGTTTAAAACTACCCGACCCGCATACTGAGAAAGAACAAGCTTATTATTATCAGCGTGTCATTGATTTAGCTAACAGCTATAACGTAGGCTGGATGGCTTGGACACTGCATGACTTAAAAGAAGGTGACATGCCAGGCGGCAGAACGGTAGAGCGTCACTTAGGTATTTTAAAAGCAGATGGTCAAAGTAAAGAAGTCATTAAAGTCATACAAGGTGAACGCGTAAGCGCACCAACCCTGCTTGATAAAGTCATTAAGTTTCGTTACGCCTTAGTGATTATGCTTCTAGCTGGCTTTGTTTTAGTCATTTTAAACTGGCGTTACAAACCCCTACAACGCCTAAAAAGCTTAGTCTCAAACATCAAAAAAGCTTAAACGAGCCTGCTAAACTAAGCTGCATATATGTCAAACAATCATCTCGTTATTATTGGCGCAGGCATCATTGGTTTATGCAACGCTTACTACGCAAAAAAAGCAGGCTTCAAGGTAACCCTGATAGAACGCTCAAAAGCCGAACACGAAGGCACCTCTTACGGTAATGCAGGCATGATCGTACCCAGCCACTTTGTACCGCTATCTTCACCCGGCATCATAAAACAAGGCTTTAAATGGATGCTCAACCCTGAAAGCCCCTTCTATGTAAAACCCAGACTCGAGCCTAGTTTATTACGCTGGGCCTACCAGTTCTGGCGGCACGCAAGCCCAGAGCACGCAGCCTACGCAGCTCCCCTATTACTAAAACTCAACTTAGAAAGCAAACAACTTTACGAACAACTAGAAAAAGAACTCGAGCCGTTTGGTTTAGAGAAAAAAGGCTTAGTTATGCTCTGCAATACCGAAGAGGGTTTTGAAAAAGAACAAAAGCTGGCTAAAGATGCAAAGAAGCTTGGTTTAAACTTAGATGTTTTAGCTAAAGAAGCACTTCAAACCTTAGAACCCAACTTAGACATGAACGCTGTTGGCGGTGTTCACTATCATGATGATGCCCACATGAACCCCAAGCAAGTCATGCTTTCCTTAAGAAACTGGCTCGAGCGTGAAAATGTAGCCATCTTGTGGAGTACAGATGTAAAAAGCATAAAACAAGAGAACAAAAGCATAAAAGCTATTGAAACAAGCCAAGGAAGCATAGAAGCAGATTACCTGCTTGTCGCAGCAGGCATATGGTCTAGCGAACTCCTAGCAGACCTAAACTTAAACTTACCCATGCAAGCAGGTAAAGGCTACAGCATGCTACTAGAAAACCCACCCCAAGCCTTTGAAACCCCAGCCATTCTCAGTGAAGCAAAAGTCGCCGTAAGCCCCTTAAAAGGCGCAGTTCGTTTTGGTGGCACTATGGAAATAGCAGGCACCCAAGAAAAAATAAACCCAAGCAGAGTAACAGGCATAATAAAGTCAGTAAAACGCTACTTCCCCAGCTATCAAGATAGCCATTTTGAAAACACCAAGGTCTGGTACGGCTTTAGACCCTGCTCACCTGACGGCCTACCCTTTGTAGGCAAAAGCACGCAGCACAGAAACCTCTTTATAGCAACAGGTCACGCCATGCTAGGTTTATCTTTAGCTCCCATAACAGCAAAAATGATAACGAGCTTACTAAACCAAGAAACCCCTAGTAAAAACCTAGAAGCCTTAAAACCAGATAGGTATGCTTAGAAATAAAACCCATATTAATGACTCAACTACCTCTAGAAGTAAACAAAGTAAATTTAGAAACAACTTAGCTGCCTACTTATACCAAAGTGCCGATTTAATGTCACAATAGTGACTTAAATCCGCTCGTGA
>CAZWJZ010000025.1:9792-25709 GCA_964634665.1 uncultured bacterium | reverse complement strand
TTGGTGCAGGAGGCGCAGCTACCGCCATAAACCTTTACCTAGCAACACTCGAGCATGCCCCTAAGGACATAACCATTGTAGATATAAATTCTGAAAGACTCGAGCATATTGAGTCTGTGCATAAGAAGCTGTCTACAACTACGAGCTTTCATTATGTTTTGTCAGCTAATATTGCTAGTAATGATAGCTTGCTTGCAAGTATTGCTGAGCAGTCTTTAGTTATTAATGCTACTGGTATGGGTAAAGATCGCCCGGGGTCACCTTTGTCAGCTAAGGCTGTTTTTCCTAAAGACTCATTTGTTTGGGAGCTTAATTACAGGGGTTCACTTGATTTTTACTATCAAGCTAAAGCGCAAGAAGCGCAGCAGAACTTGCATATTGAAGATGGCTGGATTTACTTTTTGCATGGCTGGACACAAATTATTGCTGAAGTCTTTCAGCTTAACTTAACTCAAGAGCTTTTTGCTGAGCTAGATAAAGCAGCTAGCGTCCTAAGATAGCTCATTTGCATAGCGCTTTTAAGTTTGCTAGATTTAATACCGCTTTCGTTTAATCGCATACTTCACCGAAAACGGTATACCTCTTTTTAATCTGCGGCCACAGCCTGCTGATTGGCATTTCTTATTGCTTCTGCCAAAATGTTCATACCCTCATCAATTTGCTCATCTGTTAAGGTAAGTGGGGGTAATAAGCGAATGCAGTTACTGTAAAGCCCTGAGCGTAAAATGATGAGTCCTTTGGCTAATGCTGCGTTGGTTATGGTAACGACCTCTTGTGCACTCATAGGCGTTTTTGTTTTTTGGTCTTTAACAAATTCTATGACAAGCATAGGGCCTAAACCACGTACATCACCTACATTACTATTTTCTTTTTTTATGGCAAGCAGATGCTTTTTAAAGCGCTCACCTAGCTCAGTAGCTCTTTTTAAAAATGCAGGCGTGTTAATTATTTTGACAGCTTCTATTGCACCTGCGCAGGCGATAGGGCTAGCACTGTAGGTTCCACCTAGACCTCCAGGGTGAGGCGCATCCATAATCTCTGCTTTACCAATAATGGCTGAAATAGGTAAGCCTGCTCCAAGTGATTTGGCTGAAGTAAGAATGTCAGGTTTAATATCAAAATGCTCACAAGCAAAAAGCTTGCCGGTTCGACCCATACCGCACTGTATTTCGTCTGCAATCATGACCATGCCATGCTCGGTGCAAAGTTCACGAATTCGTTGTAAAAAGCGTTTTGGTGTAACAACAAAGCCTCCCTCCCCTTGTACGGGTTCAATGACAATGGCAGCTACAGCAGACGGGTCAACCTGAGAAATCATAGCGTTTTCAAGCTGTGAAATAGCGTAGTCAATAAACTGCTCTTCGGTTAAGCCGTCAGGCTTACGGTAGACATTTGGAAAAGGTAAACGGTAAACCTCAGGGGCAAAAGGAGCAAAGCCTTTTTTAAATAATGCGTATTTACTGGTCATGGTGAGGGTTAAGTTAGTACGACCATGATACGCACCTTCAAATACAATAATGCCAGGACGTTTGGTATGGGCTCTTGCTATATTCACAGCCGTTTCAACCGCTTCTGCGCCGCTACTCATTAACACTGTTTTAGCTGGGCCTTCTATGGGTGCAATGTCATTAAGAAGTTCAATAAGCTCAACCATAGGTTCAGTTGTGGTGACAATAGCGCAATTATGAATCAGCTTATCAGCTTGCTCTTTTACCGCATTCACTAAGCTAGGGGGGCAGTGCCCCACGGCTAGCATGCCTATACCTCCTGCAAAATCAAGTAGGGTGTTACCGTCAAGATCTTTAACGGCTGCACCCACGGCACTTTCAACTGCAACACTGGTTAGTTTGGCAGCACCCCGCGGACTCGCTGCCTCACGGCGTGCAATCATTGCAAGGCTTTTAGGGCCCGGAATTTCTGTAACTAAGTTAATGGTAGACATAGTTTCCTTTCAGGAAAAAGCTATTTTTACTAATAGCTTTACTTATTAGCATTTGAGATGTTTAAAACAAAATCACTAAGATGTTGTACGCCTTTCAAAAAGCGCAACTAGAGCGCGGTAAATACCTTGTCTAGTGCTGAGAACCCAAGCTCTCTCTTAAGCTGCTACCGCAGCAGTTACCGTTTCTAAAGCTTTTTTAAATTGAGCTAAGACAGCATCTATTTGCTCAGCAGTTACCACCAAAGGCGGAATCCAACGAATAATATTGCCATAGGTACCGCAGGTCAGCATAAGCGTATTTTGTTCAAGCATCGCCTTATGCACAGCCTGACAAGTCACCGCATCGGGCTTACCCTCAGCATCACTAAATTCAGTTGCCACCATAAGACCCAAACCCCGCACATCACCCAAAACAGGAAACTCGAGTGCTAAGTCTTTTAGGCCTGCTTGTAAACGCTGTCCCATGCGTTCTGCGTTGCCATGTAAGTCTTCTTCTAATATGGCTTCTACACTTGCTTTGGCTGCTGCCATAACCACAGCGTTACCGCCACCGTAGGTTCCTCCGTGGGTTCCGGGTAGCCATTTATCCATGAGTTCTTTGCGTGAGGCTATGCCTGATATAGGCATGCCGCTGCCTAGTCCTTTTGCCATAATGATAATGTCGGGTTTAACATTACTGTATTCATAAGCAAACATTTTGCCCGTGCGCCCAAAACCACTTTGCACTTCGTCTATTGCGAGCAAAATGCCGTATTTATCAGCAATATCACGTAATCCTTTTAAGAAACTGGCTGCTGCTGGCACGTAGCCACCTTCACCTAATACAGGCTCTATCATCATGCAAGCTGTTTCATCTGGGGCGCACTGTGACTTAAGCAAATGTTCTAACTGCTGTAAACAAAAAGCTACGGTTGTTTCTTCATCCCAACCATAGTAATAAGCGTAAGGAAAAGGCGCTACAAACACACCACTTGGTAATGGGTGGTATTTGTAACGGTAAACCGTTTTTGAGGTTGTCATAGCCATAGCTTGAGAGGTGCGACCATGAAAGCTACCTTGAAAAACAATGACATTGGTTCGTTGGGTGGCGTGGCGTGCTAACTTTAGCGCACCCTCAGTAGCTTCTGCCCCACTATTTGAGAAGAAGAAAGTATCAATTTCTGGGGGTGTAATCTCTTGTAATTTTTCAGCCAAGGCAAGTGCTTGCGGGGTTATAACACAGTTCATTTGACCAAAAATAAATTTATCTGCTTGCTCTTTTATGGCTGCTACTACTTTAGGGTGGCAATGTCCTGTGTTGGTGACCCCTATGCCTGATGTGAAATCAGTGTAGCGGGTCCCTTGTTCGTCATAAAGATAAATGCCTTCTCCTTTAACGGGTTGAAGGGTGGTTAGGTGTGTCCAGACATTAGCTAAAGCATCTAATGACATAATTTTTCCTTTCAAAAACATCTGTATTGTAGCGCTAAATTCTAAAAATGATAAGTGCCTTCTATAATGCTTGAATGCCCTAAAAAGCGTAGTTAGTAGCCCTTGTTTATGCAAGCGTAAATCTACACTGCACAGAGGCTGCTATTCTGCGTTAGCATAAGAAGAAAGGCTTTATAGTGTGTTTAAAGCAAGCATTAAGGGCGTAAGCCACTCTGTAGCAGCTTAAGAAAAGTCAATTAGATAACTTAGGAGAAAGTATGTCTTACCGTATAGAAAAAGATACCTTAGGTGAAGTTCAAGTTCCAAATGATAAGTACTGGGGTGCGCAAACCCAGCGTTCTTTAGAAAATTTCAAAATTGGTGGGCAACTCATGCCTATAGAAATTATTCGAGCGTTTGCTGTCTTAAAAAAAGCTGCTGCCCTAAGCAATGCTGATTTAACTGACTTTCCTAAAGATAAAGCAGACATTATCGGGCAAGTTTGCGATGAAATTATGGCTGGTAAGCTAGATGAGCATTTTCCTTTGGTTGTCTGGCAAACAGGCTCTGGTACGCAATCAAACATGAATGTAAATGAGGTCATTTCTAACCGTGCCATAGAAATCTTAGGTGGCACGATGGGCTCTAAAACCCCCATTAATCCTAATGATGATGTCAACAAATCACAATCTTCTAATGACACCTTTCCAACCGCCATGCATATTGCCGGTTACAGCTACATTGTTAATGACATGCTACCTAAGGTACGTAAATTACAAGCAACCCTTGAAGAAAAAGCGGAAGCTTTTAAAGCTGTTGTAAAAATTGGACGCACACACCTAATGGACGCAACCCCTTTAACGCTAGGACAAGAACTCTCTGGTTACGCAACTCAAATACAAAAAAGTATAGAAGCTGTTGAGGCAAGCTTGCCTCACTTAGCAGAGTTAGCACTTGGAGGTACAGCTGTTGGTACTGGCTTAAACACCCCTAAAGGTTACTCAGAAGATGTTGCTCAAAAAATAGCTAGCTTAACAGGCTTAGCTTTTGTAACGGCTGATAATAAATTTGAAGCCTTAAGCGCACATGACGCCGTTGTCGAGGCACATGGTTCTTTAAAGCGCTTAGCTGTAAGCCTTATGCATATTGCTAATAATGTTCGTTTGCTGGCTTCAGGGCCACGCAGTGGTATTGCCGAAATTACTATTCCTGCCAATGAACCTGGCTCTTCTATTATGCCGGGCAAAGTTAACCCAACCCAAGCTGAAGCCTTAACGATGGTTTGTGCCCAAGTCATTGGTAACGATGTTGCCGTAAGCGTTTCAGGCACCCACGGTCACTTTCAGCTAAACGTCTTTAAACCCGTCATGATTTACAACTTGCTTATGTCCGCAAGACTGCTAGGTGACGCTTGTGAATCCTTTAATGACAATTTAGCTGTTGGCATAGAACCTAATACGGCTCGTATAAAGTACCAACTCGAGCAGTCTCTCATGCTTGTAACTGCGCTTAATACCCATATTGGTTATTACAAAGCAGCAGAAATTGCTCAAAAAGCCCATGCTGAAAATACAACCCTTAAAGAAGCTGCTGTTGCTTTAGGCTATTTAACTGCTGAACAGTTTGATGAGATGGTTGTACCTGAAAATATGATTGGCTAAAGAAGTATATAAAAAAGGCTGGATGAGCAAAAAATCATCCAGCCTTTTTGTGTTTTATAGACTTACTCGAGCTGGTCCATACCTGAAACAAAAGTACTTTTGTCTGGGTTGGCTTGCGCTTGCCGCAAGGCTTCTTGGGCTTCTTGTAGTAGGCTTTGGGCGTCTTGCCCGCCATCTCCAAAGGCTATGCCTACATTTGCATCTATGCTGATTTGGGCTTTGCCTACTTTGAAATCTGCTTGTAAGAAGTTTAAGCAGCGCTCAGCAAAATCTAATGCATTTTGGCTAACTTGCAAGTGATCTAAAATAATAACAAAGGCGCCTTCATCTATTCTGGCAACAACATCATGATCTCGAGTGTTAGATCTAAACTTTCTGGCAACGTTGGTTATGAAATTATCACCAATAGTTTGACCAAATAAGTCTGTTATGTTTTTTAGGCTATCTATAGCTATAGATACAACCGCAAAAGAGTGGCTCGGGTCATGGTTGCTGGTATGAACAATGTCAGTTAGAGCGTCAAGTAAATAAGTGGCGTCAGCTAGACCTGTAAGGGCATCTTGTGAGGCTTCTTGATTGCTTTTTTTGTTGTCATCTTGTTTATGCGCTTCAAACAGTACGGCAGAAACGTTTCCTAGCACGTTTTTTATGGGAATAAAATTTAGGCTGTAAGCTTGAGGTATGTCGCCTTGCGCACCAATGACAAGGTTACGTTCAATGCTTTGACCAGCAGCGGCACGTCTAAATAAATCATTAATCATGACATTTTGCTTACTACGCCACCATGGGGCATGCCATATGCGCTTGCCTGTAAGTTCTTTTTGATGTTCGGGTCTTGCTAAGCTAAGCGCTTTTTGGTTAGCACTCAAAATACGCCCTTCTAGATTGATAATGCACTGTACATGCTGGCTTTGTTCAAAGGCCAACTTAAACGGGTTACCAAGTCCTGAGAATGTGCCGACCGATTGTTCTTCTTTTTGTTCTTGGTTAGCGTTAAATGTAGATTCCATGCTGTTACCTTTCTAGAAAGTTTCGCTATCTGTTTTTACTGTAGAGCTAATTTTTATGAGTAAAAAGGAAAAAATGAATAGTTTTCAAAAAATGTGAATTGTTTTGCATTTCTTGTTTTTTCCTGAATTAAACCTTTAAGAAAGCCCTACGCAAGCAAAAAAACATGTAAGCCAAAGCGACAAACTATGTGCAAAAACTAATCAATAGACAGTTCAGTTGTTTTGTTGTTACCAATTACATCTCTGGTTTTGCTTGAATTTGCTACAACTACTAGAGCGTGTCCCAACTTTCCTTACATGAGCCTCAGCTAGATGAACAAAGCCTATTAATGGCCGACAATCATCAGTTACGCTTAAGCCTTTTTGAAGCACAAAAACTAAGTTACAAAGACCTAGAAACTCTTAAAACCAGCCTAGATAACGCCTTTGCTGCAGACACCACAAAAGCAAGCAAATTAGCAAAACTATGCTTTGAACTTGCTAACTACCTCAAGACAGATTTAGCATTAGCCTTAGGTCACTGGGCAAACGCCCTTGGTTTCAGTCTCAAAGGTGACTTTGAAAATGCCTTACTAAACTTTGAGAAAGCTCGAGTTCTTTATACTGAGCAAGGCTTAGAGCTTATGGCTTTTACGGTGTTTATTCGCGAAATGCAGGCGCTTGCCATGCTAGGTCAGACTGAAAAGGCACTTAATTTGGCTAAGCAGGCAGTTACGGCGTTTCGCGCTGAGGGCATGCTTCTTGAAGCGGCTAAGGTTCAAAATAATGTGGGTATTATTTTGTACCGTCAGGGGCATTTTTCTGAAGCTATTCAAACCTTAAAAGAGGTAGCTAGTCTTTATGAGCAGCTTGCTAACGTTGCGGGCATTGTGCAAGCTGACATTAATTTGGCGAATGCTTATCAAGATCTTGATGATTTTGTTACCGCAAGACAATACTTTCAGAAGGCTTTACGCAACTTAGAAGCATCTGATAATAAGCCTTTACTTGCAGGTACAGCTACTTCTCTGGCTTTACTAGAACGACGTGAAGGCCGCCTAGCAGTAGCTTTAGATGAGTTATCTAAAGCCAAAGTACTTTACGCAGATTTAGATGAAAGTGTTGACTATGCGCATGTTGAACTTGAAGAAGCAAGAGTCAAACTCGAGCTTAATTTATTAGAAGATGCTGAACTCTTGGCTCGCAAGCTTATTAAGTTGTTTGCTGAGCGCGGCATGCAAAGCGAAATGCTTGATGCTAAAACTGTTTTGGGTTTGTGTTTATCAAAACAAGGCTTGTCTGCTGAAGCAACGCTTGTCTTTAGTGATTTAAAGGCAGGCTGGTTAGCCTTAGGTAATCAGGTGCAGGCTGCTTGGACAACTATTTATTTAGCCAATTATTATCTTGAATATACTGAACTGAGTCCTGAGGTCTATAAAGACCTTGAAGATGCCATGCAAGTTTTAGAGGCAAGCAACTCAAAAATTGGTAAGGCGAGTTGTCTGTTACTGTTAGCGCAAAGTGAGCAGATTTCACATCAGCAAGCTGCTGACTTTCTTAGGCAAGCTGCTGACCTTGCGCAGGACTTGGGCGTTCCTGATTTGCTGATTCGCGCAAATAGCTTGTTAGGTAGAGCAGCTCGAACGAGACAAGCTTTAGGTCAAGCCGAAGCGTATTTTAAAGAAGCTATTAAAGCACTTGAAGGGGTACGCTCGAGTTTAACTATTGATGCTTTTAAAACCTCGTATTTTGGTGAGAAGTTAAGTATTTATAATGAGTTAATTAACTTGCTGTTAGAGCAAAGAAGATTGAAAGATGCTTTTGATTTTGTTGAGCGCTCTAAAGCAAGGGCTTTGCTTGACAGTTTAACAGCAGATGCCACGGTTACAACTCAGCTTAGTCCTAGGGCTGAGGCTTTAAGTTCTGATTTGATTGTCTTGCGGGAGCGTTTAAATAAGCTTTATGTCTTAGCTGAAGAAGAAGGACCTGCGGGTGAAAGCTGGGCGGATGTTCGTAGCTTAGAAAAAGAGATTACGGAGTTACGTCAGGAGCTTGATCGTTTGCTTCATGTTCAGCAGACAAAAGCAGCCTTAGTCCCTAGCTTAAAAACACTTCAAGAGAGCTTAAGTAGTTCACAAGTTATTGTTGAGTTTTTTGCGCTTCAGGATGAACTTATGGCTTTTGTTGTGACAAAAGAAAACTTACGATGTGTACGTCAGTTGGGTTTGGTATCTGAAGTGAGTACTCATTTAGAACGCTTGCAGTTTGCCATGCTGCGTGTTGCTCAAGGTCAAGCTTATGAAGCCATGATTGGTGCTGATGTGCTTTTAATGCGGGTTAATGCCAGCTTAGCGGCGCTGCATAAGCAAGTTATTGAACCACTCGAGCTTGATGCGGGTGTTAAGCAGCTCATCCTGATTCCTTATGGCCTTTTGCACGCCATTCCTTTTTCGGCTTTGTATTCGGGTGAGGCTTATTTGGGTGAGCAGTATTTGTTGGCTTTAGCGCCAAGTGCAGCTGTTTATTTGCATTGTCTTAGTAAAGATTTGAGTAGCTCTAAAGCCTTGGTGGCGTTTGGTATTCCGTTTGAGGATATTCCGACTGTAGCGCAAGAAATTACGGCAGTGAGTGAACTCTTTGCTGATTCAGACACCTTTTTGGCTGAAGAGGCAAGCTTAAATGCGTTTGCACACCACGCAACGTCAGCACGGGTTTTGCATATTGCTACGCATGGTGTGTTTCGGCCTGATAACCCTATGTTTTCTGGGCTTAAGTTTGCAGATGGTTGGTTAGCTGCCCGAGATTTACAAAGTCAGCAACTGAGCGCCTCTTTGGTGGTTTTGTCGGCTTGTGAAACGGGTCTTAATGCTCAGCATGCAGGCGATGAGGTTTTTGGGTTAGCACGCGGCTTTTTCTTTGCGGGTGCCACTACGTTAGTTACAAGCTTATGGGCTGTTAAAGATGCTCAAACTTCTGAACTGATGATTGCCTTTTATGAGGCTTTAAATCAAGGGAGTAGCGTCGCTGAGGCTATGCAAAAAGCGCAAGCTAGCGTAAGAAGAAATCATCCTAACCCTTATTTTTGGTCAGCCTTTAGCGTTATGGGTGACCCAAATCAGAAACTTTAGACTTTTGCTAAGACAATAAGATGGGGCGCTTCTGTACGGTAAGGGCTTCTATCAAAATCACCAAAAAAACGTAAATGCTCAAAACCTGCTTGCTGCAAGGCTCGCTCTAGTTCAAAGCGATGATAATAACGCTGCTTGAGCGTAGCTATTTTACGCTTTAAAAAGCCCTCTTCTTGCAACTCATCTAGGTAGTAAGTGGAGCTTAAGATTTGTTTGTCTTGGTCATGGCTTTGGTAAAGAAAAAGCTCTGCTTGCTTTCCACCAACATTGGCCCATTCATCCACTTTAGTGAGCTGCTCTAAATGCACAAACTGAGGGTTATAAAGGTCAAAAGCAAAAAGACCATCAGGCTTTAAATGCTGCTTCACGCAACGCAACGCTGCATCTTGATCTTTTAAACTATACAGGTGCATAAGCGCGTTAAATGGCGCAATAATTAGCGAAAACGTTTCTGACAAATTAAAGCTACGCATATCGGCCTCTTGCATGTCAATAAGACTGCTTAGCTTTGCTTCTTTTATGCGCTCATGAGCACTTCTAATCATTGCAGCTGACAACTCTAAGCCTTTAACTTTAAAGCCTGCTTTAGCCAAATGCATACTTACACGGGCCGTACCTGCACCCAACTCGAGTACCGGCGCACCATAATCTTGAGCCAAATCAGTGTAAAAACGTAAATCATCACGGTAGCTTTGATACTGCTCGTTATAAAGTTCAGGAAAAGCGTAAATCATCGTTTGACCAGTCTGCGCCAACGCTGCATCATGCTTAGTAAATTGCCTTGCTTATCAAGTTCAAACTCACCAAAATCACCTTCAAACTTAAAAGCTTTTTTATAAGCCGCATCATAAGTTTCACGGTAAATCTGCTCACTCAGCATTTCACCTGAAAAAGATGAGCTTCGAGTACGCTCGAGTTTTACTTTGAGTTGTTCGGGGCTACGAAACGAGTAGTGTTTAAAGAGCGGCATTTTGCTGTAAGGCTGCCAACCCACGCCCTTGGGTATAACTTGACCATGTTTTTTTGCGTAGCGTGTTTTTTGGTTGCTTTTGAACTGCCGTATTTCAACCCAGAAGGGCGAGTACCACTTTAAGCGCTCTTGCACACTTAAGTTCATGTTTAAGGGTTCATCGTTAAGGTGCATAAAAAATTGCATAGCTGCCCAGTTTACTCGTTTTGCACCTTGCTTCTCTGCTCTTTTTATAATGTCTCGAGGGTCATCATGAAAAATTTCATCGCCATGCATGAGCGTAAACCAGTGCCCTACCCCGTAGCGCTCATGCGCAGCGTCGAGTAGCGCCTGACGATGATAATCTTGCACCTTAGCGCCTTTAGTAAGCTCTTCATCTTTTAAAATCAGCTCTACTTTTGAGTAAACTTTAAGGCGCTCAGCAGTACCATCGCTTGAGCCGTCAAGCACAAAAATGGTGTCCACATGCTGAGCATTAGCTGCCATCATTTCATCAATTATGTCAACTTCATTATGCGTCATGAGTAAACCAATGTTCATTTTACTAGCAAGCGGCCTTCTTTTAATTCAAAAACACTGTCTGCCTGCTTAACAAAAGCAGGGCGATGCGCCACCACAATCACTAGCTTGCTTAAGGACTCTAGTTTGAGCGTTTCAACCAACACCTGTTCCGTTTCAGCATCCAGATTAGCACTAGGCTCATCTAACAAAATAAGCTCTGGTTCACCCAGCAACGCCCTAGCCACACCTAAGCGCTGCTTTTGCCCGCCAGAAAGACCAGCCCCATCTTCTTTTAATTCATAATCAAGCTGCCCAACTAACTGTTCAACCACATCTTTAAGCTTTACAGCTTGCAATGCCTGCCACAATGCAACGTCTGAAAACACGCGCCCCATAGCTAAATTATCGCGCAAGCTACCACTTAGCAGGTCTGTACCTTGCGGTACATAAGCAAGCCTTTGCCTAAAGCTAGCTTCCGCAATAGTGCGGTAAGGCTGACGGCGCCAACTTAAGCTACCCGACGAAGGCTCTAAAAAACGCAGCATTAACTTAAGCAAAGTTGTTTTACCCTCACCACTCTCGCCCACAAGAGCAACCAAACCCGTTTCAGGGAAACACAGCGAAAGCTCCTTAAGCACTAACTTATCGTTATAAGCAAAACTCACCCCCTCAAGCAACAAACCCGAAAGCTCGAGTGTTTCAGTACTCTCTTGTTGACCTAAAAAAGGTTCAGGCTCGAGTAGTTCATGCAAACGTGTAGCTGATGATTGTGCTTGCTTTAAGAGTGCGTAGCCTTTAGGTAAAAGCTGAGCTGGGGTTGAGAGTAAAGCTACCAGCGTTAGGTAAGTAATGACATCTGCTAAATTATTTTGACCTACACTGACACTACGTATAAGCAAAACAATAAGAAAGCCAATGGCACTAAAAATAAGAATTTGTGCTGCAGGAATAGCTAAGCTGGCCAACATGGCGCGCCTTGTCATGGTTTTTTCAGTAAGTAAATTTGCTTTTGAGAACCTGCCTGCCATAAAGGGTAGCGCAGCAAAGGCCCGAATGAGCTCATGATGCTTAAAGCCTTCTTGTAAACCTTGACTAAGCTGCTCTGTATGCGCTTGTGCCTGACCTGTTACCTTCTCAATACGTTGCCCTAAAACACGCAGTACTAACAGCAAAGGCACACACGCCAGCAACAAAAGCAGCGTTACGCCAGCATCTATATAAAACAAAACCAGTAAAATACCAAGCAGCGTAAAGGCCTCAGCAACAAGCGTACCCAAACCAAACTGAAAGTAGGTTTCAACATCTTTTAAATCGTTCAAAATGCGGCCACTCAGCCCACCACTGCTACTCGGTAAACGCTCAGGCGTTCTGGCTAACAAAGCCTCATAAAGTGCAGCTCGCCAACACGCGGTAATACTAGCTGCCGCCTTACCCAAAGCAGCATCTTGCGCAAACAAGGCAACTGCCCCCAAAACAACTACCAACACAGCAACAAACAATACTCGAGGCAAAGCAGCAAAGTCAGCTTTCACCAAGACATCATTAAATAAAGGCGTAACCACCAAAGGCGCAACCGCAACCCTAAGCACGGCATTTAACAACGCCGCCAAAACACCTAGCAAAGCCCAGCGGGTACGTGGCAAAACTAACGACGGTAAACTCATAAATCTTTTAGGATGCTTGCCACCAGCGCTCTAGCAGCACCCGCCTTAGGCATAGTAGCAAGCAAGCGTTCACGCTTATGTGCCAAGACCTCAGGTGCATTAAGCAAAGCAATAGCCTCATTAGCAACCTGCTCAGCCGTAATACTGCCCTTAAGCTCAAGCATAATATTTTCCTTGCTATCTCTATTTGGCAGCGAAACAGGCAAATCTAGACCCTCAACAAAAACCTTAACCGCGTAACGCTTTAAGTACTTACCGATTAGCGGAATAAGCCCCAACCAATGCCCAATGCCTTCTAACGGAATGGCTTCAGGTTTATTCATAGGTAAAACCACAATGCTTGGTAAGCCCGCTATACCCAACTCTAAAGTATTTGTACCCGGAATCGTGACAGCCAAATCAGCCGCCCGCATATGAGCATGCCGCTCATGCTCCTCAATCATCTCAATACGCGCACCCGAAGGCGTAAGCACAGTGTTAACCTCACGCCCCCCCGACATACCCGACATAACAGCTTTCTCTTGCCCCAAAATACCCTTTTGAATGGTATCTTCTGAAATAAGGCGACTCACAGGCCACACAAAACTAGCCTCAGGAAAAACCCTAATTAAATAATCAGCCACCCCAATAATAAACGGAATCAAAAACAACGAAAAGCCATCACGCGTACCCGCCATAAGCACAATATGCGGCGAACCCACCCCCACAGCAGGCACAACCGAACCCACCACATCTGCAACCAAATTACCCACAAGCTCGAGTTTTTCTTCTGGTACTTTTTTGCGTTTAGCCTGCGCGAAAGAATAGTTATTATGAACAAACAACTTACTTAAATGCTTATTCCAAGCAGGTACAAACTTATAACTGTAACTCTTATAAGCCAGCTTTTTAGCTAGCGTAACCGCCATATTCTGGTTTCCCCCAAGGCTAATCACAAGCCCTTCAGAGCCCATAAAAGCCTCAGGTTTTTTACCTAAAGAACTAAAAGAAATGTAATCCTTAACGCTCGTCACTGCGTCCGCACCAAAGGTGCTGGCAATCTCTGCTTCACGCCCACTTGCAAACTGACAAGGAATAAGACTAATAACCACCCGCCAGTCAGGCTTCGCCTCACGAAACGCTTTCAAAACAGGATACACCCACGTATAAAGCTCACCCGGGCCGTTACTAACAAGAACCACTTCCACAAAGTCATTGTTACAAGCGCAGAAAAGAAGAGATGCAAGATGTCTGACACAAAAGAGAAAAAGCAGCAAGAGGAAAGTGACAAGGGGAAAGTGACAAGCAAAACCCGTAATCTACATTTAACCCTTTAGCAATGCCTACATAAACGAACCAATACCCCGTTTACTAGACAATTGAAACTCGAGCATGTACTGAACATCTTGGCTTTGCTCTGCGAGTTCTTGCAGCAAAACTTTATCTTTTCTTCTAAACGCCCGAATGCCTTTTTCAATAAGCTTGTAGCGCTCACCCGTTATGCCTCGACGTTCTAAGCCCACTTTATTCAGCCTAAAATGCTTAGCTGGGTTACCACGCACCAGACTAAAGGGCAAAACATCTTTATTCGTGGCACTGCCCGCGCCATACATAGCATAAGCACCAATACGGCAAAACTGATGCAAAATAGCGGTAGAACCCATAAAAGCATAATCACCCACTTCACAATGCCCACCCAACTGCGCACTGGTTGTCAACACTACTTGCTTACCCACCTTACAGTTATGCGTAACATGAACATAAGTCATGACAAGAGAACCCTCCCCTACTCTTGTTTCAGCCAACTCACCTGTTGCCTTATGAACCGTGACAAATTCACGCAACACCACATTATCTTCAAGCACAGCAAAGCTACGCTCCCCCTTATAGCCGGTATCCATAGGCTTACCCGCCACAATTGCATAAGGACCTAAGTTACAGTTCTTCCCTACCCTCGAACCTTCATGCAGCACCGTACCAGTCTCTAAAACACTACCTTCAGCCACAACAACATCAGCTTCAATCACTACATTCGGACCAACCACAACCGAATCATGCAAATCAGCATCAGAGTGAATAATTGCAGTACTATGAATACTTGACATAAGCCTTATAAGTTAGAAAAAGCAAAGGTCAACTCACCCTGCGCAGCCACAACATCATCAACATAAGCCTTCGCATCCACCTTCAAAATACCCCTTCGAAACATTACTATCGTACCCGTTAAGCGAAGCTGATCACCCGGCACCACTTTCCGCTTAAACTTCACTTTATCCATACCCGCATAATAACCAATTTCACCCTCCCCTAAGCCTTCACGGACAGCCAAACCAACCGCCGCGGCTTGAGCTAGCGCCTCCATAATAAGCACACCCGGCATGACCGGCTCCTGCGGAAAATGACCTTGAAAAAAAGGTTCATTAAAAGATACATTCTTAATGCACTCAAAGGTATCACCCTCTTGAGAAACAAACTTATCAACCAGCAAAAAAGGATAACGATGCGGCAAGATTTTCTTAATATCAACAGTCATAAAACATAGTTTAACGCCTAAAATCAAAAACCCATAAACGCAGCCTCTAAAAGCCTAAAATGATTCAGCTCGAGTTTCCCTGAGCGTGCTTTACAACAGTAAAGCTTAGGCTTTATTTGCGGCGTCCATAAACAAAATTTTTTCCGTAGCAGCTTTTTTGAGGACAACTCGAGCTTGTTGGTAGACTTCTCGGTGGTTTTTGGCTGTTGCTGAGTTTTCCCATGTGGCTCTTAGCGCTCGGTAGAGGGCTGAGCCTATGTTGGCTTTGACAACGCCGTATTTTCTTGCTTCTTCATATTCTGCTGCATTCACACCACTACCACCATGTATAACGAGGGGATGTTGGGTGGTGTCTGCTATGTCTTTGAGTAAGTCAAATCGCAACTTGCCACTTTGACCGTGTTCCGTTCCTATAGATACGGCAATCATGTCAGCGTTGCCTTCTTCTTTTAGCCTTAAAGCATCTTCTGCTTTGGTAAATTCTACTTGCCCAGCATTAAAGCTTTCTGCAGCCACTTCGACAGCGGCACCTGCTATGTGGGCTACTTCGCTTAGTTTTTTGGTGCTTGCTATGACTTCGTTTAAGTCTAGGTTTGCACCGTCATACATAACAGAACCGTAGCCTGCGCGAATGCAAGCAATGTCCATTTCAAAGCTTTCACCATGATCCATGTGTAACGTAATAGGTACAGAAGCGTCTTCTGCATAAGATTGCACAAGATCTTTCATGTGTTTAGGGGATATCTGCAAGATATCAGCAGGATAGGTCTGCAAGATAATGGGGGCTTTTTGCTCTTCGGCAGCTTCTATGCAAGCGCGAATCATTTCGGCACTACAGACATTAAAGGCAGGCAGTGTGTAGCGTCTTTCAAAGGCATCTTGTAACATAGGGCGGGCATCTGAAATAAAAGGCATAGTAATCTCAACTTTCTAAAAAGCAAACTTTGACCGTAAGTACTTTAAATACTATCACCCTTGCTTAAGTGACAAAAAGCGTTAATGAATTCTAACAGTGTTTCTATATTTCTTCTTGAAGCTTTTATGAAAATATCGTTCTTACGCCTATTATGCTGCAGCAAACTGTGCGAGCTAGGCAAATCGTTTAACCCTTTTTGCAGCTATACTTGTGATTTAGGAGTT
>CAZWJZ010000025.1:0-9692 GCA_964634665.1 uncultured bacterium | reverse complement strand
ATCGTTTAACCCTTTTTGCAGCTATACTTGTGATTTAGGAGTTTAAGCTTATGACTAAAGCCAAGATTGCCTTAGTTGGTGACTACAGCCCTGAAGTAACAGCGCATTTGGCTATTCCAAGAGCGCTTGAACTTGCCAGTAGTGCATTAGGAAAAAGCGTTTCTTTTGAATGGCTTAACAGCAAGGATATTTACGATGTAACCAAACAACTCAAAGGCTTTCAAGCTGTTTGGTGTGTTCCTGCAAGTCCTTACCAAAACATGCAAGCTGCGCTAGATGCTATTCGTTATGCTAGAGAAAACAAGTTAGCTTTTTTAGGTACTTGCGGTGGTTATCAGCATGCCATTTTGGAGTATGCACGAAACGCTTTGGGTTTAACTGAAGCAGATAATTCTGAAGTGAATCCTAATACCTCTTTTCCGCTTATTAACCCACTAAGCTGCGCACTTATAGAGCAAGCAGATGAAATTCAATTAGTTGCACATTCAAAAGTAGCTGAGCTTTATGGTGTTACAAGCATTACGGAAGAGTACCGCTGTAGCTATGGCTTTAACCAAACTTACTTACCCTTATTTGAAGATAGTGACCTGAAAGTTGCAGGGCACGATAATATGGGTGAAGTTAAAGCTATAGAGCTTCAGCAGCATCCTTTTTTTATTGGCACAGGCTACCAACCGGAACGCTCGAGTTTGCAGGGTGTGGTGCATCCTCTTATTAAGGCTTTTGTGGCTACTGTGTATCTGAGTTGAAGCTGCATTACTACTTAAAAAGGTGACGGGTTTCCTTAGAAATAAGAAAGCCCGTCAAACCCTGTTGTTTTTAAAATTTACCAGCTGACGTCGGTTTGACCAAAACTATAAATACCTTCGTTTGTTTTTTGGCTGTAACTTACGCTGTTGCCAAAACGCTGGGCAACAAACTGCATGAACTCGGTGAGTTTAGCGCTTGCTTCATCTACCGCGTCAAAATTAAGGGTGCTGGCACCGCCAAAGCCTGCGGTCATTTGTAGTTGACTAACAATTTGACTGGCGCTACTTTCTAAGCTACGCCTGTTATCGATTGTACTGTAACTATTTATACCTTCAGGTAAACCAGCAAATGAACTGCCTGTTAGCGGGTTAGCACTTGCGCTAAGTACCGTATTTAGGGCTTCTGCTGAGGTTGCTATGACTGCGTAGCCATTTACAAAGGTGTATTTGAGTTGTATGCCTGGGCTAACCTCAAAACTATAAACATCTATACCGTTTAGTTGCTCGGTTGTTATGCCAGCAGCACCTGATTGCCCACTTGGGTTAGCTAAAGCAGCCACACTACCGCCGGCTAGGGTAAGCAGCGTTGTTAAGCCTTCTTGCGCTTTTGCTTCATCTGTTACTTCCAGAATAAAAACTTGTTCACCTAGTAAGTTGTCAGATGCTACACCCGGTTGCGCTGTTTCACTTAGCGCAGTTGTGACAGAAGCAAAGTTTTGCCCTGTCCAACTAAAGACCGTCTCTTGCAAATTTATGCCTACAAAAAGTTCAATAAGTTCTTCTAGACTGCCACCTAATTCAGGTGTACTTTTACTAATGTCATTAAGGTACGCCCACCAAGCTGCCAAATCAACAGCTTGGGTACTAAAGCTTAAAGCGTCTTGCGAAAAGAAACGCTGGGTTGCAGGGTCAGCAGCTACGTCATTCGTAAGTAGTGCTAAAAGTTGTTTGTCTTTACCGTTTACATTAACTGCCTGAATACCTACAGACTCGAGTCCTGAGTCGGTAAAGCGTAATGCGCCGCCACTAACCCCTGCGGTTTCTAGGGCGTCTGTTAAGCGCTCAATAAGCTTATCAAAGCCAAGACCACGGATGTAGGTTGCTACAGCGGCAGGTAATTGTGCGTAATCAAAGTAAGCCAAAAAGCTACTGTTTTCAAACTGAGCGAGTGTGCTGGCAAAGCCTGTTGAGCTGCTAAAGCTTGGGTCTTGAGAGCCTTGTAATTGACGCAGCATGCCGCGCATGACATCAGGGTTACTACTAAACAAAAGGGTACTGTTTTGCTTGGCGAAGCTAAGCACTTGAGGGGGCATATTTTCAAGCTCTAAGCTTTGCTGGTAAAAACTAAGACTACCTTCTGTTTGTTCGCTTATACCTTCTTGAGTTACTGTGTTTGCTAGTAGTGCATCAAATTGGCTTGAGGCGCTATCGGTCAAGCTTGCCACTAGCGTTACAGCAGGAAGCGGGTTAAAACGCGAGGCTGAAACCGCCATCCAAGCTTCTTGACCTAAGATATCTAAAACAGCTAAACCTTCAAGTTCTGCAGGCAAGCTTGCTTCAGGCATCTCAGTGCTACTCGTTTCAGATGAAGCAAAAACGGCTGCCAAAGCCTGCGTTAACTCTAAGCGGTTAAACTCAGCAATAAAAGGCTCGAGTTTGTCTTGTTGTTGTGCTAGGTCTTGAGTACCGAAGGCCAGAAAGGTTTCGGCAGGCAGAAGGTCTGCTAGGGTTTGTGCTGAGCCGAAGCTGAGCAGTAGCAGGGCGCTAAATAAGATTTTTTTCATATTTCTCCTAGTGTAGATGGCTTTGCTAAATCAAGCTGAGTTCAAATACGCTTACTATCTTGCTAAGCTATTGAGCTTTCAGTAAGTTAAATTCTTCCTAGCATGCATGTTTTAGGTCGTCTTTAGCTTAGTAGGGAAACTTTTCGGCTTAGTTTAAGTAAAAAAGTCAGTTCAGCAGGCCTGCGTTCTAAGCTTTAGGCTGCTTAGTGGCAAATCATATTGAACTGACCCGTTCATCTCTTTTTATGCTAGCAGCAGTCTTTATGAGAATGCTTCCGGCTTTAGTATCAGCTTATACGCTTTTTACAGCTTTAGCGTAGCTGCTCTAGGTAGTTATTGACGCTTTAACAAATCCTTAACAGTTTTGACAAGGTTAGTTGTGCTTATACCTAGTTTTTCCATAACTTCGTCACCTTCAGCACTTGCACCAAAACGATCTAAACCAATAACAGCACCATCTAAACCGGTGTACTTATGCCAGCCTTGAGTTGCGCCTGCCTCCATAGCCACCCTTGTCTTTACAAAGTGAGGTAAGACTTGCTCTTTATAAGCTTGAGGCTGTGCGTCAAACAGTTCAAAGCTCGGCACACTAACAACACGCACTTGGGTGCCATCTTGCTCTAAGATGTCTTTTGCTTCTAAACACTTATACACTTCTGAACCTGACGCCATAAGAATGACGTCTGCAGCACTCTCACTGTCTGCCAGAATATACGCGCCTTTAGAGACACTATTTGCAGGTACAGCCAAATGAGGTAAATCTTGACGTGTAAGTACCAAAGCGCTTGGACCATGCGTATGTTTAAGCGCTACAACCCAAGCTTGCATGGTTTCATTAGCATCAGCAGGGCGAATCACCGTAACGTTAGGAATAGCACGTAAAGACATAACCGTTCCGATAGGCTGATGCGTAGGGCCGTCCCCACCCACACCAATACTGTCATGCGTAAACACAAAAATTGTGGGGGTTTCCATGAGCGCACCCAAACGCAGTGCAGGCCGCAAGTAATCAGCGAACATCAAAAAAGTACCGACAAAAGAACGCAAGCCGCCATGCAATATTAAGCCGTTACCAATAGCAGCCATCGCATGCTCACGAATACCAAAATAGATGTTTCTAGCTGCGTAATTATCTTTTTGCAGTATGCCTTCAGCCTTAATATCTGTCTTGGTTGACCCTGCCAAATCAGCTGACCCACCAAGTAATTCAGGTAATTTAGGCGCAAGCGCATTAATGGCAACACCAGACGCGTTACGCGTAGCCATTTTGCCACCAACGTCATAGCTAGGCAAATCAGCATCAAAACCCTCAGGTAAAACCCCAGACATGACCCGCTCGAGTTCTGCTGCTAAGTCAGGCTGCTCTGCTTTATAAGCTGCAAATAGTTTATTCCAGCTTGCTTCTGCAGTTGCGCCTTCTTGTGCGACAGTTGCGTAATCAGCTTGCACATCTGCAGGAACCGTAAAGGCATCCCAGTCTATATTTAGTTGCTTTTTGGCGGCAATGGCACCCTCTTTACCTAAAGGATTACCGTGTACTTTAGAGCTTCCTTCAAGGGGCGCGCCAAAACCAATTGTGGTTTTTACTGAGATAATGCTTGGTTTATCTGTTACCTCTTTAGCAGCTTTAACGGCTGCTTCAATCGCGTCGGCATTGTTGCCTTCTTTAACACGACTGGTGTGCCAACCATAAGCTTCATAGCGTGCTAAAACATCTTCTGAAATAGATACATTTGCATCGGTATCTAGGGTAATGTCATTATCATCATAAAGCACAATAAGTTTACCTAAACCCCAGTGCCCTGCAATAGAAGCAGCTTCAGCGGTAACGCCCTCCATAATGTCACCATCTGACGCAAGAACATAGGTATAGTGATCAAAAATAGGGTAGTTAGGCTTGTTATAAGTTGCTGCCAAATGCGCCTCGGCAAGTGCAAAGCCTACCGAAGCAGCTAGACCCTGACCTAAAGGCCCTGTGGTCATTTCAACACCGGGGGTAAGGTGCACTTCAGGATGCCCTGGTGTTAAGCTACCCCACTGCCTATGACGACGGAGTTCATCCATACTTAAGTCAAAACCACTCAAAATAAGCAGTGCATACTGCAATGATGAACCGTGACCAGCAGACTGAATATAACGGTCTCTATTCCACCACTTAGGGTTTTTAGGATTATGCCTCATCATGCGCTTATAAAGCACATAACCTATATCTGCAGCACCCAAAGGCAAACCAGGATGCCCTGAGCCTGCAGCTTCAGTTGCATCAATCGCAAGAGCACGAATAGCATTAATTGAACGTTGTGTCACATCAGACATATTTTTTAGCCTCCAACAAAGCTTTAGTTTGACAAGAACTCTTTAAGATTTGAATAAACTATCAAGTAAACTTGAATATTTACTCATCATGAACGAAGCTAGTGTAACAAAGCTGTCTGCCAGAAAACAGAAGTCAAGATAAGTAGCAAAAACGAGTTAACCACAAAGTACACAAAAGAATATTCAATACCACTCTTAATTCTCCTAGCTTGATTTATGAAGTTTTACGACATTCATAAATCAAGCTAGGCTTACATCTCTTCTAAGTACGTATAGCCCACCAACTCAGCATCATAAAGCTTAATAAACTCCTTTAACTGCCCCTTCGGCAACTTAACATCTGACTCAGCAATCGTCTCTAACAACCACTTATGCAAATCACTCGTCTCATAACCCATATTCTCAATCACCCGACGCGCCTTCTGACCATTCACAAAAAGCTCGAGCTTATAGCCTTTTTCGTTTAGCCTTATATGTGCTTCGTTCACCCGTCCAAAAAGATTATGAGCATTACCAAGTACATCTTGGTAAGCGCCTGTTAAAAAGGCAGCTAAGTAATAAGGTTCATCAGGCTTTAAATCATGAACAGGGAGGGTTGCTTTGACATCTCTCAGGTCAATAAATTTATTTATTTTGCCGTCACTATCACAACTCACATCCACAAGGGTTGCTTCTCGCATGGGTTTTTCATTGAGTCTGGCTATAGGCATAATAGGAAAAAGCTGACCTATTGCCCAGTTATCTGGCAATGATTGAAACAAACTAAAATTACAGACATACTGATCAGCTAATAATTTAGCTAAATTCTCAAACTGCTCAGGAATATAATCAAGATCTTTAATGACCTTAGCAACCTTAATAAGAATACGATTATAAGAATTCTCTATATAAGCACGCTCTAAAAGACTCAAGTAACCAAGGTCAAACAAATTATGCATCGTGTCTTTAATAGAGAGCGCTTCGTTATACGTCTCACGGTAAGTTTTAACAGTTATGTCTTTTTCTAACTCTTGCAAATCTTTAATAAGCGCATGAACTTCAGCCTCTAAAGGCGGTAACTCCAAAGGCGCTCGAGTGGGCCCAAGTGCATCTATAACCGGCATAATCAGAATGGCATGATGCGCAGTTAAGGCCCGCCCTGACTCAGTCACAATAATAGGATGAGGCGCTTCATACTCATTACAGCTTTCAAGTACCGTCCAGACAACCGTATTGGCGTATTCTTGCAAACCATAATTTGCACTGGCAGTAAAAGTGGTTTTGCTGCCATCATAATCAACGGCTAAGCCACCCCCAACATTAAGGTATTTAAGGCTTGTGCCTAATTCATAAAGCTCAACGTAAGTCTGCGCAGCTTCACGTACTGCTAGTTTTATTTTACGTACATCTGTTAATTGAGAGCCCACATGGCAGTGCAACATAAGCAAACTGTCCGCCATATCCATACTTTTTAAACGCAGCGCTACATTTATGAGTTCACTAGCGGTAAGCCCAAACTTAGCGTCATCCCCACCGCTTGACTCCCACTGCCCTGAGCCTTTCGCGTGCAGTTTAAACCTAAGCCCCAAAGCAGGCGTAACATTAAGCTCTTTACTAATACGTAAAACCCTATCTAATTCACTGTACTTCTCTAGCGTAATGACAACGTTTTTACCTAACTTACGTCCCCACAGTGCCATACGAATAAAATCATCATCTTTAAAGCCATTGCAGCAAATAAGGGCATCTTCATGAATATCTTGCACCAAAATGAGGGCCAACTCAGCTTTAGAACCCGCCTCTAAACCCGTGCGGTGCTTAGCGCCATACTCAGCAATCGTTTCAACCACCATGCGTCGCTGATTCACCTTAATAGGGTAAACCCCCTGATAATCCCCCTGATAATCAGCATCTTGAATCGCATTTTTAAAGCAAAGATTCACTCTATCTAAACGATCTTCCAGAATTTGCGGAAAACGCAAAATAAGCGGCAGTGCATAGTCACGCTCACGCATATCCTTAACAATCTCAGCTAAAGATACGCTTTCAGAACCCTCAAGCAAAACTGATAAATCACCCGCTTCGCTCACCTCAAAATAACCAGCACCCCAGGACTTCACATTGTATAAATCAGCTGCGTCAGCAGCCGAAAAAGAAGGTTTAGATACGCTTTTCAAGTAAAGCCTCCAGTTTATCTAATCATCGACAAATTTAAAGATGATTAATGGCACGCAATCATTTACAAATCAGTCTTAAAGGGAAGTCTCTAAATAATTGTTAAATACATCAAACAGTTAAAACAAATAGCAAACAAAACGGTTGCCACTTTAGCACGTTTATAAGCTTTTAAGATTAAGAAGCCATAGCGTTTTAATCTTCGAACTAGGTGAGTCAAAACAAAGCTACTAAGCAAATATAGTTTTTCACCCTTAGACTGCTATAAAAGCAAGAAGTAAGCGCTTAAAAACAAGCTTACAAAGAGAAGCAACGCACACTCGAGTGCGTGAATTTATTTACACTTTTTCACTTTAAGCTCTTAGTAATAATCTTGTAATAGAACTTCTTTACAGTAAAACAAGATACCCAAGACCTGTTTATTGATGATCAACATCTTATGGACTGGTCGTATCACTGTCTCTCTTTATCTCCTGCACAATCTACCAATGTCTCATCTGGGTTAAAAAAACACTGGAGGCACCATGTTTAGAAAAACCCTTAGTTATAGTCTTTTGCTGGCTTTAAGTTTAGTTTTAGCAGCATGTAATTCAGTGGGTAGTTTGGACTCACGCGTTTCTCAAGAATCTCCTGAAACCCCTGTAGATGAAGTTGTTGGTAGTTACAGTTTAGAAAGCTACCCGTTTTACCCAGGCGCTAACATAAATTTTGGTTCAGGCTTCTCTACCCCTAATGAACGCTTTTTAGGTGTAGGTAACTGCCTTGAATTTGGTGACGGCTTTACCAAACTAGAAGACATTTTACAGTACGAACCAAGCGCGTTTAAGCTTGACTTTGAAATGGATTTAGCGACCTCTCGCGCTGAACTCATGGACAAACTAGATATTTCAGCAGGCATTCAAGCACGCATAGGCATTGTTGATTTGTCAGGTAGTGCCAGCATTTTATTTGATGATGAAACCAGCTCAAATGATGTTTACCTTGTAGCTAAAGGCAAAGCAACAGGACATACCTTTGGCTTTTTGGCTTTAGGTGAAGAACATATAGCTATAAACGGTTATGACGCCGAAAATCCAGAAAACAGCACCGGTTTCGGTAAACTCTTTAGAGAAGACTACAAGTCATTTTTAGAGCGCTGCGGTGACCGCTTTGTTAGCTCAATCACCCTTGGTGGTGAGTTCTACCTAGTAGCCCAAATTGAGACTTATAGCGAAGAACACAAAAACGATATTGCAGGCAGCCTAAAAATAAGTATTAGCTCATTAGGCATTGGTGGCAGTGGCTCACTCAAAAAAGTACTCGACAAAGCTAAAGAACAAACCAACATGAAAGTACACTTAGTTAGCTCAGGCATGTTCCCTGACGCTAGCACCCTACTAAACGCACAGTCGGACCCCGGCTCAGTCGTTGAAGACCTAATACAAGGCATAAAGTCTGAGTGTTTAAGCTTTCAAGAAGCCCTACCCACACCCGAACTAAACGACGGCATTGCGCTAAGCTCAATCAACACGCAAGCCATAAACAATTTTAATGAAGTCTTAGAGCACTTGAGTGTTTGCTCAAAACAAGTAACTCTGACAGATTATAAGATTTTAACCACCGAAAATGGCAGTTCAAATGTTGCTATTCAGGCACTCAACTCACACTTTATCGCCAGTAGGCTCATGAATTTACTTTCAACCTTAGAGAGTTTCAACATAGACGCAGGCTACTACGTAAAAAATGACACCATTTTTGAAGCGCCAAATGGCAATCCCCCCACAGGTCAACCCATAACCAAAACAACCAGCCAAATGAAAGACTTCTTAGATCAAGATATTGCAGAATTACGCTTCTTACTCAAAGAACAACTCGCCAAATGCCAAGCAGGACAATTCGAAAACTGCAAAAGCGTAGACATAGCTGGCTACGACACCGCAGACGACTACCAAGCTATCATCACAGACCTAAAAAGCTACCATAGCTTTATACCCGCACGCAGCAAATTTGATTTACCAAACACCTGCAACATGCTAAAAGACGCCCGAGGCACCAAAGACTTCAGCTCGAGTGTGGCTTATACTATTTACTATCAGCGTGATTTAGCTAGGGCGTATCAGGTTTATTGTTTACCTACAAATGAAGCTAATGCTGTTGAGCTTATTGGTACGCCGGAAGATAGGCGCCCTGAAGGCACGTCTTTTTATGAGTACATTCAGCTTAAAAGCCCACAGAATTTAGCTAGGGCAACCACGCATGCTGCTGCGCTTAATGGTGGCGCGTTTGACCAAGTGAGTGGTTCTGTTGAGCAAGCAACACGTTATGACCGTGTGCGCATTAATCCTATAGATTTAACCTTAGAACCTGAAGATTTAACTTATACCTTCACGGTTGGTGAAATTAAACCCGTTAGTGAAACGGCAAGAACAGTTTATACCCAAATGCCTAAACTGGCAGATGATACGAGTGTAAAAGCCATTCCTTTAGGTACCGCACTTGGCTGTAACAATAGCCACGCTGAAGCTATGATTAATTTAGAAGGCACAGGTCTTTACTTTGACCCGCTTATGTCAGAGCGTGGCGCATGGTTCTACAGTGCCTTTGGTGAAGTTAGAGAACCCCCCAAAGTCATGGTAACAAAACAAAGCATTTCGATTGATAGTGGCTTTTCCGTTGACTGCGTACAATTGCGCCCTGCTGACTTCCGCAT
>CAZWJZ010000024.1:15922-25973 GCA_964634665.1 uncultured bacterium | reverse complement strand
ACCCAAACGCTTCAAACTCCGCTCAACCGTTTGTGTTAAATGCTTAAAACTAAAATCAAAACGACTAGGCAAACCATAGTCAGGATCAGCACCAACAATAATGCCAGCCTTCTCCTGCAAAACAAGCTTCTCACGCAAACCAGCATTCTGCTTTAAAGCAAAACCAACTACCTCATCAGACTTACCCATCGTGTAAATATCAGCCAAATCAATATGATTAACACCCTGCTCAAAAGCAGTCGAAACAAGCGCATTCGCACGCTCTTTTAAATCTTGAGTAACAGGATTTTTATCCCAATTACCACCCATATGCCAAGTACCATAAGCCAAACGACTCACAACAAGGTCCGTATTAGGAATACGATAAGTCTTCAAAATCAATCTCCAGCAATAGATTTAGCAAAACCAGCCAAAAGCCAGCAACTAGACCCTAATATTTACCACGCTTGCAAAGATAATACTAAACTGATTTAATCGTGTCATAAGACTGAGTGAGTCAGAGCGTACTCCCCTAGGTCGGAATTATAAATGTCGTAAGACTTTATAATTCAGCTTAGTATAATTAGTTAGCTATAACTATACAGAGCTAAACTAATGAAAACTTTCATCTTTGTTGATTGGAATTTAAAGAACATAACAAACCATGCCAAACGCCCACATAGAACGCTACTTCAACGAACAATGCCTCATACCAGCCCTCAAAGCCATAGGTCAATCAAGACAAGTAGAAGCACGCACAGACCTACAACCCCACCATGAAAACAACCTAGAAATACACCTAGTCATGGACGGAAAACTCAACTGGTGGGTAGAAAACGAAATCCACACCCTAAAACCCGGCTCAATCTACCTAACCAAACCCCAAGAACTACACGGCGCCATCAAAAACACCATACAACCCTGCACCCTCACATGGCTACAAGTAGACCCAAACGCCCTCACAGACTCGAGCCTAGCCCAAGACCTACTCAACCTAACAGAACGAACCTGCCAAGGCGCACACAGCCTCATAGCAGATGTAGAAAACATGCTACAAGAAATAAGACAACCCAAACAAGACAGCCCCAGATTCCTAAGCAGCTGCCTAAACCTATTCCTAGCCAAACTACTAAGGCAATACCAAAACACCGAACAGCAAGAAAGCTACCCCGAACAACTCAAAGCCCTACTCAAACACATAGAAGAACAACTCGAGTGTGAACAAATCTTAAGCATAGAAGACCTAGCAGCCTTTATAAACCTAAGCCGCAGTCGCATTTTTCAACTCTTCGAAGCACACATAGGGCAAAGCCCCATTTCCTACATGAATACACAACGCATAGAGCGCGCCAAACAGCAACTACGACAAACAGACCTAGCAGTTACCAGCATAGCTATGAACTTAGGTTACGCATCAAGCCAGCACTTCGCAACCGCCTTTAAACGCATGACAGGCATGACCCCCAGAGACTACCGTAAACTCGAAACCATTCTGCCAAAAGCAACCGAAAAAGAGTTGGGTAGACAACTAAACAGAGGCTATTAAAATTAACGAAGCCTATAATTATAAATGATGATGCGCGGAGGCCAATCTACTTGGTTTGACGCAATTGATAGCGCTTTTTCGTTTGCTGAAATAATTGCTTATGGATAGGTAGTAAATATGCAGGAGATGCAGGTCAAGTTTGGTTAGTGAATCCATCCTGTGGTAAATAGCGAATAAAAGGTTATGGGGTGAACTATGCATACAGAGGTTAAAAATAGCAGATTGAACTTGTTTTACCTTTTAGGTAGTTTCATACTATTTGCTTTAGGAGTTATGGCTTTTTTAGGATTTGTACAGGGTAGCAGCACTTTTCGTGATAACAAAATAAGCTCTATTTTTGTCATGTTCCTTGCTTGCACCATTATTCCGTGGTCTTGGTCACTTAAGGTTTCTGTGAACAAAAATAGGTTACTTACCCAAAGCATAATAGGGAAAAAAGTTACTCTTTTTAAAAATGTACATAGTCTAAAGGTAAGTGGCAATAACTATGGAGGGTTCAATATTACGCTTCGACAACATGATGCTGGAAACCATCTAGTTCCAGTTTCTTTCTTTTTTAACCAAAAGGAGCTCATCAAAGCAGCTCTTGAAGCTACTCAATATGCTAATCCAGATGCTACTTTTGAGGGTTATGCAGCAGACTTTATTCATCAACCACCTTATGACGTCTTGAAACTTGAGAAGGCTGAAAAAACAAGGATAAATAAATTCTATAAATCGTAGATTTCAGGAAAGTAGACAAGCCAATTAAAGTGGACTTAGCCCACTGTTATTAAAGTAACTTAATCTGAAAATAATGGCTAAACTCATTTTTAAAGGTGGTAGGATTCTTTTGAATTGGGTGCGTGTAGTTTTAGTTTCGTCATCTAATCGACAGACAATTTAGTGCTTTGAGTTGATAGAGTTGGGGTATGAGTAAAACCATCCTCATTACAGGGGCTACGAGTGGCTTGGGTTTAGAACTGGCAAAGCTTTACCTTGAGCAAAATCAGAAACTTATTTTGTTGGGGCGGCAAGGCCCCAGAGAGTTACATGCGCCTTTGTTTTTTCAAGCGAGTTATTTGCAGTGTGATTTAAGTCAAGAAGGTTCAGCTTTAAAGACAATGGCTTTTCTAAAGAGTGCAGGCATAGCAGAGTTAGATATGGTTATTCATAATGCGGGTGTAGGGTATTACGGTCGTTTTGAAGAGCAAAGTGAAGAAGACACGCTTAAGTTACTGCACACTAATCTTTACGCACCGATTTCACTTAGTCATGCTTTGTTACCTAAAATAAAAACAGGTGGGAAGCTTGTTTTTATTAGTTCTGTTGCTGCTCATTTGCCTGCTGCTGAATATGCTGTTTATGCTGCGAGTAAGGCTGCTTTAGGTGGCTTTGCTAGAACTTTGAGACTCGAGCAGAATCGTGTGAAGATTAAAACGATTTTTCCGGGGGCTATTCGTACGGCTATGCATAAGAAGAGTGGTGTGCCTGAGGGTAAACTTAAACTCGAGCGTTTTCCGAGTGCTGGGTCTGTTGCTGTGCAGGTTGTTAAGGCGATTGAGTTGGGTCGTTCTGAGCAGGCGATTGGTTTTGGTAATGCTGTGCTGCGTATGGCGGGGCGTTTTTTTAGTGGGCCAATGGACGGTTTTTTGCGTAGGCAAGTCAGATGAAAACATGTGTTATTACGGGTGCTGCTAGTGGTATTGGGGAGGCTTTGGTTAAGCAGTATTTAAGCGCGGGTTTTAAGGTAATAGGGGTAGATGTTCAGCAGAATGAGGACTTAGAGCAGCTCGAGTTTTTTGTGCTTTTGCTTTTTGACGTGACGACTGAGCAGGGTAGAGCGGAGTTGCTGGCTTCTGTTGAGGGTCATGTTGATGTTTTTATTCATAGTGCGGGTATTAATTATGTGGCTGCGTTTACTGAGTCTGATGTTGCTAAGCAGTTGAGGGTGCTTGATTTGAATTTAACGGCTGTTATTTTGCTGAGTCAGGCTTTGTTGCGTAAGGATTTGCTGCTTTCGGGAAGTTCGTTTGTGTTTATTTCTTCGCTTTCGCATCAATTGAGTTATCCGGGGGCGAGTGCTTATGCTGCTTCGAAAGATGGGCTTAGTTCTTTAGCTCGGAGTTTGGGGGTTGCTTTAAGTGCAAAGGGTATTCATTGTTTGACGGTGTTTCCGGGGCCAACACGTACGCCTCATGCTAGGGAGCATAGCCCTGATAATAGTCGTGAGGAAAAGCGTATGGCGCCTGAATTGCTTGCCGCTAAGATTTATAAAGCGCAGCAGCGTAGGCAGGTGAGTCTTATTCCGAGTTTTGGCTTAAGGGTGTTTGCTGCTATCGGGACTTACTTCCCGTTTATTACGGAGAAAATAATGGTAGAAACGCTTTATAAGAAACTCGAAACAAGGTGATTGCATGAAAAAGCAAATTTTGGGCATTATTATTAATTTATTTGTAGAAGGGCCTGCTAAGCGTAAGGGTTTAGAGGGTCTTATGGCTGATTTAAGTAAAAAGCAGACGAGTTTAACGGAGCGTTTTGCTAAGGCAGAAGCCAATGAGAAGCACAGTCAGAAGTTAAGGCATATCATTGCTATAGAAAAATGGGGGCAAAATAGACTTAGAGTGGATTTGGGTCAAGCTTATGAAGAGGATAGCAGTAAAGCTTATGAACCTTCAGAACAAGAAAGCTTTGAGCAATTAAAGAGCCAATTTGCAGACACTCGAGCTGAGACTTTGAGTATTGCTAAGGCGTTTGAGGAGCAAGGGGTTGATGTGAGTCAAGAGGTTAATCATAATCAAATGGGGCCACTATCGTTACTGGGGTGGTTGCGGTATTTAGAGGTGCATGCGAGTCTTGAAGCTAAAGCGCTTAAGTGACTAGTTTTAGCTTATCGAAAACCAAAAAATAGTTGCTTACATTTGTAAGCAACTATGAATTTATTCCTTGCGTGTAAGCTGTGTTTTTGTTCATGCTGGTGTTTAGGTTAGAGTAAGAAAAATTGCTCGAGTGCCCAATTTGAGATGGTGTTAAGAGGTTGTGGTTGATAACGTTAGCAGGGCGATGCTTGGCACTCGAGCAGACTTTGAGGACTCGTTGAGGTTGTAGTGTGTGTCGTTCAGTCCTATAAATAGTATACTGATTAAGTCTCACAAAATTCTTATCGCTAGTTAAAAGCAAACTTGATTTCTACCGTTATGCTTTGCTTCGTATAGTTTTGTGTCTGCCAGTTCAAAAAGACTACTTATATCGCTAAGATGATTGTTAGAGGCTAAGCCTAAACTCATGGTTATGCTTAAGTCAGGGTGAATTGTCTTCCAAGGATGTTTCTCAATGAGCTTCCTAAAGCGCTCACAGGCTAGCTTAGCGTTCTCTTCAGAGGTTTCAGGCATGAGTATTACAAACTCTTCACCGCCGTAGCGTGCTAGTACATCTGCGGTGCGCAAAGTAGCTTTTAAAAGCTCCACGAGTTTCTTAAGAACAACATCACCAACAGCGTGACCAAAAGTGTCATTAACAGATTTAAAATGATCTACATCCATAATGCAGACACTAAATGGGCGGTCATAGCGTTTTGCTTGACTGTAAAGTTTAGTGCCATGCTCCATAAGGTAGCGTCTGTTATAAGCACCTGTTAGGCTGTCTTTAAGACTGAGTAGTTTCACTTGCTCATTAAGGGTTTCAAGTTTAACTACGTAACGCTCGAGTTCGGTATTTTTTTGTCTTTGGAGTTCGCTTTCGCGTTTGGCTACTTCTGTTTGGTGTACGACTTCTAAAGCGCGTACCTTTTGGGCGTTTTCTTCTTTAAAGACTTTTTCTTTAATGCTGTGGAAGGCTTTGAAGTGCTTTAAAGCCTCTTTGTGTCGTTCTTGCTGTTCGTAGCATTCGGCTAGTTTTTCGTGGCAATCAAAAATGCGCATTTTATGGGCACTGGCTTCGCTTATTTTTAAGGCTTCTTGTAAATACGCTTGGGCTTTTTTGGGTTCTTTTTGTTGCAGGTAGTAGTCACCTAGGCGCAGTAAAATAACGGATTCTTGTTTTTTGTGGTAATTCCGTGATTTGCTGAGTGCGCTTTTAAGGCAGTTGAGCGCATTATCTAACTTGTCTTCTGAGGCATAAATGTCTCCTAGTAAGCCTAAAGATGAAATTTCGATATGTCTCATTTCGAGTTCAGTTGCAATTTTGTAAGCATGCTGCGCGTAGGGTTTAGCTTCAGGATGCTGCCGTTGATTGACAAGGCATTCGGCAATATTGTGCAGGGTTATGGCTTCACTATTTCGCTGACCTAATTCCCTTAGGATACTTAAGGCCTCATGGTAAAAATGGAGGGATTTTTTCGGGTCTATGGTTAAGTTGGCAATGGCTAGATTATTGTAACCACTTGCTTCATTTTCTCGATCTTTAAGACTTTGACTTAACTCGATTTGTTTATACAAGTGTGTGAGGGCGGTAAATTGATCACCAAGATGCATAAAGGTGACACCTAAAACATTGTAAACGCGTGATAACCAGTTGCGGTTATGTGTGGTTTCTAAAATAGATTGTGCCTCTAAGGCTTTAGCTAGCGCTGCTTCGTAGTTGTCTTCACGAAAATCAATAAAGCTAAGCGTTACTAAACTTTCAGCTAGACCTATAGCATAAGGAGGATTTTCTTCATTCGCTAAGCCTAAAGCCTCTTCGCTAAGCTTTCTGGCTTCTTGGCGGTTTGTTAATCTTAAACGCCATGCTTTTTCGTTCAGCTCATGAATGAAGTAAAAAGAGGGTGGTGTAATGTAACTAGGCTCTGAGCTTGTTGTTATGTTAATGCGTTGCACAAGATAACCTCTCTTGAGCTGCAAACATGACAGCTCGAGTTTAAAATCGTTTTCCCTATAAAAATAGTTGAGCAGTTTGATCGCTCTGAAGAGATTAAGTAGATACTTGTAACGAAACCACCCAGCTAGACTCGAGCCTAGCTTCTAGGGTTTATAAAACCATAAGCAAAAACTGTTACAGGCTTGTTACAGTTTTTGTTGAAAAGAATGAACTATTGCCAGGTATTGTCTTTTAAGATTTAGACTCTGTAGGGGTTTAATCTTTTAGCTGGATGAGATAAAACAAATTTATTAAGCCTTCATAGCTTTTTACGCTTAAGCTGAAATTTTTTTTAGCCAAAGCTTCACTCTAACAGCCAACAATGAAGGAAGCCCAAACGAAAGTACCCAATTTAGCTACCAAACCCTAAACACAGACGCTACACTAACAACACGTGTGCAAACCCTAACGTCAACAAACCCCCAAGCAAAAGCAGGCATTATGCTTCGACAAAACAACGAAGCAAACAGCCCTTTTGTCTACCTAGCCCTAAGCCAAACAGGCATAGACGTAAGCTACACAGAAGGAGGTGACTCTAACAACATTGCACACGTCAGTGGTTCACAAACCACTGCTCCAACATGGCTAAAGCTAGAAAGAAAGGAGGGCAGTGTTCTTGCTTATGAATCTGATGACGGAATAAACTTCTCACTCATAACAACCATAACCCTAGCCCTTAGCAACCCATTCAACTTAGGACTTGCTACTGCTGCTACTAATGCCCAAGTAGAGGGGCAGTTTGAGCAGGTGCTTGTTCAGGAAGTCACCGAAAACTCAAATGAATTTGCAAACAGTGGAACGATTGGGGTAGACGGGGGTGTTGTTTATATTCCTGGGGTAGATGGTAAGCCTGAGACTGATATTGCTGTTGCAGAATTTACGCCAAACTTTCTTAAAGATAACTCAGAAATCACTTTTGAAGTCACTGAACGAATTTTTGAAAATCAATATGGGAGTGCCGAGAATTTTGGAGATATAACTCTTATTGGACCTCAGGTTACTTTGATTGTTCCTTTAGAAGCCATTAATGCCGAGTTAGATAAAGCAGAGCTACTAATAACAGTTCTACCTTATTTAAGAGAATTTGAAGAGCCAATATCTAACCTTTCTGGTAGTGATCCTTTCTGGTATGAATATGTTGTTCATTATGAGCTGGATGACGGTACTATTTTTACTGGAAATAGACCACTTAACCCAGGAAGAGTTGAACTAGCTCTTGTCTATGCAGGCGAATTTAATATACAGCCTTACATTTCATCAACCTCAGAAGTAGTGAATATAATCATTCAACCGATTCGTATTGATCGAAACGATAGTTCGTCAAGTTCAATTATTTCAACTCATAATCTTGTACAAGCTCAATTTGATGAGATGCTTGTGCAGGTTAATGATCCAATTGGTTTTCCCGATAGTGGAATTCTCGATGAGCGTGGTGGAGCTATTTACATTCCATCACAAGAACAGACTGCTGAAACTAATATTGCTACAGCCTATTTTCAACCCGATTTTTTATTGGGGAATACCAATATTAGTCTTGAAGTAACTCAACGAACCTTTGAAAATCAATATGGCAGTGCTGCGCTATCTGGGGAAGTGACACCTGTGGGTCCGCAAGTAACTCTAACTATTCCGTTTAGAATGATTAATCTTGATGAGGTATCTGATGGTTCAGAACTATATGTTTTTATCTTGCCATTTGAAGGCGAATTAGAACAACCCATTCCTAATCCATCGGGAACTGATCCATTTTGGTACGTTTATACAATCAGATATGAACTCGATGACGGTACGCAAATCCTTTCGGCTTCACCCTTAAATGAACGGCTATTCGCTGCTCAAATTTTTGCTGATGCACTTAATAGAGAGCCTTTTACGACTGCTGCTTCTGAATTTTTGAAAATAATAATTCAACCTATTCGTATTGATCGAAATGAAAGCTCTTCAAGTTCAATTATTTCAACTCATAATCTTGTACAAGCTCAGTTTGAGCAGGTGCTTGTGCAGGAAGTCACCGAAAACCCAAATGAGTTTGCAAACAGTGGAACGATTGGGGTAGATGGGGGTGCCGTTTACATTCCTGGGGTAGATGGTACGCCTGAGACTGATATTGCTATTGCAAAAATTGCTTCTAATTTCTTTAGTGAAGATGCAGATATTACTATCGAAGTGACTGAAAGGGTTTTTGACGATCAGTATGGCGATGCGCCTCTTTTAGGGGAGGTCATACCTATTGGTCCACAGGTAACGGTGCGTATTCCTCTTGGGAAAATCAATTCCATATCTGATGGAAGCTCGCCAATTTTTATAACAGTTCCACCCTTTATAAGAGATATTCCAGAACCAACACTTGATTCATCTGGAACATATATCTTCCGTTATGAATATGTTATCCGTTATGAATTGGACGATGGAACTACACTTCTTTCGGGTGCTCCTCTAAGATCAGAGACGCTTTACACTGCTAAATTATTTGCTGGAAGGTTCAATTCAGACCCGTTCATTTCAAGTAATTCAGAGTTCGTTAAAATAATCATTCAGCCTATTCGTATTGATGCGAATAATAATAACAGTTCGTCCAACTCTTCGATTTCGACTCTAGGGCTCGGTTATCCGAACCCTAGAGGGTTGTGTCAGGTTTTTTGATAGCTTATGATTGTCTGCTTTGAATATATCACTACAGTGACAATGAAGCTTAGCCAAAAAGCTTATGAAAGTAAAGGTGTGGTAAGAAATTGAGGTGCTTGTCTGCGTTTAGTGGCTTGCTCAAAAGCAAACGCAAAGCCAAACAATTTAGCTTCACTAAAGGCACTGGCAAAAAAAGATAAACCAACGGGTAAACCATGAATAAATCCAGAAGGCACTGTCACATGTGGATAGCCTGCAACTGCAGCTAAACTAGAAGCACTACCCAAATAACGATCACCATTAATTTTATCAATAGACCAAGCTGGGCCACCTGTAGGTGCAATAAGTGCATCTAAATCATGTTCATTTAAAGCTTTATCAATACCCTCATTTTGAGAAAGATGCTTTGCCTGCTCGAGTGCATTTCGGTAAACGCCTTCAGTGAGAGCACCTTTAGTAACAGCGAGTTCTAATGTTTCTTGAGCAAAAAAAGGCATTACAGTTGCAGCATTGGCTTTATTAAAGGCAATAATATCAGATAGGGTTTGCGGAAAGTTTGCTGGTACATGAGTTAGGTAAGCATTGAGATCATGCTTAAATTCATAAAGCAATACTGTGAATTCATGTTCCCTTAACTGCTTAACTGCGTCAATCTGCACATCGATAAGTTCAGCACCTAAGCTTCGTAAAACCTCAAAAGAGGCTTCAGCTTTTGCGTCAACCTCTTCATGGTAATTCATAAGGTTACGCACTACACCTAAGCGTTTACCCGCTAAACTGTCGGGGTTTAAAGCAGCAAGGTAATCAACGCCTTCAGGTTGAGAGCTAGTGATTGGGTCTTTACTATCAACCCCAGTTAAAACAGTTAGCAAAATAGCTGCGTCAGTCACTGAGCGTGTCATAGGCCCAGCGGTATCTTGCGAATGAGCAATCGGAATAATGCCCGAACGGCTCACTAAACCCAAACTAGGCTTAAAGCCTACTAAGCCATTCACTGAAGAAGGGCAAGTAATAGAGCCATCTGTTTCAGTACCAATGGCTGCAACACACAAATTGGCAGCTACTGCC
>CAZWJZ010000024.1:15553-15912 GCA_964634665.1 uncultured bacterium | reverse complement strand
ACCGACAGCGCTCCATCCGGAACTGGAACGTTCCGAGCGAAAGTTTGCCCATTCGCTTAAATTGGTTTTTCCTAAAATAATGGCGCCAGCGCGGCGTAATTGCTTGACAATAAAGGCGTCTTCTTGGGCTTTCCAACCATCAAGCGCTAAGGAGCCTGCAGTGGTGCACATTTGGTCATGCGTATCAATATTGTCTTTAAGCATTATAGGAATGCCGTGAAGGGGGCCGCGCAGCTTGCCTGCTTTACGTTCATCATCTAGGGTTTGGGCTAGTTCTAGTGCGTCAGGGTTGAGTTCAATGACGCTATTTAACTTAGGGCCAGCCTTGTCAAGGGTTTCAATGCGCTCTAGATAAGCCT
>CAZWJZ010000024.1:0-15543 GCA_964634665.1 uncultured bacterium | reverse complement strand
TAAGCCTTGCATAAATCAACAGAGCCAAACTCAAATGCTTGCATGCTTGCCTGTAAGTCAGTAATGGTGCGCTCTTCAATAATCATTAGTCACTATTATGACCTTTAAAATTAATGAGAACTGTTGTGGTTAGGTATAAATTGCTCTATTCGCATGTTTTTTCAAAGGATAAGTGATATTTGAGCTAGCTTCTAAAACAAAATGTTACTTAAATGCTCGAGTGTGTAGCTTGATTTGCTACCAGATAGTAAAACAGCGTCAAAGCGCATGGCTACGTCAGTATGGCCAAAGGTTTTTACTAAGTAATGAATAGCAGTTTTACGAATACGGTTTAGTTTAGTTGCGCTTAAACTCTCAGCCGCAGTTCCAAAGTTGATACTCGAGCGTTGTCTTACTTCTATAAAGATGATGACCTCATTTTTTTTGACAATGAGGTCAATTTCGCCGCCACGTATGGCGTAATTTTCTTTTAAAATGCTGTAGCCTTGTTCTTCTAAATATTGTTTTGCGATGGTTTCAGACCAGTGTCTTGCCACAGTTTAGTTAGGGATGATTTCAAGCCGTTCAGCGTCTGCCCAGAGGTTTTCTAGGTCATAAAATTCTCTGGCGTCAGGGCTCATGATATGCACAATGACATTGATGTAGTCCATGAGTAGCCAGTTGTTAGGTGGGCCTTCAATGCCTTTTGGTAGAACGCCATGTTCTTTTAGGCTCATTTTTACGCTTTCTTCTAGGGCTTTGAGTTGCAGGCCTGATTCGCCTGTGGCGACAATAAAGTAATCTAAAGATTCAGATACGCTTTTTAGGTCAAGCACGGTTATATCTAGAGCTCTTTTGTCATCTAGAGCATCAACAATTAATTGAACTTCTTGCGGTACGCTTAGTGCGGTAATGGTGTCACCTCTATCATGGATTTACGGTAGCTTGTATGGTGTTTAGGGCATTTTTGACGAGCATACTGTTGGCAGCATCTGGTCCTAAAACAAGCTCTATATCTGTATTTTGCCCAGCTACAACAGGCAGTCTATCAATTTGTTGTTTGCTTAGTTGAAAGAGGCTTCTAAAGTAGTCGGCATCTTCCCAGTTAGCTTGATTACTTAAAAGATAAGTAGGCAGGCCATCTTGCGGTTCTTCTCGCGTTATTATGTTGGTTTTGGCTATGCCTAGGGTTACCAGCTCTTCTAAATAGAGTTCTTCTAAGCCTTGAGTGCCACTTCTATTGGTAATGAGTAAGTTGAGTTCGGGTGCAGTTGCAAAGGTTTTGGCTTCTCCACCAAAGCTTTCTGCTAAAAATTGGTTAACTTCATTTGGGTAGAAGGTTAAATCATTTGTTCCTTCTATAAAGTGGATAGGAAGCGTACCTGTTGTTATTTGTAAGCTGCCTATGTGAGGTAAAAGTTCTTTAACTAGCGCGGGTGTTGCATTTGTTTCTACATCCGTAAAGAAAGCGTCAATAATTCCAGGAAATTTTGTGACTGCACGAACATTCAGTTCTTTTACTCTTGCTAGTAAAGCATTAGCAAGGCGTTTCACGTTATCTATGCGATCTATATCACCCCTTGATGTTGAGCGATAACGAATGAATTTGGTGGCGTCTTCACCATTTAAATGCTGCATACCTTCTTCAAAATAGATGTCTAAACCACCCGCAACATCTCTATACTGCATGAGTTTGGGGACATAAACATTGACACCATCTAGCGCATCAACCATATTGGCAAAAATTTCGGTATTTATGATTGCGTAGTAATCAATCGGTAAGCCTAAAATGTTTTCAACACTCTGTTTTAAACCTTCAGCGCCTTTGTAATGATGCATACTATTAATTTTTGTTTGCCATTCGGGTAAGTAAATATCTCTAGGAATAGCAATCATGGTCACATCACTATTTTGAATATTTACATAAAGAATAGTGTCAGTAAGAACGCCATCAGCATATCTTTTACCTGTATACGTGTATTGCGCTTCACCGGTTACAGGTGCATAGGTAACCTGAATTTTAGAGCGATCATAACCAATGTCTAAGCCAGCTACTAAAAAGCTAGCGTGAAACTCGTTATCTTCTAAATTAAGTAATGTGCGCTGCTCTGTTGTTAATTCAGCCTTAGCAACATCACGGTTAAACCAGTAACCCACTAAGCCAAGCATCGCAATGATAATGCCTGCAAATTGCAAAACTCGAGCTCTTACTAATGATTTATGCGAGTTCACAAATTTCCTTATAGACTCTTAAGGTTGTAGGATGAACAGCTTTACCTTTGGCGTTAAGGTAGCGAACTTTAGAGTCAACTGCTCTTTGGTAAGCCCTAGATAAATTGGTCATGGCTAATTCACGAATGTCATCATTAACACCGCGACCAGGTTCAGAGACATCAGCAATATAGACAGCCATGCCAATAGGATTTGTGAGTGAGACACCAAAAACATGACCCTCAATGGCGCTAAGAACCCGCTCATCTGTCACGCCCCATTGTTCAGCTAGCTTACGCCCTGCTGTTCCATGTAAAGAAAGAGGATGGGTTTTCTCTAAGTCGTTGCTTGGGGGGGCAAGTTCAAACATCCGCTCTGCATCTAAATCTCTAGCGGCATCATGAAGTAAAGCTGCTAAGCAAGTTGCACGAATATCATCTTCAGAGAAATTATTTGCTCTGGCAATAAGTTCTGCCAATATGCTTACACGCTCAATATGTTCAAAGCGTTTTTGACTAACAAGCTGCCTAACACGTTTGCAGTAATGATTCAAACTAGACCTTTCACAAGGACTATTCATCGAAAAAATAGACTGATTGGTTTGGGTTAAAGCGGTGTTTTTCAACAATGCAATCTCCGAAGTATGACATAGAAAGCGTTCATGTTAAGTCCCCTCAGCCTCTTAACCTAAAGGATATAGGGTAGTTATTGAATAGGCAAGCTGTGCTCGTAAGTAACTTACACACTAGCACCAGTGTACTTTAATAATAGCATCCTAAATGTTAGGTTTATGACGACTCAGCTTTTTGCTTTTCTTCATCAAAATACTCAAAAACAGCGTCAGCAATAATGACATCATCACCATCTTGAGCGCCTGCTTTTTTAAGCTGCTTATAAATACCCACGTGTTTAAAGTGATGCTGCAAATAAGACACAGCTTCAGGGTTACTCGCATCAAATCTAGCAATAACAGCTTCTAACTCAGGGTTGGTTACGACCCAAGCTTCCCCTGACAAGGCACGCCTAACGACTGTACCAGCTACAGTTTTGTTGGTCTTAGTTTTTGCTAAAGGCTCTAAAGCAGGTTTTTCCGGTATAAGCGCAAATAAATTTTCAATCAATTCATCAAGATTGGTTTTCATTTCAGCTGAAATTGGCAAAATAGGTAAACCAAAACGCGTTAAATCTTCAATGAGGGTATTAACCTCATGGGTATCTGCCAAATCAATCTTATTTAACGCAATAAGCGCGGTACGTTCTAAAAGCAAATCATCGTAAGCTTCTAACTCACGTTTTAAAGCCTCAAACGTTTCAGCTGGTTCCTGAGAAATATCAAGTACATAAATAAGCAAACGCGTTCTAGAAATATGCCTAAGAAACTCTAAGCCTAAACCTTTCCCTTTATGCGCATCTTCAATGATGCCAGGAATGTCTGCCATGGTGAAGCGTTGCATATCACGTTCAATAACGCCCAAGTTTGGGCTTAAAGTCGTAAAAGGATACGAAGCAATCTCAGGATTTGCATTAGATATGGCAGCCAGTAAGCTCGACTTACCAGCATTTGGGTAACCTACCAAGCCAACATCTGCAATCATGCGAAGCTCGAGTCTGAGTTCTCTTTGTTCGCCTGGTATGCCTTTTTCAAAGAAGCGGGGTGCTTGGCGTGTTGCGTTTGAAAAGGATGAGTTGCCTCTGCCACCTAAGCCACCTTGCGCTAAGAGTTCTACTTGACCTACTTGCGTTAGGTCAGCGATAACTTCGCCTGTTTCTTTGTCAAAAGCGGTTGTGCCTACGGGTACTCTTATGACGAGATCATCACCGTCTTTGCCTGCTCGGTTGCGCCCTTCACCTTGGCCACCTGTGCCTGCTTTTTGCATGCGTTTGCCAACCAAGCGGTCTAGTGAGGCAACGGCGTCTAGTGCTTCTATATAAACGCTGCCTCCTTTACCACCATGACCGCCATCTGGGCCGCCTTTAGGCATGTATTTTAAGCGTAAGAAGCTTAAGCCCCCATCGCCACCTTTACCTGCTTTTACTGTTATATCAATCACGTCTCTAAAAGACATATGTGTGTTGATTGCTTTAAACTCTGAGTTTA
The DNA here is from genome assembly GCA_964634665.1 of uncultured bacterium. Lineage (GTDB taxonomy): Bacteria > Deinococcota > Deinococci > Deinococcales > Trueperaceae > JAHEBB01. The sequence continues at coordinate 11,255 of CAZWJZ010000024.1, read as the reverse complement.
AAGCAATCGGCTCCTTAGGTACAACTTTGAATCTTAAAAACGAAAAAACGCGAGTCGCAATGACCCGCGTTAGCTTTTTTAATAAACCAATTAATCAGCTGAAATTGCGTCAGTTGCAACTTCATCAATAACTATAAAACGACCTTTGTTGCCTTTGTTTTCGAAACGAACAACACCATTACGAAGAGCAAAAAGTGTATGGTCTTTACCTTGACCTACATTAAAGCCAGGCTTGAATTTGGTACCACGCTGACGAACAAGAATGTTACCGGCAAGAACTTCTTGACCTTCAAAACGCTTTACACCAAGACGCTTTGACTGGCTATCACGACCGTTTTTTGAACTACCAACACCCTTTTTATGTGCCATGACTTAACTCCTTTTAAGCAATCTCAGTAATACGTACTGAGGTAAAGTTTTGACGGTGTCCATTACGACGACGGTAATTAGACTTCGCTTTAAACTTATTTACATAAATTTTCTTGTCTTTACCATGCGTAAGAACTTGTGCTTTAACGGTTGCACCTTCAACAAGAGGTGTACCAATTTTAGGCTCATCGCCACCAAGCATAACAACAGGAAGATCAACTGTATCACCAGGTTCAGCTTTTAAAAGCTCGAGTCTGACGACATCGCCTTGGTTGACGCGGTATTGTTTGCCACCACTTTGAATTACTGCGAACATCTTCATTACCTCCGACTCTCAGGCTTGCAGAGTCTTAATAAAATTCTTTTATTTCATAGTTTTGCTAATCAAAATAGGCATAAAAGCATAAAAGCTTAGCGTAGCTTAAGAGCCAAATAAAGAGTATAGCGGATTAAGCGGTAGGATGCAACTCAAGAAAAAGTATAAAAATAAGCTTCTGGTCCTAGTTCAAGGAGTAATATCAGAAAAGAGAATTTGTTTTATTTTTACTCTCCTAGGTCGAACGAATGGTTTGATGGTGCTACTATTCGTGGAAATGCCATTACGATGCGTAGTTTAAAGGAACTTAGCTGTGCTCTATAAAACATAAAACCCCATAGTTTTAACGTTTGCTACTACGCTCGAGTAATTGTAATGCCAAGTTGTTTGTAAGGCTCGAGTAATTTATTGGGTGTTTGCTTTTCAACTACTAAGCTACTTATGTCAGCTACTGGCATAATGAGGTAGGCTGATGCGACCCCCAGTTTTTCGCTGGAGGCTAGCACAATGGTTTCGGCTGCTTGCTTGCTGAGTGCTTTTTTCATATGCGCTTCTTCTAGGTCACCCGTGCTTAGACCTGCTTGGGGATGTATGCCGGTTACGCCCATAAAAAATAGGTCTGCTCGTATCTGCGCTAGTGCTTCTAGAGCAGTAGCGCCAACGCTTACAACTGAGTGTTTAAAGAGCTTGCCGCCAATAAGAATAATGTCGATATGAGGATGCTCGACAAGTTCTACTGCTACGCTTGGGCTATGTGTAACGATGGTTGCGGCTAAGGTTTTGGGTAACTGTCTTGCTAGCTGAACGGTGGTAGTGCCCCCATCAAGGATAACAATTTGACCTGTTTGAATTAAGTTTGCAGCTGCGCGAGCAATGGCAAGTTTAGAGTCTGTGGCAATGCTTTGTCTGGTGGCAAAATTAGCAACTGCAGCAGAAGCAGGCAGAGCACCACCATGAACACGTTGTAGTAAGCCTTCTTTCGCAAGCTCACGTAAATCACGACGAATAGTGTCTTCTGAAAGCTCGAGTTCTTGAGCGAGGCTTTTGGCTATGACCTGTCCATCCTTAGCTAAGACAGCTAAGATGTGCTGCTTGCGATGCTGCGTTAACATAACACAAGTATACACGAAATTACTTGACTTTGCACGAAATTGCACGCATAATCGATTTGTGAAGCAAAGGAGTGTTTAAGCAACCGTGAATCAGCGCATACGCATAAAAAAGACTGAGACTTTATCAGATGATTGGTACGTTCTTAAAAAAACCACCTTTGATTACCAAAGAAACAATGGTGAATGGCAAACCCAGAGCCGTGAAACCTATGACCGTGGTAATGGCGCTACTATTTTGCTCTACAACCTAGCGCAAGAAACGGTCATTTTAACCAGACAATTTCGCTTTCCTACCTTTGTCAATGGTTTAGCTGATGGGCTACTTATTGAAACAGCCGCAGGACTACTAGACGAAGCCAGCCCAGAAATACGCATAAAAGCCGAAGCTGAAGAAGAAACAGGCTACCGTGTCAAAGAAGTCAAAAAAGTTTTTGAAGCCTACATGAGCCCCGGCTCAGTCACCGAAAAACTCTACTTCTTTATAGCCAGTTATGACCCAAACTCGCGTATAAGTAAAGGCGGAGGCATAGAAACAGAAGGTGAAGACATAGAGGTACTCGAGCTTAAATTTAGCGAAGCGCTTAGCATGATTGAAACAGGAAGCATTCAAGATGGCAAAACCATCATGCTCTTGCACTATGCAGCCCTAAACCTATTTCAAAAAAGTTGATGAGGGAAATGGAAAGCAAAGTGATTAAACTTAAGGGGTTACACCTAAAGAACTCATTAAGCAAATGAGCGAATATATCCAATATATTTGGGCAATTCGCTCATACCTTTTAACTACCTATTTTTATCAAACACAAAGCTATTCGCCAGCAAACGATAAATCTTGCACCTCAACCATAGGTGAACCCACAAGACCACCAAACACTGACCACTCGAGTGTGTTACCCACAGCACTAATCTTATTAAGTAAATCTAAAATGTTACCCGAAATAGCAAAGTTCTCTACGGCTTGCATACTGTCATCTTGAACTTTTAAACCAAAGGCTTGCAAGCTAAAGTCACCTGAAATAGGGTTTGCACCGGCATGAAAACCCATAAGATCAGTCACAATGACACCATTTGTTGCCTGTACACCCGCACCTGTTTCTAAAAAGAAATTAGAAGGGCTAATACCAAGACTGCTTTGGTAACTACGACTGGCATGACCTGTATTGGTTTGACCAAGCTCTTTAGCGGTTTGGCTATTATGCAAGAAGCTTTTCAGAACCCCAGCTTCAATAAGACTCAAACGTTCCGTAGGCGTACCCTCACTATCAAAAGGGCGATTAGCTTTGCCATTTTCTAAATTAGGGTCATCAATCACGCTTATTAAACTAGAAGCAACCTGCTTACCTAACTTATCAGCAAAACGACTTTTGCCTTCAGTTACATTTTTAGCGTTAAGCATAAACAGCAACAAACCCATCATCTGGGCAAAGGCTTTAGGTTCAAAATAAGCGGTATAACGACCAGTCTTTAAATTCTGAGCACCCAACTGTCTTGCTGTTTTCTCAATCATGTTCAAAGCTGTTTTGCCCGGCTCTAAAGCATGAAACTCTTTCTCTAACTGATATTCAAAGCCCTGCTTTAAACTCTTATCTTGCTGCATAATAAGCGAACCCAAAAGAATGCTGTAACCATTTCGGTAACCCCCATCTGCACCCTGCGTAGATGCAAGCGAAATCTGAGATTCCTTTTCGCTATACCGACTCGTAGAAACTTGTTTGGTACGTGCATCCTCACGCATTACCTTCTCAAGCTCGAGTACGGCATTTGCTTTTTCTTCTAAGGGTGCACTTAAGCCTTCACTTAACATATCTTTATAGCCTAAGGCTTGTGATTTGGGTAAAAAGCCTGCGCTTTCGGTTTGCAAATCAGCATTTTCACTGGCTTCTTTAATAACCCAGTCAAGCGCATCTTGACTTAGCTCTTCGGTTGAAGCGTAGCCAGTTTTGCCGTTTTTAATTACCCGAATGCCAATGCCACCCTGACTTGCTTGGGTTATTTGAGATAAGTCATGGTTAAAGGATTCTAAACTTAGTTCTCTTGTTTCTGTTGCCAGACTCTCAAGTTCAATGTCTAGCGCTTTGGCTTGGCTTTGCAGGTAAGCATGGGCTTCTTTAGTGCTTAAGTAACGGCTCATGCTTCACCCCCTACAATAATATCACTTACTAGAAGATGAGGTTGACCTACTTCTGTCGGGATGCTGCCTGACAAACTACCACACATGCCGGGACCTAAATCTAAATCATCTGAAACAGCTACCACTTTTTTAATAGTTTCTGGGCCTTTACCAATCAGCATGGCACCCCTAACAGCTTCTTGAAGTTCGCCATTACGAATGATATAGCCTTCACGAACCGCAAAATTATAATCACCTGTACCCGGTTTAACCTGCCCGCCGCCCATGTTTTTAGCGTACAAACCATACTCAATATTTTTAAATAAATCTGCTTTTGCTGTGTCACCCGGTGCAATGTAGGTGTTACGCATACGAGAGGTTGGTGCAAAGGTGTAATCTTGCCTGCGCCCAGAGCCTGTTGCACGGTAAGCTGTTTTAAGCGCGCCTAACTTATCAACCATATAAGCCTCTAAAATGCCATCTTTAATAAGCGTCGTATGCTCAGTTTTCATACCCTCATCATCAAATTCAGATGAACCCCAACCATGCTTACTGGTACCATCATCAATATAAGTCACAGTTTTACTAGCAACTTCTTCACCTAACAAGTCACTCAGTACCGAAGCTTTTTTTGCAACCGAAGTGGTTTCTAAAAGATGCCCTAAAGCCTCATGAAAAATAACGCCGCCAAATCCATTACCAATTACCACAGGCATGCTACCCGCAGGCGCTTTTTTAGCATTAAGATTTGTAATAGCCTGCTCAGCTGCTGCTTTACCAATAGATTCAGGGCTAAACTTATCAAACAACTCTAAGCCCATACTTAAACCCGGCGCACTCGAGCCTGTCTGGGTATCACTGTCATTAGCTGCAATAACTTGCGCAATGGCGCGACTGCGAACACGCTTATCTTCAGCCCAAACACCTTCACTGTTCGCAACCAGTACATCTTGTTCCCACTCAACAAAGCCAGCCTGAACTTGCTTAATGACGGGTGCAATACGCGCAGCAGCGTCTATTTCTAGGAGACGCTCGAGTCTATAGCGTTTATCTTGAGAGTTAAAGGGTTTTGTGGGTGCATGCAAGCTTGTGTGACTTTGTTTTCTAAAGGTTCTAAAGTCAAGCCCGCCTTTACCACTGGCGTCAGGTTGGCCTTGGCTGGCTTTGAGTTTGGCTAGGGTTTCTGCAAGTTCAGTTAAGGCTTCTTCGCTAAGGTCATTGGTGTAAGCGTAAACCACTTCGGTACCGTAAAAAAGTCTTAAAGCTGCACCTAGCTCAATGGAGCTGTTGGCTTCTTTGACTTCGTTATTAATGGTTTTCATGCTGCGGCGTTGCCAGCGTTCTATGTAAAGTTCACTAAAATCTGCGCCGTAACGTAAAGGGATTTTTAAGACACTCGCTGCAATATCAGAATTAATCATGCTTGACAGTGTAGCGCTTTTGGCTTTAGCTAATTGTTTTGAATTACATTGTTTTCAGCTTTTTTGTAAAGCAAGGTTTGTATTTTGGATGCGCAATAAGCAGCACCATAGTTTCAGAAAAGGTTGTGTAACTCGGCTGCTATTTTAGCTTTGTTTCAAGGCAGAAGCGATTATTCTTGGAAAGACACGCAAACGATTTAAGCGGCTTTGGCTAAGTCAGTAACAGGGTTAGCTTCTTTTTCAGAATTAAGCCTAATGATTTTTGCAGTCACTCGAGTTTCGCTTATTTCTGTTTGGGGTTGACGGTAGTTTGTAAAGGGTTTCTCTTGAACGCTCAAAGGTTTTTCTTTTTCGCTGAATAAAGCTTCTAAAAAGTCGTTTGCCCACGCAGCTATGACAAACACACTGGTTATTGCTGTGAACACCATGAGGAGGGATAAAAAGTTCAAAACAATCATGTTTTTAATATACGCCTTATTAAATAAGGTATATAGTTATTTGGCTTACCAAAGACACTAAGGCGAATTACAGAACAAGCAAGTTTAGCTTTAGTCGTGTACAATCAAACCGCTATGCTTCTCGCCTCCATAAACCAAGTTGACAAATACTACGGTGAACAAACCATTCTTGAAGACGCAACCCTAGAACTGCGTGACCAAGACCGCATGGCACTCATAGGTCGTAACGGTTCAGGCAAAAGCACTATTCTGAATATTATTGCAGGGCGCATAGAACTAGATGGTGGCAAAGTTTTTTTAAGACCCGGCGTTACCGTTGCCAAACTCGAGCAGGACCCAAAATTTGAAGATGACAGCAGCATTTTAGAGGTAAGTGAATTAGCCTTTGCTGACTTAGACAAGCTTGAAAAAGAATTAGAAGGCTTAGAGCAGAACTTAGCTGACCCTAAGATTTACGAAAAATGGGAAGTGCTACACGAAGTTTTTACCCGACGGGGTGGCTATGAAAGGCGTAGTCGCCGTGACGCGGTACTAAGCGCCCTTGGCTTTAAAGGCCGCGAACAACAAAGCGCCAAAAGTTTAAGTGGTGGCGAAAAAACCCGCCTAGGCTTAGCGCAACTCCTAATGGCGCAACCTGATGTCCTACTCTTAGACGAACCTACCAACCACTTAGATATGGCTATGAGGACATGGCTCGAGTCTTACCTAAACCGTTACCCTGGTGGCATTTTACTGGTGAGTCATGACCGTGAGTTTTTAGATAGAGCTTGTAACCAAACAGCAGAAATTGCCTTTGGTATTTTGCGCAGCCATAACGGCAACCCAAGTAACTACAGGGCTTACCGTGAAGAGCAGTTACGAATTGAAGAGCTAACGCGTAAAAACCAAGTTCGTGAGCGTGACAGGGTCGAGACGGCTGCTTTGCGCATGAAAAAATGGGCAGGTCAAAACGCTAAGTTGCACCGTCGTGCTAACGCTATGTTTAAGCGGGTAGAGCGTTTAGAGGATGCCATGATTGGCGATGCTGATAGTATTCAAGGCAGCACACGCTTTGCTTTTAACTGTAGTGAAAGTGGCGATATTGTGCTGCAAGCTCAGCATTTAAGTAAACGCTTTAAAGATAAACAGTTGTTTAAAGATGTTGAATTTACCGTGCGCCAGCATGAACGCATTGCCTTGGTTGGCCCTAATGGTGCGGGTAAATCAACCTTCTTAAAAACGGTTTTGGGCACTATTGTGAGTGATGACCCTAAGGTAGTTTTGCGTTACGGTAGTCGTGTGAGGCTTGGTTATTACGATCAAGAATTACGGGGTGTTGAGCCAGAAGCTACTCTCATGGAAGAAATGATTCGTTTAACAGGAGACAAAGAAGCTCATAATTTATTGGGCCGTTTTATGTTCCCGCTCGATGCGCAGTACAAACTCATTAAAGATTTATCTGGTGGTGAAAGAGCGCGCCTTGCCTTACTCAAACTAACCCTTGGTGAGTTTAACCTACTTATTTTAGATGAACCAACCAACCACCTTGATGTTGAAATGATTGAAGCGCTAGAAGAAGCTTTACTTAATTACACAGGTACACTCATTATTGTGAGTCACGATAGACGCTTTATAAAAGAAACAACAAATCTTATTTGGGAAGTCAAAGAAAGACGCTTTACTGCTTTTGATGGTGATTGGGATTATTACCAATTCAAAATTCAGCAAAACTCAGAACTCAGTCAAAATTCGGCAGCAAACCAAACCATGTCAGCGGTCAAAGCAAAACAAGATAAGACCGCAAGTCAAGATCAAACAAACAGCCCAAGCAGCAAAGAATCAGCCTTAAGCAAATGGCAATTAGAACGCCAACTCGAGCAGCTCGAGCTTGATATTGCTGCTTTAGAAGAAGACTTAGAGGCTGTGAATAAGCAGCTTGAAAATAGTGCTAAGTTAAAGCCTGAAGAGATTACTGATTTAGGTATAAAGCACAGTAAATTAGAGCAAGACCTACTAGGTCTTATGACTGCATGGGACGATACTAGCAATGCGATTGAAGCTAAAGCTTAGACTCGTTCTCAGGTTTTTATGGCTTCTCGTTTCATTTCGCCCCATTGACCTTTTTTTCTAAAAACTTGGAAGGTTGCAATAAAGCGCTCCCATGCCAAAATTTGCCTGTAGCCAAAGTTCTCTAAAATGCTAGCGAGTAGCAATATAAGGCGGTCATTAAGGGTTGGGTAGCGGTTTCTCATAAAAGCTTCTATGCCAAAGGCTGCTAAAGAAACCAAGATGCCGCTTAAAATAGCGAGTGCCGTAAATAAGCTCGCAAAAATAGGATTAAGCAGCCCTGCTGCAATGAGGTAAATAATAAGTGCATAACCGCCCATTTCAATCAGAGGGGAAAGGGCTTCAAAAAGCCAGAAGTAAGGCAGTGCCACCATGCCTATGCGCCCATAACGCGGGTTTAAAAGAAGCTTACGATGATTCCAGAGGGTTTCCCATAAGCCTCTATGCCAACGGTTACGCTGCTTACGTAAAGTTTTAAGATCACTCGGAACTTGCGTCCAGCAAATAGGGTCCATACTGTAGCGAATACGGTAAGGCATTTTCTTTTCTCTAGCCCAACGGTGCAACCTAAGTACCAACTCCATATCTTCACCGACCGTGTCGGTACGGTAACCGCCTACTTCAATCACGGCACTACGCTTAAAAATACCAAACGCGCCTGAAATAATAAGCAGCATACCTAAGTTACTAAGGCTTGTACGACCTGCTAAGAAAGCCCGAATGTACTCAATCACCTGAAAGCGCTCAATCCATGTTTTAGGGGCACGTAAACGCATAATTTGACCGGACTCAGTATCAGCATTGTTAAGCACACGAATCGTGCCACCTGTCGCTAACAACGTATCATCTTCGGTAAATTGCCGAGCCGAACGCAACAACGCTTCTGCGTCAAGCAAACTATCTGCGTCCATAGCACAAAAAAGAGGATACTGCGCATGAAGCAAAGCCGTATTAAGCGCATCCGCTTTACCGCCATTCGCTTTATCAATAAACAAAAGATTAGCGTACTTACGTGACCTATAAATACCCATAATAGGTTTGGTTTCAATCAGTTTTCGCGTATAAATAACCGCAGGATAAAGGTCAAAATGCTCTTTCATAATGCTACTCGTAGCATCCTTAGAACCATCATTTACGACAATAACCTCATACTCAGGGTAATGCAAATTAAGTAAAGAATGCAAAGACGCAACAATGGTTGCCTCCTCGTTATAAGCAGGCACCAGCAAAGAAATAGGCTTATAAAAGTCACGCTCGAGTAGGCTTCTCAAATTAATGTCTGTACCTATACGCAATAGATAACCCAGTTCTTTTGAGGCAATATAAAGAGAGAAAGCAAAAGATAAATTAATAATGACAAAATAAATAAGAATGCTGCCCTGAAGTATGACTAAGAAACTCATGAGCTTGGTAAGGCCAGAACTTGTTTAGCCATATCTCTACCGTAACGATCACTATGATGTTCACTTGCCCAAGTAAGATACCTTAAGCCCTGATAGCCTCTTTCTTTAAGCGCTTTAGCAGCATTAAACCGAACCCACCAATTTTGATCAGCAAGACAGTCAATAAGCTGCTCCTCAATGTCATCTAACAAATAAATACTGCTCGTGGCAGATTGCGCCCTGACAAACCAAACTTCATCTTTTAAACAAGCTTCAAGTGAGTCATAAGCGTAAAGTGGTACAAACTGCAAGCCAGCTAACGCCTTAATAGCGGCTGCACGTAATTCTTTATTATCATGCCTAATATAAGCAGCACACCAATGCGCCCATAATTGCTGTTTAGAGCGACCCACTACCCCTAACGCTAACCTAACCAAAGCCTCATCATGCCCTTCATATAAAAGCGTATACAGAATGGCACCCGCATTGACACCCAAAACCACCAAAGCCTCTTCAACCAAGCCTAAGCCAAAGCGCTTATCCGTAATAAAAGGAAGCAAATCACGCTTCACCTGATCTGGAGAAAAGCTCGAGTGACTAAAAAGCCTAGCGAGTGCTTGAAAGGCTAAGATGCGAAGTTCGGGTTCTTTGCGTTGTAATTCTTTTTCTAAACTACGAATAATAGCAGGATGCTTAACCAAAGATAAGCGCTCTAAAACTTTAGAGCGTGTCTCAGCTGAGTGTTTACCATGAAGTACTTTAAGGTCTTTGCTTAAAAAGCCATACTCGCAGTACAAGTCAGCTAGCTTATTTGCAGTTGCCTCATCAAAGCCTTCACTAAGCTCTAAGATGGCTTGAGCAGCAGCGCCTTCAGTTACTTCTTTGGGTGCTTTGTCATTAAACAAAATAACGTCACTAAAGACATTTGTCCAGTAATTAACGCGTTCTTTTTGTTGTTGAGAACGATTTTGCGTGTAATTATGATGAAAAAACTGAAAACCGCACAAGCTAAGAAGGGCAAAAAACAAAATCATAATGCTCGTGAAAATAACGTAAAAAGCATCATTACCAAAAGACTCATTAATAAGCCCGACCAAACCATTAATAAGTAAGGCAATTAAGCTTGCACTCACAGCTAAAAAAATAGTGAGCGATAAGCCAACAAAACTAACGATTCCGGGTCTAAACCACATCTTAGCTAACGGTCATGTGCTGTTTAACGCGTAACAAAAGTTCACGCGGATTAAAGGGTTTGGTCATAAAATCTTGCGCGCCAAGTTCAAAGCCGCGCTCAATATTATGATCTTGTTTCAGGGCTGACACCATGATTACAGGAACGCTCGAAGTTTCCCTAAGAACCTGCAAAATATCAAAACCAGTACCGCCAGGTAAATTAATATCAAGTAAAACCAAGCCAAAATTAGCTAAATTCTCAGTGGCAATAAATCTTTTTGCCTCAGGCGCACTCGAGCATAAACTTGTTTTATAGCCTTCGCGATCAAGCAAGCGGGTTAAGACGGTAGCAATAGCATGACTATCTTCGACAATAAGTACTTGCCCAAGACTAGTGGGGGGTAAAACTGCAAAACGTTCTGCTTTAAGGCTAGCAAGAGTATCCATAAGTAAGCTAAGTTTAAAGTCGTTTCATTACGCAAACGTTACAGTAGCTAAAAAATATCACTCGAGTATTGTTTAGACGCATTCAAATGAAAAAGATGCGCTTTAGTATTAAGAATTGTGAAAACTGTTCTTTCTTATACCGACAGTTAAAAGTATTAATGTGTAGCCTAAGCTTAGTAAGGTATTGTTTAAGACAGTCTAGGGTGAATTTGACTCAATAGTGCTAAGCGCATCAAAAAGAGTAAAAATAAACCAAATTATTAGCTTGCTACTAAGCTAGAGTAACAAAATAAGAAAAAAACTCGAGCTTGCTTGAGTAACAAAAGAAAGCCGTTCAGGAGGCACCCATGCGTTTACGTTTATTGGTTATTAGTTTGTTTTTCTTCACAACTACACTAGCTCAAAACCTAGTCATTTACCC
>CAZWJZ010000023.1:0-26141 GCA_964634665.1 uncultured bacterium | reverse complement strand
GAACAGCTTAAGTCACAGGTAAAAAGTCTCTGCAGAGACTTTTTACCTGTGACTTTTCACTTTTTCTTATAACGCAATTTGCTTAAGCACTCGAGCTATTTCTAGAGGTTCAGGTTCTCCGTTAAAACTACCATCATAACTTAGTGACCAGACGACAGATAAAACACAATGCATAATGCCCCAAGAAGCTAGTTCTTTGACACTAAGCTCGAGCTTTTCTGCGAAGATGTTTAGGCGTTTTTCTAGTATTTGTTTGAGCTTTTTTTCTTTAGCAACACCATATGGGTTCATTAAGAAAGAGGCAACATCGTAGCCTTTGGGACCAGCTATGCCTTTGGGGTCTATAGCAAGGTAGGCTTGCCGTGTTGCTGAGAGTATATTGTCATGGTGCAGGTCAGCATGCAGCAAAACGGTTTCGCTTTGCTGTAGCAATTCTTGTCTTGATTGAATAGCTAAATCTAGTAAGTCTTGAGGAAGCTGTTTTACATCTGACTTTTCATGGTAATCAACTAGTTCCCGAGTCCAGTTTTCAAGCGTACGAGTGTTTTCAGGGACTTTTGCTTGCCAGAGTTCTAACAACAAATCAGCACAAACATTCGTCGCCAACGCATCATCTTTGTTGTGCCAAAATGACTCGCCAGGCTCGAGCTTTTCTAGTAGCAAAGCGCCTGACTTGGCATCTGAGTTTAAAAGCTGAACTGCGCCTTTCCCTTGCCACGCTTTAAGCGCATTTATCTCGCTTGCTAGTTCATGTGTTTCAAGACCAACTTTAAAAACTGCTTTTGTACCATCTGAACACAGGGCGGGAGCAACCCAATTAAAGCTTAGATTCGGAAAGGGTCCTTGTATGCTTATTTGCCATTTCTCTTCGTAGCTTTTTATAATACCAGGAAGAACTTGTAACCAAAGGTCGCTTTTTGCTGTTTGTGCTTCAGGGATTTTAGTTATTTTATTGACCGTACTCATAAGGACTCCAAAAATAAAAGATGCTCGGGTTTTAAGCTAAAGGCTTCTTTAGAGAGTTTTGCCAGCTCATAATTACCACGTAACTCAGTCAAAGAAATAGGCTCGAGTTTTTCAATTAAACCTAAACTGTAGGCAAGTAAGCCCAGTATAGCTTCTGACTTGACACCCTCTGACTTTAAGCTTGTTAGCGTCAGAGAGCCTTTTCGTTTTGATAGCCTCTCCCCTACCTCATCGTTTAATAAAGGAATATGCAAAAACCTAGGCGCATCGGCATTAAGAGCCTCGTAAAGCAAAAGTTGCGCTGCTGTAGACTCGAGCAGGTCACTCCCACGTACAACTTCTTTTATCTTCATAGCCATATCATCTACTACCACTGCTAGTTGATAAGCCCATTCACCATCAGCTCTTTTAACTATAAAGTCACCTAGTTCGAAGGTCTGTTCACCCATAAAAGCATCTTTAACCTGTATCTTTGTCCTATCCACTTTGAATCTTAAACTAGCTTGTTTAGTGCCTTGCTTTTGTTCTTTGAGAGCTTCATTTAGCTTGCGTTCTGCTATGCCATAGTGAGGCATTTTTCCATGCGGGGCAGAAGCTAATTCACGTAAATCTTTTCGAGATAAATAACACTCAAAAACTTGTCCTTGGTGCTTTAATTTTTCTAGGGCTTCTTCATAGAAAGTAAAACGCTCACTTTGTAAGTAAGGGGCAAAGCGTCCGCCAAGATCTGGCCCTTCATCCCAATCAAAGCCAAGCCATTTTAGTTCCTCAAGATTAGCTTGCGCAAACTCAGCTTTGCATCTTGCCGAATCTAAATCTTCAATTCTAAGTACAAAACTACTCTGCTGCTTTCTAGCTTGAAGCCATGCTACAAGCGCAGTCCTAGCATTACCAAGATGCAGTAGGCCCGTAGGTGAAGGGGCATAACGACCGCGCATTAAGCCAAATAAATGCCCGACTCATCTAGCTTTTCAATCACAGCTAAACTGACAATCGGCACTCCAAAAGGCTCTAAGGTTTTTCTGCCCCCTTCAAAGCCTTTTTCTATCACTGCCCCAACCCCAAGCAAAGTTGCACCACTCTTCTGAATAGCTTCAATTAGAGCCTTAGTCGTTAGACCTGTCGCCAAAAAGTCATCAATCACCACAACACGATCTTCAGAACTAAGGTACTCAGGAGATATCATGAGAGTGGTAATGCCGCCCTTTGTATGACTGGGTGCTTCACTACTAAAGAACCCATCAGGCATAGTAATAGGACGCTTTTTTCTTGCAAAGACCAAAGGCACATCAAAAGCAACCGCTGCAGACAAAGCAGGCGCAATACCACTTGTTTCAGCCGTAATGATTTTGCTTGCGTTCTTAACGCCTTCATTACTCAGTCGCTTGCAAAACTCACGCCCCATTTGCATAGTCAAATCAGGATAAAGCTGATGATTCAAAAAACCATCCACCTTCAAAATGCCATTCCCTAAATACTTACCTTCTTTTATAATTCGCTCTTTAAGTGCTTCCATTAAGCTTATCGTACCGCAAACAAAAGAATAGCAACAGAAGCAAAACAGCTAAGCGCTAGCAACAACTCAAGCTGTTGTTTAAGCCGCAGCACTCGTTTGCTCTCTCTTGTATCCTTAAGTCCGTATGCAAAGTACCCTGCTGACTCTCTCTAGTTCTAAACCAGATACAAAAACTGCCATTAGTTTAGAAGCTATTTGTGTTGAGTTTGAAGGCAATAAGGTCTTAAATGACGTAACCTTAGACATTAAAAAAGGCGAGTTCATAGCGCTTATTGGGCCTTCTGGTGGTGGCAAAAGCACGCTACTAAGAGTCATTGCTGATTTGCTAAAAGCAGACAAAGGTAATGTCTCAGTTTGTAGCAAACCTGCACTTGTTTTTCAAGATTACAGGTTACTACCTTGGCGAACTGTTAAAGAAAACGTAGCCCTACCCAGAGAACTAACAGGAAAAGGTGACGGTGCCGAAGATGTCTTAAGGCAAGTAGGTATGCTTGAACATGCTGACAGGTACCCGCATCAGTTATCAGGCGGCATGCAAGCTAGGGTAGCTATTGCTAGAGCGCTAGCACAAGATTCTGAAATTTTACTTCTAGATGAACCTTTTGCAGCCTTAGATGCCCAAGTTCGCGAACGCTTTAACTTAGAAATGAAACGCCTTCATGAAAAAACCAAGAAAACCATTGTCTTTGTAACTCATAGCATCCGCGAAGCAGTTTACTTAGCTGATCGCGTGGTTGTGCTTAAAGACGGTAAATTAGACACCGTTTTAGATGCCAAAAATGAAGGCAGAATAACTGCTTATGATGACGGCATTGAAGCTAGCCTACGAGCAAAGTTAGGCATAGCAGATTCAACTTTTGTAAAGACACACCGCAGTACCATAAAGTTCCCTTGGGTCATACCCACAGTCATGGTATTTACAGCCCTACTTTTTGGACTATGGGAACTAGCAGCTAAAGATAGCTTCTTCTTTCCAGCACCCAGCACCATCTGGCACGCAGGTATTGAGAATGCAAGCTTACTTGTTAAACACACCCTTGCCACCTTACGCATAGCTTTGCTAGGCATTTTTAGTTCACTCGTCATAGGGCTACCCATTGGTTACCTTATGGGCCGAAATGTTGTTATGGAAAGGCTCTTATCACCTTACATAGTAGCCTTACAAGCCATCCCCATTATCATATTGACACCCTTACTCATCATATGGCTAGGCTTTGACACAGCCCCAAGAGTATTCATAGCAACCCTCATATCAGTCTTTCCTGTACTTATATCAACCATGGTAGGTATAAGAGAAGTCGGCAAAACCTACCGAGAGGTCTTCAAAACCATAGGCGCAACAGCAAGCAGCACCCTACTGAAACTCGAGCTTCCAGGTTCTTTACCGGTTATTCTGGGCGGTCTTAGGCTTACCGTGAGCTTGGCACTTATTGGCACTATTGTGGCTGAGTACATTTTGGGCGGGTCTGGTTTAGGTCATTTTGCTAATACCGAAAGACTTAACTTTCGTATTGCTAATGCTTACGCAGCAGTCGCTGTGAATGTAGTCATTAGCTTATGCTTGTACCTTGCTGTTAGCCTTTCTGAACAATGGGTTTTGCGTTACCGAAAGCGCTGACTCGCACTTCCACCTAATCTAGGCAAGACTCGAGCTAGCAAAATCAACCCAAAATATCTAACGCAGCTTCATCAGTCACATCTGCAGCAACCTCTTTTGCTCTGGTTGCCCATGCTGGAAAGGGAAAGGTGAGCATCATAGGGCTAGGCACATCTGGCTGATGAATAATCATGGTACCAGGCGCTAAAATCGTGGCACGACCCCGAAAAGACCCTGGCATAAAACGATACTCGGCTCGCTCTGCTTCAGCCGCGTCAAGACGACCCACAATACGCACAGCTGCATTACCCACAATACGTCTTTCAACTTCAGAAGCCGTTTGCTGCGCACCAATAAGTACAATGCCCATGCTGCGACCACGCTCAGCAATATCTAGTAAAACATCTTTAATAGGACTCGAGCCTTCTGAGGGCGCATACTTATTGAGCTCATCTAGCACTACAAATATTTGTCCTTTTCGCCCTGCTTCTTTTTCTTCAAATACTTGTTTGAGTAACACCCCCACAACAAACATTTGCGCGAGTGGTGCGAGTGAGTGAATGTCAACAACATGCACTTGTTTTTCATCATTTAATATATCTATCTTTGCTCTTGAAAAGGCTTTTGCACTTAAGTCACCTCTTATGAGACGCCTAACATGCTTCGCTGCGCCTCGTAATCTGCGTACCAGCGCTTCAATGGTTCCTCTAGCTTGTTGCGCTTTCCAAAGCGGGTCGCCACCTTTTGAATCTTCATCATCGGCACCTTTAGTCAGCAGTTTCCACTCTAAGTAAGTAACCAAATCATCAAACGTTTTTAATCTGATGCGTCCGCTTCGTTCAGAAAGTTCATCAAAATCAAGCCCCGTTTCAATAGGTTCCGTTTGATAATTTTCCTCAGTAAGTGAAAAACCTTCATCCCCCAGTTCAACTTCTAAACTTGGTGTTTTTTGACCTTGGGCTAGTTTATAAAGTTTCTCTTCAATGTGACCCACCAAAAAACCAAGGTTCGTCATGGCATCACGCTCAGTTAAAACAAACGGAAGCATGCGCTGCTCACAAAATTCACGTAAGGTCCAAAGGTACGGAACAGCACTTACACCAGCAGGTGCAGCCGCAACCAGATTTTCACCTTCGCTTGCGGGTGCGTGTACGGCCATGCGTTCGAAGGGTTGCTCTGGCAAGTTACATATTTCGTAGCGACTTTGTGCAGAGCGACGTTTTTCTTGCCATTTGTTTTCAGCTGTTTTGAATTCTTTATTAGGTTTATCAAGATAAAAAAGGTCTGTACCTTTAACATTAAAAATAATAGCTTTGGTTGCGTTTGGGTTTTCAATTAGCGTTTTATTTGTGGTTCTATGTTTTGCATTAAAAATGCTAAACAATAAAAATAACGCGTAACTGGTTTTGGTTGCAATGCCAGATATACCTGAGATGTTTATATGAGCACCTTTAGTACCATTTATAAAGTCATAGTTTAAATAGCCTGCTTCACCATTTCGCAAAACACCTGCTGGCAAGGGTGAATCCATATTATCTAAGTAGAGTGCTTTTTCAAGAGCCTCACCAACAGCCATAAATACTTTGTCACCAGGTCCTGGTGGAATAAAATCTTCAGGCTCAACCCTTGTTACCAGAACATGCGCTGCATAAGCAATATTGGCGGGCATGAGCCCTTGCACAACAAGCTCCGTATCACCATCAAACTGAACCCCTTCAAAACGACGCCTGACTTCATCAACAACACCATAAAAACGAACCACTTCGCCTTTTTGCTCAGGGTCATTCACTTCTATAAAAATAATGTCATCTAGCTGCACTTTTGTTGCTTCAGCAACAGCAAACCAAAATTTTAAAGGGGTTGAATCTTCGGTGCCTAGCACCATGCCTATTGCTTGAATCATTGTTTTACCCACTCCGAACCTAAATGCTAATTTAGAAAAGTATAGCTTTGTCAGTCAGCATCATTTTGAATGACCCATACACTTCTAAATAGTTTGAGAAAAATGCTCTGTTAAGCGTCGCCTAATAATTTGAGGATTCCCCATTTTACGCCGTAACTCCGTTTCAAGTGCCCTAATAGGCAAAAGCTGCTGCGGCGCCCTAGGGTCTTGATGCTGCTTCGTAGCAAACTTAGGCAACAAAACACAAAGCGCATCTGCTTGCATAACAGCAGACTCGAGTCTTTCTTCTGGCTTGTTACCCGCGGCTAATTGCAAGCGAACCATACCGGCAAAACTGTAAAGCCAGGGTCTTGGGTCACGTAGCCTAAGGAAGCACTCGAAGAGTTGTTGGCTCTTATCATTATTTTCAACTAGGTAAAGGGGTGAGCGTTGTCCTTCTTCTAACTCTCTTACAACTTTAAGCTCATCTTCACCTAAAGGCAAGACATACATGGTTTTTAAGTACCCAACAAGTCTCTCATGAAAGCCAATTTTAGGGCGTGGTCCATCACTTACAATAAGGCCTTCAGGAAAAGCATCTAGTAATCTTGAGGCTAGTTTTCTTTCAGCCACAAGCATTTCAAATTGCAATTTCCTTAGTACCGCTTCAGGATCTTTTTCTTCTGTTGATTCTACTCGGTAACTCAAATCACCTAAACGTTGACCTAGCTTTGAAGGAATATCAAAACTTGGTGCGTCATAACCACCACTTAAAGTACATAAGCGATTTATAGCACTCACACCCACTTCATTTTCTAAATCAACAAACCGTGCTTGCCTTGTGTGTTTCGTGCAGCAATCTACTGCGCCAATACCATAAGTTCCAACAGCACCAAATGCAACTTGCTTGCTGTCATCTTCAAGCAAAACCCTAGCTTCTGTACGCCGACTCCCATCAATAAACAAAATACTACTATAACTTAAAGCCTCGTTTTTTGGCGTAACAGCTTGCCATGTTTCATACTCGAGTTTTATTTTTACGTTAACTCTGGTTGCTTCTTCGTTTTCAGCATGGAAGGCAGTGTCGTAATCAATGCCCCAAGGGTCTAGTCTTAGTTTCACAGTTCATTTTAACCTTCTATTTTGCTTTCTTTACGTAGACTAAGGTTTTTGATTCGTTGTTGTACTAAGCTGAATTATAAAGTCTTACAACATTTATAATTCCGACCTAGGGGACTAAGCTCTCACTTCCTTCAGTCTTATGACACGATTAACTCAGTTTAGTATTAGGTTTACAACTAAAGTCCTAGCAAATAAACATTGGGTTTAATTTGCAATTCCACAAGACGTTGCAGAAGCAACTGAGTGGCTTTTTTACTCCGCTAGGATTCAGATAGATCATGCTCAGTGATTCAGATACCTTTATTTTGTTCAGTGATTCAGATACCTTTATTTTGTTCAATGGTCGCACCAATGGTTTGATGCTGCAACTAATTACAGAAATGCCCTTAAAACAATTTCTTTTCAAGGTAGTTAAGCAGCTCATGAGTGGTAGCTTCTCTATCAGGAAACAAAGTACTAATATAAATATGTCTTGCTAAAGTTAATAATCGGTAAACTTCAATAGAGCTTCTCCTAGCAGTGCCCCTAATTAAATAACTTTCTAAAAACGTTTGTTGTTCCTTTTCAAATAAACGAATATTACCTTTACGAAGACCAAGCTCATCTAAGTGAGCTAAAAAATTACCTACATCTAAAGCAGGATCACCCATCGCTGCCAAATCAAAATCTAACAAATAAATACTCGAGCCTGAGAAAAGCACTTGGTCTTGATAAAAATCCCGATGAATAAGTGAGGGTTCAACTTCAGGCAAATCTAAGACTAAGCGTTCTAAACGCCTTAGTAGCTTGAAGAGTCTTAAACGCCAGCTAGCTTGGGTACTCGCAACCCGCTCTATCCGGTCTGTCAAAATAGCCATTTCATCTGTTATAGAATGTTCTCGCTTAACAATGATGTTGCTTTGATGAAGTTTCACAAGAGCTTCGGCTACATGCGTCATTAAGACAGGAAAGTTAGGCGTATCAAGCAAAACTCCAAGCTCAACACCTGATACTTTTTCCTGAAACCACATGTTCAACTCAGCAATATAAGCAATAGGGTGCGGGACACTAATACAGTCTCGACTAGCATCTGAAAATCCTGATTCCCAAAGCTTAGTTTGTAATTCAAAGCTACGCTTATCAAGACCTTTGGCTCGAGCCTTAGCCAAAATGCTTTTAGCTTGCCAGTGGTCATTTTGGAACATGTTTAGTTGATACTCGATTAGGCAACGCTTAGCTGCTTTATGACGAACGAGCTTAGCTTTGGTGACTGTTATTTCTGTGCCAAATACTTTTTCAAAGTGAGGATGCATAGAAGCGCTAGACAAAGCATTTTCCAAAAAGGGCATTGAGCTGTCAATGGGTAACAGCATTAAGCGGCTTTCAGTTTTAGAGATGCTTGGCTAAGCTCTTCAGCACGCAGTAAAAGTGTTTCTGTTAATAAAGGCCAATTTGCATCACGGTTCCTAAAAAAGTGTGGCATAAGTCCAAGCAATTCAGTGACAATATAAAGATTCAGGTTAGCAGGAATTGATTTGGCTGTTTGCTCATAGCCTGATAAAAAAGCATGCTTCGTTGCTTCTGGAGAACTTTTTAACATAGCTCTAAGCTTGTCCCGCTCAAGATGCGCAATAAAAAGCCCTAGGTCATGGGCAGGATCACCTTTATAAGCCTCATCTAAATCAATAACGGCTATGCTTTGCTTGTTCAGCAGAATTTGCTTGCCATAAAAGTCACCATGCACAACTTTCCCTAAGGGAGCTGCCTGCTCTAGATTTAGACACAAATATTTACTAAGCGTTGAAAGACGATTATCAAGATGAGGCAAAAGCCAACTTAGATAGCTAGTCAACGCAGTAACTCGAGCTATTTCTTGAGATCTGCTTCGTGGCTCGAGTTTTTCAGATGGCAATTGGTGCAGTTCAGCCAGCGTGCTGCCTACTTTGACTAAAGCTGTGTTGTCTTGGGAGTTCATTAAGGCATTTCTTAGTAAGTCACCTTCGAGAAATTCAAAAGCTAAGAGCTGATGTCGTTTAGTGCGCCCTAATAATTTGGCCGTAGAAAAGCTGTTTTGCTCAGAAAAAGCTTTGGCATTGGCATATGCCTTGGTAAAATCTGCTTTATTGTAAAGCTTTATGATTGCTTGTGTGTTGGCAGATTGCAGTTTTGCCACAAATCGTCTTTCCGGTTTATAGACAATAGGGCTTAACTTTGATTGCCAAAGTAAATTCAGCTTCGGAAAGCGATTTTCGAGAAGGCGTTTTCTTTCGTCATGGTCAATAAGCTGCTTTAACGAGTTTAGTTTTCTGTCACTAGGAAAGTGCTGATAGATGATAGCTTGCTCGCCGCATACCACAAGGGCATCCGCTTGAATTTGAGTGACCGCTTTGCTTAGTTTATCTTTAATCTCAGAAGGGTAAGCTCGAGCATAGACAAAATCTGGACCTTGATCGGTCTGAAGTGCATATTTGACTAAGCAACTAGTGAAGGGTTTGTAACGCAGGTACTCTGCTTGAGCGCTTTGAATAGTCATTTCAGGAAATGCCATTTGGAGGCCTTTTAAGGCCAAGTCGTTATCTAGCAAGGTTTGTAAGCCAACGAGTTTATAGTCACGTTTGACAAGTTGCTCATCAGCTGGCGTTAGCATATTGTTCCCCTTGTTGTGAAATGTAAAGCTCAGCGTAACGCCCATTAAAGTACATAAGATTCATGTGGCTGCCTTGCTCAAGCACTCTGCCATTTTCGAGGTAAATAATTCTGTCTGCCTGTGCTGCAAAAGCAAGATCGTGCGTGGCAATAAGTGTGGTTTTACCTTTACTCAATTGCCTTAAGGCTTTGATAATAAGTTGTTCACTGGTTTCATCTAAACCTGTGGTAGGTTCATCAAGAATTAAGATGGGACTATTTCGTAAGGCAGCTCGAGCTACTGCAATGCGTTGCCTCTGCCCGCCTGAAAGGCTTGTACCACGCTCAGCTAAAATTGTGTTGTAAGCTTCAGGGAGTCGCATAATAAAGTCATGAGCGTTTGCTAACAGGGTGGCTTGAAGTATGTCATCTCGCGAGGCGTTTTGCGTACCAAGCGTAATATTGTCTTTAACACTAATTGCAAATAAGAGGCTATCTTGCAAAACCACACTCATTTGAGCCCTTAAAGACTCATAGGTATAGTCGCGGATGTCTATACCATCAATTAATATGCGTCCTTCGCTCGGGTCGTATAGTCTCGGAATTAAACTTAGCAGTGTTGATTTGCCTTGTCCCGAATCACCCACAAACGCGATGCTTTCGCCAGCTCGAATATGTAAATTAAGATTTTTAAGAACAGTTTCACCATTGTCATAAGAAAAGCTTACGTCTTCAAAACGAATATCACCCGACAAAGCTGGGGCACGCCTTGCATATAATCTATTCTGAATGCTAACTTTTTGCTCAAACAGTTCTAAAACCCTTTCACCCGCAGCACTGGCTTTAGCAAGACGGCCAGTGTACTTCGCAAGGTTTTTTAGAGGCTTAAAGGCACTTTTCAGATAAGCCATAAAAACGATTAGGTCACCTGGTGTCAAGCTACCTGCCTTAATAAAGCGAGCCCCCATATAAACAACAAGGGCTGTTGCTATAGCCGTTAAGATGTCAACCGTGCGTTCTAATTGGGCTTGCAAGCGTTTAGCTTTTACGCCATCTTTGAGACTTTTCTTATTTTGAGATGAGAAGGATTCAGCAAAATGCTTTTCTAAAGATAAAGCCTGAACCGTCTTTATTGCACCTATTGATTCGGCAGCAGTAGCGGCCATCATGCCTTCTTGCTGACGCTGCTTTCGTGAAACATCCTGAATACGCTTACCTAGGCGTTGAGAGCTGATAAGGAACAGTGGAAAAATGATTAAAGATAAAAGCGCTAACTGCCATTGCACAAAAAACATGATGACTAGCATGCCAACAAGAACCAGACAATCACCCACAAGAGGCAAAAACGCGGTGACTGCTACTTCTTTCAACATCCCAATATCACTAATCATGCGAACCACGACATCGCCATCTTTGCTTTTATGGTGAAAATTTAACGATAAACGCTGCAAGTGATTGTAGAGCTTGCCTCGAATTTCTGTAAGCACACGGTTTCCAATAAGAGCAAAACCAATGGTCTTGTGGTAAGCCGATAGCGCCCTTAGTGATGTTGCCAATACCAGAACAACAGCACTTGCAATAAGGAGGGTTTGCGAATCTAAATTATCAATAAACACAAACCCTGTTTGCCACGAATTGGCTGAATCTACAATCACCCTATCAAAAATAAATTTAAGAGGCCAAGGCTCCAAGAGTTTAAAGCCTACTTCAAAGATCATTGCAAAACTGGAAATGAAGAGTAATTTTTTTTCTTTACCAACATAGGGCCAGAAATAAGCCAAAGTACGCCGCAAACCAGGTAAAGATTGCTTCAAGCTTTTAGGGCGTGACATAAGTCTCCAATAAATTAACAGTGGAAAGCATCTTGCTTAAAGCAGCATCCCAACTATGACGCTCGGCCGTTAGACGAGCTTGTCTAGCTAAACTCGAGCGTAATTCAGGCTTAGATGAAAGCTCCCTTAGTTTGTCAGCAAGACTCTGCACATTTCCCGCTTCATAAAGCAAACCGTTCTCAGCATCTTTCACGACGTTTTGTATCTGCCCAATATTGCTAGCAACAACAGCTAAGCCCATAGCCATGTACTCGTATAACTTAAGAGGTGAAAAATAAAAATTATCCAAAGCTGGGTAAGGTGCCACAGCGACATCCATAGTTGCTAATAAATCGGGTACTTCTTCTGGATCAACTGCACCTGTAAACACAACCTTTTTTTTCTGTTCAACTGAAAGCATGGCTTCAAGTCGATCTTTTTCGGGACCATCACCCACAATTAATAGCTTGATTTTGGCGGGTGTTGCTTCAAGTAGCTGCTGCGCGCAAATAAGTGTATCTAAGCCATGCCAAGGTTTGAGCGTACCAACAAAGCCTACGGTTAGTAGGTCCTTGTTAGCAGCTAATCTAGCTGCTACTTTAGGTGAAAAACGCGTTAAATTAACACCATTTGCAACTACATGCAAATTACTTTGAGCTCGAGTTTGAACATATTCAGCAACCTCTTCTGATACTGCTACCACAGTTGAGGCTGAGCTAAAAATAGTTTCGGCAATCACTTCTGCTGATTTTTTATCTATGAGTTCACGGTGTTTTTCTTGTTCTTCAATAAGGGGTGCATTGACTTCTAAAATTGATGGAATAGTATTCGTTTTAGCCCAAGCTATGGCAGCGTAACTCCATAATGAGTAGCGTTCATAAACAAGGTCAAAAGCTTGGCTTTTTTCTAAAGCTTCACGAAGATCAAGGTTTAACTCCTGAGCAGCTAACTCTCGTGCATTAACTTTTGTTTTTGGGAGGGCTGGTAATTTATGAACCTTTATTGATTTAAGGTCAGCAGGTGCATCTCCCCCTAAGCGCGGTGTAAAAAGTTCAACCTCAGCCCCACGTTGTTTAAAAGCGCGAATGATTTCTTGTACATGTACAGAGCATCCCTTTTTTCCAAAAACAGGAACCCCTGCATCCATGCTGATATAAGCAACACGCACTAGGCCACCTCCATCATTTTTGGTTGTTGCGCATTAAATTGTTTTCTGAGTTGAACTGCGTTCTGATGAATATCAAAATTCGCTTCAATCAAAGCTCGAGCGTTAATAGCTAAGCTTAAACATTCTGCTTCATTGGTCAAAAGTTGTTCTAATGCTAGTGCTAATGCCTGAGGGTTATTTTGAGGTACTTGTAAACCTGTTTTGTTATCTTGAATGAGTTCTGGTATTCCTGTGACATCTGTAGAAATACATGCTGTACCCAGCGCCATTGCTTCAAGCAGTACGGTCGGTAGGCCGTCACGATTTCCATCTTTACCTACCACGCAAGGTGCAGCAAAAACTCTGGCGTTTTGTACATGTTTAATCATTTCGATTTGCGGCCGCGGACCTAAAAGCGTTACCTCGTTAGATAGATTCAAACTTTTTATTTTAGCCTTGAGTAACTCTTCTAAGTCACCTGAACCAATGATCTCGCAACGAAATTCAACGTTTTTTAGTTTTAACATAGCGCATGCATCTAGCAACACATCAAACCCTTTTTTCTCAACCAAACGGCCAACTGAAACGATGGTGGGAGGGCGTTTAATGGGTACTTCAAAAGGAAACTTAGCTAAATCAAGACCATTGTAAATGCGTTTTAAGGAATGGCTTGCTTTGGGATATCGGGTTTTTAAATAGTCCAGATTAAAATCACTTACAGTAATGACTGATTCGGCGTCAATAAGCTTTCTTTCTAAATCAGATGAATCGACAGTCTCATGAAAAATATCTTTTGCATGGGCTGTAAAGCTATAGGGAATATCTGCTAACTTTGCAGCGAGCCGTGCAACAGATGTAGCGGAAGTAGCAAAATGAGCATGCAGATGCGTTATGCCTCGCGTATGAACAAGCTTTGCAAGCATCGCTGCTTGCCAGAGCTCAGTACCATCTTCAGTATCAAGCTGGCCCAGTTTTTGCCAAAAATTCGGTATTACCTTAGCAACATCTTTTAAATCTTTCCATAAGCTCGAGGCCTTAGTGCTTGCTGTAGAAAGGTAACTGACAGGCGCACGCACTTTCGAAATAGCATCTTGAAAATGAGTATCAACAGGTGCATTGAGCGAAATTATACTAAGGTCTAATCCACTTGCTTCATGAGCTAGTATTTCATTGACAATAAATGTCTCTGAGTAGCGTGGATAGCGTTTAACAACATAAGCAATCCTTTTAGGCGTAGACATGATTTCCTTTCAAAGCTAAAAGCTTGCGTACTTCTTGAGCTAAGAGCTCTATAGCATCAAATTCAAATAATCCATGAACCTGAGGTGTCTTTACAGGACCTTGCAACCACTTAGTTAAGGCTTCAGCACTAAGCTCATCTGGATGCAAATAATCCAGCAGGCCGTGTAGCTCCATGGCCTTAACACGCTCGAGTTGTTCAAGCCTTGGCGTAACGCGAGGTACTACCAGTAGGGGTTTTTCAAAAGAAAGTACTTCATTCACACTGTTATAGCCCCCCATTGAAATGACCCTCTCAGCTTCGCTTAAAAGAACGGTAGGTTCACTAATAAACTCATAAATGTCTAAATCGGTACGTGCTTTTGCTATGTCTAAAAGCTCTTCTTTTATTTGCTTTGGTAAAAATGGACCTGTCACCAAGACAGCTTTCCAACCCTCAGGTAGGCTTGTAGCAGCAAATGCTTGTGCTAAACGCTGACCATCTTGACCCCCGCCAACTTGACACAAAACATAAGGGGCTTGCCCCTTGACTAATTTACCTTTTTCATCTTTAGCTTCAGAGACAAGCTCGAGTCTTACACGTTGATCAAAGTATCCAAGGTAGCTGAGTTTTTCCTTACTAGCGCTAGGAAAAGCATATTGCTCAACCAAATCATAAATTTTAGGGTCACCATAAACCCAAACGGCATCATAGTACTTTGCAATAGCTTTATGATTTTTTCGTTCCTGCCATTGTTTTTTGGTATTTTCTGAGTCATCTAAAATATCTCGTAAGCCTAAAACGCATTTGGTTTGACCTCTCTTTTTTAGTTTTTTAAGAATGGGTTTTAGTTCTTCAACCGCACCCCATGGCACATTGTCAACAATAAATAAGTCAGGCTTAAAACTCTTTAATGCAGATTTAATTGCGCTACTACGCAAATCCATGAGACTCTCGAGAGGTATTTCCAACGCTTTTGCCTGATAATGTCCTTGCGTATTTTTGTATAGTGAAGGTAAGGTGAGGCAATCAACCCCTTGAGGCATTTTGAATTGAGCTGATTCATACGCACCTGTTATTAATAAAATGTCGGCCTTGATATCTGCACGTTTAAGCGCATAGGCAATCAGCAAATTACGTCTCGTGTGTCCAAGCCCCATGGTGTCGTGAGAATAAAGCGCAATGCGTAGCCTATTTTTGCCCGATGCCTTTTGTTTGAGATTCATTCCAAGCGCAGGGATTGTTTGATTTTGGATATTATCTACCATTAACACAATGTTTACCTCAATCTTTTTGCTCAAACAGCTGAAAATTAAACTGGAAATAGCCAAAACGAACTTTCATTTTCAATCTTGAGAACTTGTAATCTCTTGATTGCTCATCCTAAAAAACTTCTGCTGGCTATGTAATGGGCTTAGGTTGGGTAATAGTTATCCGACTTTGGTCTGACAAATTTTGGATTGATTCGACCTTAGTCCATTTGAAGACTTGATGACAATAAAGCATAATAAAGCTATGGCTTCATCTTTTCATTGGTTACTCGAGCGCTGGCGAAGCCTTAATCTTGCTCAAAAATTTAATATTATCTGCCTTCTTATTCTACTTATGAGCATGCTTGCGTTAGGCTGGTGGGTGGGCCGTAGTATTCGAGTAAGTGTAATTAATAGAACTGCTGCTACAACTTCTCTTTACGTGGAAAATTTTATTATTCAACAACTTCAAGAACTGGGTGATAACGAATGGTTATCTGACGTTCGTATTTCAGAAATTGAAAGACTCTTAGCAACAACACCTCTTGGAGAAGAAATTGTTGATATTAAAATCTGGGGGCCCGATGGACATCTTGTATATGGTGAAGGGGCTGGTAAAACCTTTCCGATAAAAGAAGAACTTTCTGAGGCGTGGCAAGGTAAAGTTAGTTCACATATCAGTAACTTAAGTGATGCTGAAAATGAAGCCCAACGAGAACAATATAAAAGGCTAATAGAAACCTATACACCTATGCGTATAGAAGGAAGTGATCAAATTATTGCGGTTGCTGAGTTTTATCAGTTAACCAATGCTCTTGATCAAGAAATTTTTGCAGCGCAGTGGCGTAGTTGGCTTTTAGTGGCTGGGATTATTTTGCTTATGTACCTGTTATTAGTAGGCTTGGTTAGGCGAGGTAGTGACACCATTGAGCAGCAACAAAAAAAACTTCAAGATCAAGTTAATAATTTAAATCTACTTCTTGAGCAAAACTCTGAATTACGTCAGCGTGTTCAACGAGCTGCAACCAGAAATACCACAGTTAATGAGCGCTTTTTACGGCGTATTGGGTCTGACCTGCATGATGGTCCTGCGCAAGATGTGAGTTTATCTGTCCTTAAACTTTATGGCCTAACGCATCATTTACCTGAAAATCAGGCTTTTCATAAGGATTTAGAGACTGTGCAAGGCTCTTTAAACAATGCGTTACAAGAAATGAGGACTATTGCCGCAGGATTGCGTTTACCTGAACTCAATCATTTAAGCCTAGCTGAAGCAATTCAAAAGGCTGTTAAAGAAAATGAGAAAAAAACGGGGGTCAAAGTAAGCTTAGAATTAAGCACTTTATCTGAGGATATTGCTTTACCTGTTAAAATTACGGTTTATCGAATTATTCAAGAAGCATTAAACAATGCTTATACGCATGGTGAAGGCCAAGACTCAAAAGTTAGCGTGCAACAGTATAAAGAAAATTTGCACTTAGAAATTAGTGATACCGGCCCTGGTTTTGATGTTAAAAGTCTTAGTAAAAGAACAGAACGCTTAGGCATAGCTAGTATGAGAGAACGAGTCGAAAGTCTTGGTGGGGTTTTCTCAATTATTAGCCGTATTGGTTCAGGTACAATTGTCATTGCTCACCTGCCAATAAATCCTGATAGAGAAATTGTTTCAACCTGGTAAGCAAACTTTAGACATTAGGACTAAAGTCTGATGGACCTTTAAGACTATGGTCAGTTTCGATCTTTAAACCGCCAAGCTATAGTAAGTTAGCATCTTTTTCGTGAGGAGCGATTTGAATGACTTTAAAGGTCCTAAACTATCTAATTTATGTACCCCTATTTATTTTTCTTGCTGCCTGCGGTTCAGTACAAACACCTAACTCCGAATTAAAAACTGCAGAAATACCCAATTACTTATTAACGCTTGATTACTCTAATCAGGAAGCCATCGAACGTTATGTAAAAACCTATAGCGCTCAAGCAGCCCTATTTCGACCTGAAGAAGGCTACGCCGTTATAGGGTTTGATAAAGCAAGCGCAGAACTTTACAGGTCACATTTAAAAACAAATCAAATCTCCAGGCAACTCGAGCTTAATCAAGATGTTTTTTGGGGTGGCGGGCAAACTGCATGGATGAACGGCAGTGTTAGCGCATGGGCTGGTGGTAGTGTTAGCGCATGGGCTGGTGGTAGTGTTAGCGCATGGGCCGGCGGTATGGTGAGTGCTTGGGCCGGCGGTAGGTACGTTCCGTTGCCTGAAAATACCCAGAAGTGGCAAAGCTTAGGCTTGCAAGAAGCCCATGGGCTTGCTTCCAACTTAGGTGAGGGTGTCACCGTTGCAGTGATTGATAGTGGTATTGATCTTGAGCATGCTGCTTTTAAGGGTGGACTTGTGGCCGCTAAAGATAGGTGGGATTTTGTTGATAATGACCCCGTACCTCAAGAACTTGGTCAGCTAGGTCAAGGGGCCTATGGGCACGGCACCAATGTGGCTAGCATTGTTTTGCAGATTGCACCCAGAGCAAAAATTATGCCCTTAAGGGTACTTAAGCCCAATGGTAGTGGTGACGTTCTAGCGGTAGCGGCAGCAATTCATTTTGCTGTTGATAACGGTGCTGACATTATTAATTTAAGCCTTGGCAGTGAAGAGCCTTCTGAGCCGATTAGAAGAGCTATCGAAGCTGCAACCGATAAGGGCATTTTTGTGGTCTCTTCAAGTGGTAACGGTGGAACTCAGGCAATAACCTTCCCTGCTAATCAAGCTTATGAAGATACGGTAGTAGGAGAATTTAGTATCTCTGTAGGTAGTGTGAATGCGCATGATGAAAAATCTTCTTTTACAAACTATGGTTCAACACTTGAAATAGTAGGACCAGGCGAGCAAGTCTTTGGGCCTGTTCCTGGAAACCGCTTAGGCGCTTGGACAGGTACGTCAATGGCAACCCCCATGATTTCAGGAGCTTTAGCCTTAGCTTTAGCTGAAGACTTAACAGAAGATCTAGAAGACTTAAGTGATGAGCTTGTAGAAAGTTCAGCAAACATCTATCAGCAAGGTAAAAATAAGGCTTATGAAGATTTGTTAGGTGAAGGCAGGTTGGACATCGCAGAATTCCTAAACAATGTGATGTTTTAAAGGTTTAGGTGTCATGACTAATCAATCTGCGTCGCCTCATGCATCAAAAATCCAAGAACAACAGACTGCTGAACAATGGCTTAAACAAGCACTTCATACGAGCGGTAAAGCAGCCTTTGTCCTTTTCGAACAGACAAAACAGCAAGCTAAACTGGAAGCCAACTACCTTATTGAAGGCCAAGCTTTACTAGCTGAAGGCAAGCGCTACCGAGACAGTGGAAATCTAAATGCTGCACTCAAAAGTTTTGAAAATGCTTTTGACTTAGCGCAAGAAAACAAAGACACGCTACTCGAAGGTGATGCTCTAAATCAGCGAGCAAGTATCAATCACTTAAAAGGCGATTACGCACTTGCAGCTCGAGATATACAGCAAGTGCTAAGCATCGCAAGAGCAGCTAACGATAATGAGCGAATAACCAACTATCTGATGAATTTAGGAATTTTATCAACCAAGTTAGCTGATTATGACTTGGCATTACAAAGCCTAACAGAAGCTCATAAATTAGCACGCGAAAAGCTTAATAGTCCCCTTATAGAAGGACAATGCCTAATAAATATAGGCTTACTTTACGAAGACATGGGCAACAATGAAAGCGCTCTCGAAGCATGTCAGCAGGCATTAGCAAAACTAAACGAAATAGGCAATAAACAAGTTCAAGCCATAGCAATTGTAAATCTTGGTTACGCGCACAAACGCCTTGGTCATTTAAACCTTTCTCTACACAAATTTCAAGACGCCAAAAACCTAGCGCAGGAGATAAACTTTCCAAAAGTAGAAATAGCTGCAATTGACGGTCATGCACAAGTTCTAAGTATGCAGGGTCAGCATAAGCAAGCAATTGCCCTTCACGAGGAAGCCCTTAAAAAATCAAGAGATTCAGATGATTTTGAGGGAGAGTTAGACGCCTTAAGTCATTTAGCTCGAGTATACCTAAAGCTAGAAAATCCAAAAGAAGCACAAGAACAGCTAAACAAATGTTTAGAACTTGCTGAATCAGCAGGTCGAAAAAAGACGCTAGTTGAAGTTCATGAATTATTAGCCGAGACTTATGAGCAGCAAGGAGAACTAAGCAAAGCTATAGAACAGCTGAAGCTTTTTCAGCACTTAGATAATGCTTTGTTTAACGAAGAAAACAAACAAAAAACACGTCAGCTGTCCATTCGATTTGATCTTGAACGCGCTAAACACGAAGCAGATGTTTACCGTTTACATAGTGAATTTGAACGAGAAGCCAAAGAGAAAGCTGAAGCAATCGTAAAAAAACGCACAAAAGAGCTTGAACAAAGTCACGCAATTATTAAAAAGCAGAATAACGAATTAGCCACACAAGTGACTCATTTAAATCAGCTCTTAGCTCAAAATGAAAGCTTGAGACAAGAGCTAATGCAAGCATCACGTCGCACCGTTGCCCTTAATGAGCAAACCCTCAGACGCTTAAGTGCAGAATTACATGATGGTCCAGCGCAAGACCTAGGCTTTGTATTACTCAAATTAGAAAGTGGAGAGCTAGCCAAAACAGCGCAAACCCTAAAAGATGCTGAACGAAAACGATACGACAAAGAACTCGAGCGTCTCCAAACATCTCTCCAGCGGGCTCTATCAGAAATGCGGGCAGTCGCAACAGATATGTGTTTACCAGAACTCGAGCATCTTTCATTGGCTGACGTGGTGAAGCGTGTTGTTAGAAAGCACCAAAGGCGCACTCAAGCTCGGGTTAGCCTTACCCTTAATACTCATGATGCTCTGGTAGCTTTACCCGTTAAAATAACTATTCACCGAGTGATTCAGGAGGCCCTGACCAATACCTTCAAGCATAGTGGCGTTAAGGAACATAATGTTGAACTAACAAGTCAGCCCGCTCAATTACGCCTAAAAATTGAGGATAAAGGTAGAGGTTTTGACCTGAATCAGGTTGAAGAAGGAAACTTTGCTCACTTAGGCTTGTTAGGAATGCGTGAAAGAATAACGAGTTTGGGTGGTAGTTTTAGTCTTAAGACTGAGCTTGGTGAAGGTACCCTTATTGAGGTGAGCTTGCCATTAAGTCCAAATGAACAACTAGTTTAGATAGCAGATGAAACGGAACTTATGAGCGAGAAAATAAATATTGTTATTGTAGATGATCACCCTCTTTTTAGAGAAGGTGTAAGCGCAACCTTGCAACATAATGACGAGTTTAATGTTGTGGCAGAAGGATCTAATGCTGAAGATGCATTGCGCTTAGCTCAAGATCATTTACCAGAGTTACTCCTTCTTGATATTGCTATGCCTGGGGGCGGGATTGAGGCTGCTCGAGCGGTCGCTGCTGCTTGCCCTGTTACTAAAATTGTTATGCTCACTTTTTCTGAAGAGGAAGATAATGTCTTGGCTGCCTTAAAAGCGGGTGCAAAGGGTTACATTCTTAAAGGTGTCTCGGGCAATGAGCTTCGCAGTATCTTAAAGCGTATTTATTATGGTGAGGTCTTTATAACCCCGATGCTGGCAGCCAGTGTTCTAGTAGAAATGGTTGAAGATAAGAAACCACTAGAAAACACTAACCTTTTAGAAGACTTAACGCAGCGAGAGCATCAAATTTTAGCTCTTGTGGCAGAAGGTCAGATCAATAAAGCCATTGGCGCTGAATTAGGTATAACAGAAAAAACAGTTAAGCACTATATGAGTAATATTCTTGCAAAGCTACAAGTTAGAAATCGAGTCGAAGCAGCATTAATCGCTCAAAAGTTAAAGTAAATCCAATTGTGTTCTTAGTAAGATTACAATTTTAGGTTTGCTTCTTAGCCTGTTGCTCTAGTATTTGACCTTCCCTACTGGCCTAAGTTAATTGTTGATTTTGCGCCTGCAGAAATTTTTAAGCACTCGAGTTCTTTGTATTGCGTTGCTTTTTCTTTTTTTGATTAGAGATCTTGAATCTTGCCTCATTAGTTCTTTAACTCTTTCACCGATCGTTTGTTGAATGTCTAATTACAGGGGCTACCGCACGAATAATAATCGGCTTCATTTAGCGTTTTTGAAACATACGGAGCTTGCTTCTGCAGCTTAATAACTCTTTATGCAAATTTTCTAGTGATGATTGGCTATTGCTTGGCTAATTTGGCTATTTGGCTATTTTTCACTTTGACGGTTGCCTGTTCGTGTGATACACTTACGTTTGGTCTTTTAGGTGCCAAACCAGACCGATCATCTGGGCACTAAGAGCAAATTAAAGCAATTATTGCGTTACCCTAGCCAAGTAGCGTTGCAAGGACGTGAAGAAAGTGAAGACATTCTTTCCTAAAGAAGCTGAGTTGCAGCATGATTGGATTGTAGTTGATGCTGCAGGTCAAACCTTGGGTCGTTTAGCAACCCAAATCGCTGCAATTTTACGTGGCAAGCATAAGCCTACCTTTACTCCTAATCAAGCTGGTGGCGATTTTGTCATTGTTATTAATGCTGAGCGTGTCGCTTTTACAGGCGCTAAGTTAGATCAAAAAATCTATACGCGTTACAGTGGTTATCAGGGTGGTCTTAAGAAAACAACTGCTCGCGAAATGCAGAGCAAACATCCTGAGCGCATTATTGAGCACGCTGTTTGGGGCATGGTTCCTAAAAATAGTTTAGGTCGTCAACTTATGACCCGCTTAAAAGTCTACGCAGGTGAGTCTCATCCTCATCAGGCACAGCAACCTAAGGAGTTGAGTCTTTAATGGAACAGTACTATGGTACAGGTCGCCGTAAGGCCGCTGTAGCAAGGGTTTTTTTGCGTCCTGGTAGTGGCCGCATTATTGTTAATGGTAAAGATTTTCAGGTTTACTTTCGTGGTATTTTTAAAGGCGTTCAGGCTTTAGAGCCTCTCAAAGTAACCGGCACAGCTGGTCGTTATGATGCACTTATCACTGTCAAAGGTGGTGGCCCTACAGGTCAGTCAGATGCTATTCAGCTTGGTGTTGCAAGAGCACTTATTAAAGTTGACCCTAACTTTAGGGCAAGTTTGAAAAAAGGTGGCTACCTTACCCGCGATGCTCGTATTGTTGAGCGTAAAAAGTACGGTCTTCACAAAGCACGCCGCGCACCTCAGTACAGCAAACGCTAAGTTTTTTTCTTAGTTTATTTTCTTGGGTTGAGGTTAAACATCCTCAACCCTTTTTTATAGCGAGTGTTTTATTATGACAACTATACAAGCCATTATTTTAGGTGTTGTTCAGGGTTTAACTGAGTTTTTACCAGTTTCAAGTTCTGGTCATTTGGTTTTGGCTAATTATCATTTGGGTTGGGGTACACATTTACCTCTTTACGTTGATCTTGCAACCAACACAGGTACTTTTTTGGCTGCACTGCTTGCTTTAAGGCAAGATGTCTGGCAAACCCTCTCTGGGTTTTTAAGAGGCTTAAGTTCAGCAGAAGCACGTAAAGAAGACGGCTGGCGTATGGCTATATTGGTAATCATTGGTAGTATACCAACCGTTGGTATGGCTTTAATTCTTAAGCCTATTTTTGAAACCCTCAACCAACCTCTCATTGTTTCTTTAGCTCTTATAGTGACAGGCTTTATTATGTGGTTCACTTATAAATCAGGTCTTAAAGACAGTGTTGCTAAACTCACTTGGCAAGATGCTATTATAGGTGGGCTTGCGCAAGGTATCGCTATTTTTCCAGGTATCTCTCGTTCAGGTTCAACCATTGCAACGCTCTTATGGCGCGGTGCTAGTGCACAAGTAGCCGCTACCTTTTCATTCTTAATGTACTTAGTAGCCTCTTTTGGTGCAGCCATCTTGAGTTTTTCAGAAATTAGAGAAGCAGACATTGAACTTGTGCCTCTAATTGGTATGATAGCAGCTTCTTTTATCGTGGGTTACTTAGCTTTACAATGGTTATTTGTTATTTTAAAGCGCGGCCAATTCAAATGGTTTGCCCCTTATCTTTGGATAGTGGCAGGTTTAACCCTAGCTCGAGTATTATTTTTCTAGGTTTTTAAGTCAGGTTTTTCTGGCTTTTATTTCGCTAAACTATTATTAAAACTCCACAGGGAGGCTTTGAATATGTCTCAGGAATCACAAGTTGTCACTCGTATTGCGCCTTCACCTACAGGTGATCCTCATGTAGGAACAGCCTATATGAGTCTTTTTGATTATGTTTTTGCTAAAAAACATAACGGTAAGTTTATTTTACGTATTGAAGATACAGACCAAAAGCGCTATGACGCAGCTTCAGAGCAACAAGTTATTAAGTCCTTGAACTGGCTAGGTTTAAATCATGATGAAGGCCCTGACATTGGTGGCCCTAACGCGCCTTACAGGCAAACAGAAAGACTCGAGCTTTACCAGAAGCATGTACAAACTTTGCTTGATTTGGGTGTAGCGTATCGGGCCTTTGAAACGGCTGAAGAACTTGAGGCAATTCGTGAGGATTTGCAGCGTCTTGGTTTGGGTCAGGGTTACGATGGTCGTGCTAAAGCCATTTCGAAAGAAGAATCTGAGGCTAGGGCGGCAGCAGGTGAGCCTTTTGTTATTCGTTTAAGTACACCCACTGAAGGTGAAACGATTATTAAGGATGCCTTACGTGGTGAGGTACGCATTCCGAATAGTGAAGTGCCGGACGCTGTTTTAATGAAAAGTAACGGCATTCCAACCTATCATTTGGCTGTGGTTGTTGATGATCATGAAATGGCAGTTACGCACGCGGTTCGCGGTGAAGAGTGGCTTTCAACTGCGCCTGTTCATGTTCGCCTTTATGAGGCTTTTGGTTGGCAGGAACCTGTTTGGGTGCATATGCCTTTATTAAAAAATGCTGATGGTAAAAAACTAAGTAAACGCCGTGATGACGCAAGTTTAGCCTCTTACCAAGCGCAAGGCATTGTGGCAGAAGCACTTATTAATTACTTAGGCACCATGGGCTGGAGTATGCCTAATGGTCGAGAGTTTTTTGAGCTTGATGACATGATTGAGCATTTTAGTTTTGAGCGTATTTCTTTGGGTGGCAGCGTTTTTGATATGAAACGACTAAGGCACTACAATGCCCATTACTTACGAGAAGCTCTTGATTTAGAAGTTGTTGCTGAACGCGCCAAACCTTTCTTAGAAGCAAAAGGTTACGAAGTTAATGATGAAGATTATCTTTTAGATGTTCTTGATGTCATGCTGCCCCGCGTAGAAACTTTAGCGGAACTTGCAGACTCCTGTTATTACTTCTTTACAGATAGTTATAACTATAGTGAAGACGCAAAAAGACGCTTGGTTGCAGGGCAACAGCATTTAGAGGCACTCGAGCGTGAACTTTCTAGGCTTGATGTTTTTGATTTTGATGATGTTGATGATGCGCTTAGGGATTATGTTAAGTCAGAAAGCATTAAAATGGGTGAAGTGATGATGCCTTTACGTGCCGCGTTGACTGGCACCACGCAAGCACCTAGCGTGACTGATCTGGCTGTTATTTTAGGTCAAGCTAAGACCTTACAACGCATAGGTAAAGCTATTAGTGATCTTGAAAAAGGCTTACCTGATGACAAGCCTGTCAAACCCAAAAAAGATGAAGATGCCGAGACAAATTCATGAGTTGGTTTAATCGCTTAAAAGATGGGCTAAATAAAACCCGTAGCGGACTCACAGGCGATGCATCCCCAAATTGGGAGATGGACTGGGAAGATCTCGAATTTGCACTCATTGGTTCTGATACGGGTGCCAGAATAGCCGCAGAAGTGGTTGAAGAAACAAAAAAGGGACGAGAGCGAGGCACCACCTTCAAAGAAGCTTTAGAAATCGCACTCATGAAACAACTCGAGCCTGACCGTACTCGCCAGATTTTGCGTAATGTTGGTTTTGATCTTGATGTTTCAAGAAACATGGTGCCTGTTAAAGGCAAAGTAATCATGGTGGTTGGGGTAAATGGTGTAGGGAAAACCACAACCATAGCTAAGCTTGGTCAGTACTACAAAGGGCATGGTAAATCGGTTATGTTTGCAGCGGGTGATACCTTTCGAGCAGCCGCCACAGCACAACTTGAAATTTGGGGCGAACGCCTTGCTATAACTACTATTACTGGGCCAGATGGTAGCGACCCTGGCGCGGTTGCTTTTGACGGTGCCCAATCACGTAAAGCTAAAAATGCTGATATTTTGTTTGTTGATACCGCTGGGCGTTTGCACACCAAGCATAATCTAATGGAAGAACTTAAAAAAGTTAAGCGCGTCATTAGTAAAGCAGATGAAGGCGAACCCAGAGAAGTATGGCTTGTTCTTGACGCCGTTACAGGACAAAATGCTTTAGAGCAAGCTCGTAAGTTTCATGAAGCTGTAGGCGTAACAGGCGTAGTTGTCACCAAACTAGATGGCACAGCGAAAGGTGGCATATTGCTACCCATCGTCCGTGAGCTAAATTTACCCATTAAGTTTATTGGGGTAGGTGAAGCCTCTGACGATCTACAACCCTATGACGCATCAGCTTATGTAAAAGCCTTGCTTGATATGCCTGGTAAAAGGGTTATTTAAAGCTTCTTGAATGCAGATTATGTTCATGACCTGTTAAGCTTCTGGCAAGAGCTTTCGAGCGAAGTTCAGCAGGATAAAGCTTACCTCTTAGCAAACCTAAACATTCCTTTTTACTTAAGCAACGCAGCATGGTTAGAGCAGCAAAACAACTTTATTGACCCGCTAATAAGCAATTGGTACCAAACTCGAGCTTTACCTGTTGCTGTCATTCTAAAAGCAAACACGCTGGTCTTACCAGAATCTTATAAGCTTGCACATTCTTTTCTTTTGCGAAAAGCAAAACCTAGCCAAGCTGAAACTAAAGAACTAACAGAGCAAGTAGGCTGGTCACAATTACGCTTTGCTGCACAACTCTTAGCTGAAAAGTACAAGCAACCCGACTTAGTTCATGAGCTTAGGAACAAGGATAAAATAACCTACGAAAGCTAAGGTCTTAGCGGC
>CAZWJZ010000022.1:0-26941 GCA_964634665.1 uncultured bacterium | reverse complement strand
TTTTGCTTCTCTGAGCCTCCCCAGTTCTGGAGGTTATTTAATCTTCATTCCTTAGTAAATGTTTAAGCAAAGCTATGCAAGCAAAACCTCAAATTATTGCTTATTTGGCTTATGAAGAAACCCCAAAAGCTACGCTTATTGCTTATGAAACAAAAAGCTGCTTAATCGCAATGCTAGGCAAAGATGAAACAGGCACACTCGAGCATCGTCTTTTCATAGACGCTCAACAACAAAACAAAACAGCTCTAGTACTCGAGCTTCTAGAGCAGCAAAAAACACCAGATGCTGAGCTTATTTTAGAGCGCTGGGTTAAGATTTAAGCATCTCTCCTATTAGCTCAATTGTGTACCCCAAGTTTACACTTAGTCAAAACAGATACTCCGTTTGAATCTTTTCTCGTAATCCAAATTCTGTTTTAAGTTATACTCTTTCCATGGCATTACACTCTGGTTTAGACATATTAGCAGCCGCTCGAAGCGGTCACTACGGTGTTGGCGCGTTCAACACTAACGACATGGAAATAACTCAAGCCATCTTAGAAGCAGCTGAAGAAAAACGTAGCCCTGTGTTGCTCGCTCTTTCAGAAGGTGCTATTAAATATGGCGGTCGCGCCCTTATAGACATGGTCATTCATGAAGCCAAAACAGCAAGCGTGCCTGTAGCCGTTCACTTAGATCACGGTTCTTCTTACGAATCATGCTTAAAGTGCATTCGTTGGGGCTTCACCAGCGTCATGATAGACAAAAGTCACGAAGATGAAGCAACTAACACCAAAGAAACCGCTCGAGTGGTTGAAGCAGCTCACGCAGTTGGAGTTACCGTTGAAGCAGAGATTGGTCGTTTGGGTGGCGTTGAAGAGCACGTGGTTGTAGCTGAAGAGGATGCTATTTTAACTAAAGCTGATGAGGCTGAGCGTTTCATGACTAATTCGGGTGCAGATTACTTAGCAGTGGCCATTGGTACAAGTCACGGGCCAAACAAAGGCAAAGGCCGCCCTTTTATTCATCATGAACGCATTATTGAAATTGCTAATCTCATTCCTCATCCACTAGTTATGCACGGCGCGAGTGGCGTTCCGCAAGAAATTGTTGATCGCTTAAACGCTGCTGGTGGCGTACTTAAAGATGCTTCTGGTATTCATGAAGATGATGTTCGTAAAGCTGTTACGGAGGGTATTGCTAAAATTAATACTGATACTGACCTTCGCTTAGCCTTTACCGCAGCTATTCGTGAAGTTCTTTTAAATGACCCTAAGCAAATTGACCCTCGCAAGATTCTTGGCCCAGCTAGAGATGAAATGAAACGTCTTGTTAAAGACCGCTTAGATGTTTTTGGTTCAGTTGACAAAGCCTAAAACTAAACTGCTTGAATCATGTCATAAACCTTAGGGAATTTGAGCTAAGTCCTCTGGTTCGGACTGATAGATGTCTTAG
The DNA here is from genome assembly GCA_964634665.1 of uncultured bacterium. Classification (GTDB taxonomy): domain Bacteria; phylum Deinococcota; class Deinococci; order Deinococcales; family Trueperaceae; genus JAHEBB01. The sequence goes on along the minus strand of CAZWJZ010000022.1, from coordinate 25,508 downwards.
GGCGTTTATCAGTCCGCTCAATATGAACGCTAAATTAAGTATCTCCAGTGTGAATTTGCAAAATGCAAATTCACCCGAGCAGAGCGAGTAAGGATAGACCTATTCAGTATTTTGCAAACCTTTTATGGAGTAACTTAATTTATTAAGGTTGCTGAAAGCCGTCTTTTGCTGGCCTTATCTTTTACTTCTCATGCAAAATGTCATAAGATATACCCTGTTTAATTTATTAATGAATTAAACGGCTTCGTGGACCGTTAAAGCCCCTAGCAAATCATCTAATTAATCAGCAATAGTACTGTAAATTAATGCTATCCCTATAAAGTAGAAGAGGGGTATATTTTGATAGTTTAGAAAAACGTTCTGATGCCAATTCTTTTCAATCAGCCTATAGACTAAGTATTAACTTCTTAATCTTGGGTCTAGCATATCTCTTAAGCCGTCACCAATAAAGTTAAAGGCCATAACCAAACTCGCTATAGCAAGACCCGGAAAAAGCCACATCCACCACTGGTCAAAGAAATCAATACCAATGCTAATCATGCGGCCCCACTCAGGTGAGGCTGGTTCTGGCCCTAAGCCCAAGAAACTAAGCCCTGCAAAAATAAGAATGGCATTGCCTATATCTAGCGAACCATAAACAATGGTGGGTGCAATGCTATTTGGTAACAGTGTCCTAAAAAGAAGATAGGGACCACGCGCACCAAGGGCACGTGCAGCCTCAACATATTCATTAGTTTTAGCTTCAATAATGAGTCCTCTGGTGAGTCTCGCATAATTTGGCCAACGAACAATAACCAAAGCAATCACCGCATTTTGAATACTAGGTCCAAGTGCAGCAGTAACCGCCATGGCCAAAATAATGGTTGGAAAGGCCATGAAAAGTTCAGTTAAGCGCATCATTACCTCATCCCAAATGCCACCCAAAAAGCCAGCAATTGCGCCAATAAGCCAGCCCAAAATGCCATCAATAATAATGACAGCTAGACCCGCAGGAATGGTAATGCGACCACCATAAAGCACCCGACTAAAAATATCTCTACCGAGTTCATCTGTACCTAAAAAATAAGTTGAATTAGGTGCTTGTAAGCGCTCTCTAACATTTTGCTCGAGTGGGTCAAAAGGAGCTATTAGCGGCGCTAATAAGGAAAGAATTAGCCAAGCAATAACAACCATTGCTCCCACAATAACTTCAGGATGCTTGCGTAATTGCCGCCATCTTTTTTGACTTGCAGATGTGGTTGACATTGGATTTGAAGTTTGGGTCATTTGGACTCAACTCGAGCTAAACCTAAGTTGAAGCTAACTATTTTTTTAAAGATTGGTTTATCTTTACTGTCATCTTGAAATGCAATCACGTTTAATCCTTATTAGCTATACCGAATACGAGGGTCAATTAGAAAATAAAGTACATCAACAATAAAATTTGCAATAACATAAATAAGTGCAATGAGCATACTTATGCCCATAATGGCAGGAAAATCTTGTGATGTGGATGCCCGAAATGCGTAACGGCCAATTCCCGGCCAAGCAAAAATTGATTCGGTGAGAACCGCACCCGCAAGCAAGTTGCCATAAAGCACACCTAAAATAGTAACAACTGGAATAAGCGCATTAGAAAGTGCATGACGCAACACAATTCTAGGCTCGAGTTGTCCTTTGGCTCGAGCGGTTCTTATGTAGTCTAAACCTAAGACTTCTAAAAGTGAGGAGCGGGTTATGCGCGCTATGATGCCTGATACATAGATACCTAAGACAAGGCTAGGCAAGACAAGGTGTGACAGCGCATCTCGAAAAGTATCCCACTGCCCTGCTAATAAACTATCTATTGTGAATAGACCTGTGACGTGAGGTGGGTCTTTCACTAAGAAGCTTAGTCTACCTGGCCCTGCTGTCCAGCCGAGTTGAGCGTGAAAAACCGAAAGCCCTACGAGGGCCAGTAAGAATACAGGGAAGCTTACCCCAATGAGTGCAAATACTCGGACCAAGTAGTCGATAAATGAGTTTCGCCAAACTGCTGAAATAACACCAAAGGCAATACCTAAAACTAAGCCTACAAATATTGCTAGGGTGGCTAGTTCAACTGTTGCAGGTAGAAACTGTCTTATATCTTCAAGGACAGGGTTTTTGGTTTTAATAGATGTACCCATGTCACCTTGAAGTAAATTACCTAAATAGGTGAGATATTGGATATGAGGTGGTTTATCAAGCCCCCATTTTTCACGAAATGCCGTTACAAGTTTTTCATTACTTAAAGCATTCTGTGGCAAATTTGCGTTTATAGGGTCAGCAGGGATGGCATTGGCAATAAGAAACGCCACCACCGTAATGCCTAAAAGTAGCGGTATAGAAAATAGTATTCGTCTAAAAATATATTTATAGATGGGCATAGCAGCAGAGAAAGTAAGGTGTAGGACATGAATACAATACGCCTACACCTTAGCTTCTTCTAATTATTCAGAGCGACTCAAAAGCGCTAAATCTAGGGACCATTGAGGATGCCAGACATAACCTGCGATATCTGAACGGAAAGCAGTCTGAACAGCAGGAACACTAAACGGCGCAAACGCACTATTTTCTTGAGCATAATCTTGTAATTGGTTAAAAATGTCAGCTCGAGTTGCAGCGTCTGACTCTACTTTAGCTTGAGCAATCAAATCAAGAATTTCTTGACTTGTCATTTCAGTCGACCAATTGGTGCGCTCAGTTGCCACTTTACCACCTGGTAAGAACTCTAAGAAGTCAACAGGATCAAGCTTATCTGGACCCCAGAACCAGTAGGCAAAGCCTTGTTGGCCATTACGGTACTCTTCAAGAGAAACTTGAACTTCACCAGGATTTAGTTCAACACTAATACCAATATCAGCAAGATCAGCCTGAATCTTTTGAGCATTGGTGCTTAAGTTAACACCATTAAAGGTAAAATCAGGATAGCTCAAAGTTGTTTCAAAACCATCTGCGTAACCAGCTTCAGCAAGCAAACTCATGGCTTGTTCTAGGTCACGTGACAGTGCTTTATCTTGACCATAAGCGCCTGAAAGACCAATCCACATATTGGTTCCTGGGGTTACACTACCTGCCCAAAGATCACGGTATCCCTCGTAATCTAGAGCTAAACGAACAGCTTTAGCAACAAGAGGGTTAGCCATAGGACCACCAATATCAGCATCACGATTCATTAAGATAAAGTGAGTTGCGGTACCTGAACCACGATAAATACTAATACCTTCTTCGCCTTCTAAGTCAACCACTTGATCAGGGGTTAAATCGGTAGCAAGGTCAATATCGCCAGACTCGAGTGCTACTTTTTGGGTAGCTGCTTCTGGAATGTTAACCACAATAATACGGTCAAAGTAAGGTGCTGCGCCCCAGTAGTTAGGGTTACGAACTAAGACGGTTTCTTCTTGGGGTGACCAGCTTTCTAGAATGTACGGACCTGTACCAGCTGAGCTTTGGTCTAGATAATCCATTGCTGCATCCGTTTCGGCAGCATCAGCAGCATCTGTACCACCATTTGCCATAATGACATCAGCATTGGTAATTGAGAAGGCAGGGTTAGCAAGTTCAGATAAGAATGAGGGCCGTGATTCCGTAAGTGTAATTGCAACTGTTGAGGCATCAAGTGCTTCAAGACTTGCGATAGGGTCGGTTAAGAAAGAAGGTTGGGCTTTCACATTTTTAAGACGATTAAAAGAGAAAACCACATCGCTTGCTTCTAAAGCGTCACCATTAGCAAAACTAACATCATCACGGAGCGTGAAAGTGTAAACCATACCGTCAGCAGAAACAGACCATGCGCTTGCAAGGAGTGGCTCAATTGAGCTTGCATCAGAATCAGGAAAGGTAACAAGCGTATTATAGGTTGCTTTGTTAATAATGCCACCTGTAGGGCTAAATGCATGTGCAGGGTCATAGGCTTCAGCAACTTCAGCATGACCAACAACTAAAACTTTCTCATCTTGAGCTTCTGTGCTTGCCAAAAGCAAAAACACACTCGTCACGCCTAAAATTAAAAGACTAGACTTACGAAGGCCTAAAAACAAACGACTAAGCATACTGTTCCTCCATCTTTCTTCAATGCGCTAAAGGCAGTGAAAATAGACTGTATACTATCAAATAAATTGAAGCTGAGGTGAATTATGAACTATCAAAACCGACTTAATACTTTTCAAGAAACCCTAGCAGGCAAAGCTGACCTTGCTTTTTTTCCATTATCTTCAGATTTACAGTACTTAACAGGCGTACCTCGTGATATTCCCAACTATGGTGCAGTGGTACACCCCGGAGATTGGTTAGAAGGCGCATGGATGACACCCAACCAAGAACCCATTTTGGCACTACCCAGAATGACCGCCGAGTTTGGCGGCTTGGCTAACCTAAAAGGCGTACAAGTAAGAGTGCTAAATGACTTTGATGACCCTAGAGACATGGTCAAAGGCTTTATAAAAGACTTCAAACTACCCGCCAAACCCACTATAGCGATAGGTGGAAAAACCCATGGTGAAACCGTAACCGAACTCAATGCCCTACTACCCGATGCAAGCTTCATTTCAGGCTCGAGTATCTTGCAACCTTTACGCGCTATTAAAACAGCTGAAGAGATTGATGTTATGCGCAAAGCTGGCGCACTTACAGAAGCTGCCTTCGGTGAGGTCCTAAAAAAACTCGAGCATGGCATGACGGAACTTGATATTGTGTCTGAGGTTGATTATCAGTTGCGTAAACACGGGTCTTTAGGGCCTTCTTTTACAACGTCTCTTTATAACTCTGGCCCAAATCATCCGCTGTTGTTTGGGCAACGTCAGGCAACTTGGAAGCGTGTGCTTACGCCTCCTGTTTCTATTTTGTTTGACTTTGGAGCTATTTTGAATGGTTACTGTTATGACTATGGGCGCACCGTTTTTTTTGGTGAACCTGACGCTTCTTTCCAAGAGATTTTTAAACTCATTATGACTTCTCAGGAAGCCGGTATTGCTGCTTTAAAAGCGGAAACCATGACGACAAGTCAGGCGGATAAAGCAGCTAGGGATGTGCTTGTTGAAGCTGGTTATGGCGCAGAGTTTCGTCATAGATTAGGGCATGCTATTGGGCTGGATGTTCATGAGCGTCCTTTTTTAACTGCCGGTGATGAAACAGCGCTTAAAGAAGGCATGCTTTTCACCGTTGAACCCAGCATTACACAATTTGAAACGTTTTCTTGCCGTGTAGAAGATGTGGTTGTTATTAGACCTGATGGTGGTGAGCCTTTAACAACAGGATTTAGGGATTTACTGATTGTTGACTAAGTTTAGATCTTTTTCAGTAACTAGTCATTGGCCTCTAATAGGTCTACTCAGCGTCCAGCTCTTAAGCGGCATTCTACTCATGCCCTTAAGTAGTTTTTTCAGCATTTATTTAAATGAGATCTTACTCTACCCTATTCAGCAGGTGGCTAGGGTTATTGCCCTTGGTCAAGCAGTAGGGATGCTAGGCGCACTCGTAGGTGGCAGTTTAAGCGATAACTGGGGGCACAAAAAGGTCTTGGTCTTAGGCATTGCTACCATTGCAACAAGCTGCCTGCTTTACCTCTTTTCTGTACCTTGGTTAGTCATTAGTTTATGGAGCCTTGCCAGTGCAGGCATGAGTTTAGCTACCTTAAGTGGTCAGGGCTATTTAACCTCAGCGGCAAGAGCCACTAGCTTAGGTATTTCTTCAGCCCTTTATAACTGGGGTTACACCCTTGGTGGAGCTGTCGGCGCACCCATTGCAGCAATGATTCTAGGTGAAAACAGGTTTTCCTTACTGGCCTTTATCTTGCTCGGGTTGGGACTCAGTAACACCTTAATTGCATCTTTTTTACCTAATTTGAAAAAGCAAACAAAAGCTCGAGCTAATCAGCTTATGTTTAGCAGTTATTTTGTGCTGCTTCGCCGTCGTCAAATCGTCCTTTTGGCTTTACTTCGTTTCTTACCAACCTGCTATTACGGTGTAATGACCTTGCTCCCGCTACTCATAAAGCAACAGAGCGGTAGTAACACCATAGTAGCTTTGTATCTAACAAGTAGCTCTATTTTTGCGTCACTCACACAGTTAGTAGCAGGTTGGGCAGCTGATCGTTGGGGGCCACGTATTCCAACCGTCATAGCTTTTAGTATCATTTTGTTGTCTATTTGCGGCACTATTTTTACGTGGCAATCTGTTTGGGGACTTTACATCTTTGGGGCATTTGGTGTAGGTGCTGCGTGGGCGTTATCAACCTTGTTGCCAAGTCTAGTTAAAGCAGCGGCTGAGCCAGAAGTGCATGGGCGAGTTTTTGGAATGCTGCATCTTCTTTGGACCCTAGCTATGATCTTAGGTACCTTGGCTGGTGGAACCCTACTCGCCATTGACCTACGAGTGCCTTTTGTAATTGTGGGAATACTTAATGTTATAGCTTTAGCGCTTACAGTACCTTTTTTTAATCAGACCAGATTTCTGAGTAAATGAAAGAGCTAATGATGCGGTCTGCGACAATTGAAACGAATATCGACCCCTATGGGAACGATGAAAACCTCGCTAGACTTGATTAAACTTACAACGCTACAAGACAGATTACCAATAGCTGAGTTAGTTTGTTTTTACTCCCCTCAGACAATTGTAAGGTCAGTGGTCGTATGAATGGTTTGATAGTACAGCCAATCCTGGAAATGCTAAGATTGCTATTAAGCAGGAATTAAATAATTACTCGCATGAACATTGTATTTTATAAACAGTCTCAGCTTAGTTCAGGACGTCTATTTGGAGTTACATAAACCGTTTTTTGTTGCGTGTAATGCACAGCGCCCGCAGGAGCACCTTTTACTTTCCAAACGTTTTTGCGTAAGGTGTAATCAACAGGAACATTCTCAGAGTCACCTGCTTTTGAATAAGCAGCAGCAAGTTGCGCCGCAAACAAGAGAACTTCAAAGGGAACATCTTTATTATTGGCTTGAACAATGACATGTGAGCCTGTATAACCCTGAACATGCAGCCACATATCTTTTGACTTAGCAAGCTTAAAACTCACAACATCATTCTCACGGGCATTTCTACCCACAATAATGCTGTAACCAAGCGGGCCTTTATAGCGAATACCCGGCTCGAGTCTTGTTTGTTTTTTACTTTGCGGTACAAACTCATTTAAAAGTGCTTTGAGTTCTTTTTCGTTTTTCTCTTCTAGACTTGCTTGAATGGCCTGAATGTTTTTAAGTTCATCTTCTAAATCTTGCAGACGCTCTAAAGATTGCTCAGCTCGAGCTTGTCGTTTTTTGATGCGTTGATAGAGTTGTTCAGCATTGGCTGAGGCGCTTAGTTTAGGGTTGAGTTGAATAATTATTGGATTACCTTCAAAATCATTTAGCTCTGCGTTTGTGGCATTGGGTTTTACTTGGTATTGGTAGGCCATTAGCACATCAGCTTGTTGCTTTAGATTGTCAACTTCTTCAGCATTTTTAAGAGCTTTGTAAATATCTTGAAGTTGTTTTGATACTAGGGTTTCTTTTTTTTGTAAAGCTAAACTTAAACGTTCTAACTGCGATTGGCGTTCCTCACGTTTGCGTAAGGTATCAACATCCGGTAGTTCTAAAGCTTCACGCATAACCTCACTTGGTTCTAAAGCAATGCGCTGCATAACTGGGTAAAGTATTTCTAAATCTTCTGCCTCTAAGACCTTGGTTAAACTTATAGCTGAACTTATGGCAAGCGCTTCAGTTAGGCTTGGGCCAAAGCCATCAACAAATCCCCTTAGTTTCTTTAGGGTTTTACCTTTAAGCTGTGTTAAGTCTTCTCTTTTAAGAACTCTTGGGTCTAGTTTTTCGTAGGGGGGGGGTGAGCTGTAAAGACCACCGGCTTTAACTTGTCTGAAGCGGTTTATATCAGCACTAATTTCTCTAGCTGCACCCAAAATCATATTCTTGTCGTTAATAAGAATGAGGTTGCAGTTTCGCCCTGTGAGTTCAGCGATGAGAGTCACGGGTGGTGTCGGTACAAAGCCTCCACCTGCACCAAACTGCAGCCTTACAACTCTATCTAGTTTATCTTGCTCGAGTTTTTCTAGCCTTCCGGTTACTTTGGCAACCAGTAAATCTTGAAAACTTGTGAAGCTGGTGGTGGTACTTGGGTAACCATCTTCAAAGGCAATGCGCGGGTTGGGGGGGCGGTTAAAAAGCCATAAGCCTTTTTTGCCTAAAGGTAATATGAAGGTGTAGGGGTCAGGGAAACGCCAGCTTAGTCTCTCATGAGCGTTTGCGCCTATATCAGCTAGAACTTCGGCTATTAGTAAACCTTCCACGCAGTTGAGTGTACGCAGTTAGCTTGGCTTTAGAGGCGCGTCAGCTTACATCTTCCTTTTTCGTGTAAGAGAAATCGCAGCAGCTTGCACCCTGCATTAGCGTTTGGGTTCTTTTAAATTCTATATTGTCACTAAATCCCTCTATTAGCGCGGCATCTCGGTTGCAAGACAAAGTTGCTCCTAAGTCAGCCATGTCTAACGCGCGGTACATTTCTGCGTATTTGCAGCGCTTTACATTAAAGCGCCACGCTGATTCAGTTTGTTCTAAAACATCAATTTCTAGCGCGCCGCCACGAAACCACGGCTCCCACTGGTCAGCAAAGGCAGTTACAGTTTCAGCTTGGTTTTTTTCAAGCATGGCTTGACCCACTGCTCTTGCTTCATTTATCACAATGGTTTTAAGGAGGTCTTTTGCTTTTTCTTCGCCCAGCTCTGTTTTAACTGCTTCATAGAAAGGCTTTAAGATTCTGGCTTCGATTTCACGACGCGTTAATATGCCAACCTGCTCGTTAAGAGTATCCTTAGTCATAAACTCAGCTTAGCTGTAGCAAGCTAAAAAATCAATTTAATTTAGCGTTATCTTGCAAAGACTCACGAGCACTACTAATATAGCTTTTTAAAGTCGGAACCCACTCATCATGCGGACTCAAGTATTTAAGTGCTTGCTCAGAATGAAAAATGAGGCGTTCAGGTGTCGCGTAAGATTCACGCGAAAAGGTTTGCGCCAACATGAGTTGTGCTGATAACCACAAGCTACTACCCTCATGTACGTCAGCAGCTGCCTGCTCAAAATGCCGTTCAGCTTCTAAAAAATGAAAATACTCGAGTGCGACATTACCAAGGCATAAACTCGGTAAGCCTTTAACTTGATGGTCTTTTGCGTAGCTTGCTAGGGCTTTAGCATGGTCAAAATTACCTAGTTTGTAGAGCACCATGGCAAGTTCAGCGCAGGCGTCAGCTCGTTTTGGGTAACGCACATCTTTAACAACAGTTTCTAAGGCATCTTTAGCTTTAGCGTATTGCTCTTCAGCTTTTAAGAGATTGCCGTATTCATGCATAAGCATGCTGTATTGTTCGCTTGAAACAACTGAGAAGGCCTGCTGATAGGTATCAACTGCTTTGTCTATCTGCCCTAAATCAGCAAATAATCTTGCAAGTTCTAAAACAATTTCAAAAGGCAAACCCCCATGTTTAATAATGCCGTTATAAGCCGCGTGCATGCAGACAAAGGCGTTTTCAAACTGCCCTGAATGCCTTAAAGCTACACCTTGAAGGTACTTTAAGTGAACAAAACCAATGTCATCTTCTGGCACTTGAAGTTGCTTTAACGTTTCATAAGCAGATTCTGGTTGAGCCATGCGTAACTGCGCTTCTGCAAGAATCAGCAGTACAGCATTTTTATCTTTAAGTTCAGCAAGCAAACTCTGATAAAGAGCAATAGCTTCAACATCTTTGCCTCTAGCCATATAGACATCTGCCAACATACGCTTTTGCAACTGCTTGAGAACAAGCGGTAACTTAGTTAACTCGAGTTCTTCTAAAGCGCGGCTTGCGGTGCGTTTAGCTCCTAATTTAACAAGGGCTCGCGCAACATGAAATTTAGCAAAGGCATCCTCTGTTTTTAGTAAATCTCTAAGTTGTCTTTTAAGATCATTATGGTTTTCACCCGCTAAAACAGCGTACTCGAGCGTTACGCTTCTAAACAAGTCTTCACTAATAATGTTTTTATCAAAGTTTTTTGCGTGACTCAAAGAAGCTTTGCCTTTTTCCAGACGGCTATCTTCAAACAGAAGATAAGCTGCGGCTAATTGCAGTTGTCCTTGGGCATGATTGAGTTCTAAGAATAGCTTATCTAAATAGCTCAGTGCTTCTTCTCGTTTGCCTTCAGCAAGTGCCTTGTACGCAGGTGCTACGGTTTGCCATGCTGTCTTATCTGGACTTAGCTTTACAGCTTTAGCAAGTTTAGCCATAGAGCCTTTTATAACGGTTGTAATCGCTTTGTTTAACTGCACAGATTAAACCTATCAAGCCTTGAAAGATGCTTCTTTGAGAAAATGCACATCCTTAGTGCAAAGCACTATCAAAAGCAAGATTTTTCATGCTTTTAGACTAAAAACTATTTTTGACTATAAAAAGTGAACGGTACGTGGGCCTTCCCCGTTCGGCAATTCTGGTCTTGCCTGATGGAATGACTCAACCATAAGCCTTCTCGGGAATTTCTGCATAAAACTAAGCACACTAAAAGCTTGCGTTTTATGTTCACCCATAGCTTTTAATTTAGCTTCAAGCTCGAGTTCTAAATGAATAAAATGACTTGCGTAAGCATGCTTGCCGGCAATTTCTTCTGGTGCCATAAAGCCAGCTCGAGCTGGGCCGTTGTAGGGGTGTTCGCCTGCAAAGTAAAAGAGTTTTTCTAGCTTGTGCTTCGCCTGATCTATAGCTTTTAAGGCAAAAAGATGTGTATAAACATGGTCAGGGTGACCGTTTGAACCGTTAGGGGCAAAGGTCAGTATCTTCTTGGGTTTTAGGTTATCAATAAGCGCAGCTATTTTAGGCACAATGTCTTCTTCTACTATGGCTTGCAAACCGTCACGATGAGGCATGCCTCTATCACCATCAGGTACATAATCAGGATAATCCCAGATATGAACTTCGGGCACGCTTAAGGCAGCTAAAGACGCTCTTAATTCCGCTTCACGAACGCTTGGAAGTTCTTCTTGTGAGCAAAGCCCCAAATTGCGACCTGCACCACCACGCGTTAGGGTTAGCGTGGCAACCTTTTTTTCGTGACTTGCCATTCGCGAAAAAAGACCCCCACAGCCAAAAACTTCATCATCAGGATGCGGAACAATAAGAAGCAAATCTGTCATGCTAGCTATCATATAAGCTTTGTTATTTCTATAAGTCGAACTGACCTACGTTTATTTGCGTCTTAGTTCTAAACTTCAGATGATTTTGCAGATAAATCTAAACTAGCATTGAGCAGATGCCTAATACCTTTTCAGGTACAAACTAAATAAAGCAACTTATACAGAAGCTAAAACATCCAACTATTAATTTATGGCTAAGACAGTAAACTAAGCTCATGACTGCACTCACACAGCCTGACTTAATCGAAATCGCCAAAACCGTTTCAGCCAAATTCAAAACTCGAGCTTCTGCTGCTGATAAAGCAGGCGCTTTACCCGCTGAGGATGTTGCTGATTTAGCAACGTCTGGCTTAATGGCTTTAAACGTTCCTAAGTCGCATGGTGGCTTTGAAGCTAGTTTAGAAGATGCCGTTGCAGTGCAGTTAGAGCTAGCTAAGGGAAGTGGCTCTACTGCCCTTGTAGCAGCAATGACCTTTCATGGGGTTGCTCATGAGCACGAAGTAAAGGTCTGGAAAAGTGACTTAAGGGATGAGCTTTTTGATAGAGTTGCTCAAGGCGATTTACTTAACAATGTTGCCAGTGAACCTCGCTTAGGTAGCCCTTCACGAGGCGGTCTACCTGACACCTTTGCTGAGCTAAAAGGTGAAAGCTATCTTATTCAGGGTCATAAAAATTGGGTAACAGGGGGTGAGCATTTAAGTCACTTGCTAGTGCGTTTAAGATTAAAAGATGAAGCTGTGGTTATGTGGGTACCCAAAGACACCCAAGGTCTAAGGTGGGAAAGAACATGGGGCGATAGTCTTAGTTTAAGGGCTAGCGACTCACATGATTTGTACTTTGAAAATGCAATCATTCCAGCTAAGCATTTATTACAAGAAGGCTCTTCGCCAGCCAACGTTTGGTTTGCCATGCTTATGGCCGCAACTTACTTAGGCGTAGCCTTAGCAGCTAGAGATGACGTGATTCGTTACACACTCGAGCGTGTTCCTACGGCTTTAGGTAAACCTATTGCTACCCTGCCCAAAATTCAGCGTCAGGTGGGTGAGCTTGATTTAGAGCTTGCAAGTGCCAAAATGTTTTTACTACAAACCGCTTCACTGTGGCGTGCTGAAGAAAGCGAGCGGTCTGCTTATCAGGCTAAAATTGCAGCTGCTAAACACTTAGCTGTTGAGGCGGCTTTAAGTGCAACGGATAAAGCCTTGCGCATTGCAGGGGGCGCTGGCATTGATAAAGGCATGCATTTAGAGCGCTACTTTAGAGATGTAAGGGCAGGCATTATGCACCCGCCCTCAGGTGACGCTGCTTTAGAGATGATTGGGCGCGCAGCTATAGACGCTGTTTAGCGAATGCCTTCACCGTAAGGCACCCAAATATTTTTAATTTGACAGGCTTTTCGCAAAAAGACTTCACCTTGGCTTTGTTCTTTAACAAACCAGTCTCTTTGCTTACCATTATTAACCCACGTTGCTTTTAAGTTACCCACAGACTCGAGTTCTACTAGCTTGCTGCCTTTTTCGTCGCCAAAGTACCACATGGCTGCAATGTCATCATGCTTAGCTAGGGTATCTGCTAGTTCATTTTGATTGCCTGTCACTATGTTTATGACGCCTGCTGGCAAGTCACTAGTATCAAATACTTGATACAGGTCAGTAGCAATAAGCGGATATTCTTGTGAAGGCGTTACAATCACCCGATTCCCTAAACTAATGGCGGGCATAACAAGACTAATAAAGCTTAAAAGTGGCTGTTCATTTGGGCAACTAATGGCGACATTACCCCATGCTTCTTTCATAGCTAGCGTAACGTTTCGCATGGGTGTTGCGTGAACTTGAGCGTCATACTTATCTGCCATAGCAGCGTAGTAAAAAATACGTTCAATACTCAGTTCAAATTCGCTGCTTGCCTGCTTAGCCGTTACGCCTGTTAAATCACAAAGACGCATTTCAAATTCACTTTTACGTGCCATCAGGTTTTCAGCCAGATAATAAAGTACCTGCGCACGGTTATGCGCTGTTGCACTTGTCCAAGCTGCACCTTTATTAGCAGCCTCAACCGCATTACGAATATCTTTACGGTTACCCAAACCAGCTTCACTAACTACGTCACCTGCTGCATTTAAAACAGAATAGCTGTAGCCACTATCTGGCCTTGATTGCTTACCACCAATATACAGCTTAGCTGTACGGTCAATACTTGGCGCATCGCTTAAAACTTGCGTTTTTGCAACTTTCACTTCTTTTTTACTTAACGTAGCGCTTTTTTCCCAACTGGGCTGCAAATACTCAAACATGCCTTCTTTGCCACCCTCACGCCCATAACCACTTTCTTTATAACCACCAAAGCCAGCAGCAGCGTCAAACAGATTGGTACTATTCACCCATACAACCCCTGCTTTTAACTTAGGGGCAACATCAAGTGCCATATTTATATTTTCTGTCCAGATGCTAGCTGCCAGACCATAACGCGTATTATTGGCAAGCTCAATGGCTTCTTTATGCGTTCTAAAGGTACTTGTAACAAGCACAGGTCCAAATATTTCTTCTTGCGCAATGGTACTAGCAGGCTCTGCATTAATAAACAAAGTAGGCGGAAAAAAGAAACCTTCTTTAGGCACCGACCAACTCGGCTGCCAACACAGCGCATCCTTTTTGCCTTGCTCAACAAGTTTAGAGATTTTTTGCAACTGAACAGACGCAACTAGCGCACCCATATCAATAGCTTTATCAAGCGGATTACCCACCCGCAATTTCTCCATGCGAGCCTTTAATTTACTATGAACCTTGTCAGCAACACCCTCTTGAATAAGTAAGCGACTACCCGCACAACAGACTTCACCCTGATTAAACCAAATAGCATCAACCACAGCTTCAACAGCACCATCAATATCAGCATCCTCAAAAACAATAAAAGGCGACTTACCCCCAAGCTCGAGTGCTAGTTTTTTAGCACTACCTGCACTTTCTTTTCTAATAATGCGCCCAACTTCAGTTGACCCTGTAAAGGCTAATTTGTTTACATCTGGGTGCTTAACTATGGCTTCACCGGTACTGCCGTCTCCTGTCACTATATTCACAACACCTGCAGGTAAGTTTACTGCTTGGCATAGTTCTGCAAAAAGTAGCGCTGTTAAAGGCGTAAACTCGGCAGGTTTAAGTACCACGGTATTGCCTGCTGCTAAGGCTGGTGCAATTTTCCAAGCAAGCATGAGTAAAGGGAAATTCCAAGGAATAATTTGACCGCAAACCCCTAAAGGTTCAAAGCCTTGAAACTCATCTTCTATAACTTGCGCCCAGCCTGCATGATGATAAAAATGCCGGGCAACCAGAGGAGTATCAATATCGCGACTTTCACGAATGGGCTTACCATTATCTAACGTTTCAAGAACCGCAAAAAGACGAGCATGCTTCTGAATTTGTCTTGCCAGTGCGTAAAGATAGCGCGCCCTAAAATGCGGGCGCAAGCTTGACCATGACTTAAATGCTTTTCGGGCAGCCTTAACTGCCTTATCAACATCTTTATCATCTCCCTGAGCAATGCTAGCTAAGACTTCTTGGGTTGCAGGGTTCAGCGTTTCAAAGCTCTCCCCTGAATTAGCTTTTACAAATTTGCCATCTATAAAATGATTAAAGCTGGCCTTATGGTCTTTAAGCCAAGCAACAGCAAGTTCACTACTTTCAGGTGCAGGGCCATAATCCATGGTTTCAAAAATTTCCTTTACAGTAGGGCTAGACATGTTCTTACCTCAAGTTCATAGAGTCACTAAGCTTTAGCTTAGTATACTGCCAAAGTCTTTAAGGCACGTTATGAAATTAAAATTTGAAGCCAACCGCTTAATTAGCTCGCTTAAGCTCATTAAACGAAGCTTAAACCCAGCCTGCAGATAGCTTGCACTTATCAAAAATATCAATCTGCCGACGCACACTCTCTGCTGTGATTTTTAAGTCTTCACCTTCACGAATAGTTGCAAACAAATCTTTATAAAGCAGCAGCATATCGTCACCAAAATCGTTTTTAAGCTCAACACTCTCCTCAATAAAGGTTAACGACTCACGGTTATAACTACGGTCATGGGTAGGTTCACGGTCAAGCTCGAGCTTTGTTTCGTTTTCGGGTATAAAGTATTTCCACTGTAATTTTTCGCGTGTTCCACTTAGGCTTCCTTGTGTTCCCATAATTAAGTAGTTGTCTTGTGGATGAGCGTTGCAGTGGGTGAGTTCTACGTCTATCAGGGGACCATCTTTGGGTCTTATGATGACTTTTGCGTGGCTATCCGCATCGCCTGCATAAAGGGCTGTATTGACCAAATGACAAAAAACCTCTGGGTCTTCATCTTGAAAGTGCAAAAGAAGCCAGTCAATAGCGTGCGCCCCATGATTGGTTAAAATGCCTCCATTATTTTCACGTAGGGTTTGCCAGTCCCATCTGCGTGAAAACTGATGAATAGCAACACGTATTTGTACAATTTCACCTAGTTTGCCTGAGGCCATAACGTCAGTCATAGTTCTGAAGTAACTATGGTAGCGGTAGTTTTGGTTTACCGTCAAAATTTTCTTAGCCGTCTTAGCTGCAGCTATCATGCTGTCAACTTCTGAGACATTGGCTGCCAAGGGTTTTTCAACAATGACATTTTTCTTAGCTTCTAGTGCGCTAATAGTATGTTCTCTATGAAATTGACTTGGTGAAGCAACAACAACTAAGTCACAGTCAGACTTAAGCAAATCATCGTAAGAACTAAAGGTTTCACAATCAAACTTTGCTTTAGCTTCAGCGCGTCTTGTTTCACTTAAGTCCATAACAGCAGTAACCTTAAACTGCTCGGCTAAGTTTGAAAGGGCATTAGCATGCATGTTCCAACCACTACGCCCTAAACCTGCTATGCCTACTTTTATGGCCTGTGCCATTTAGGCACGCTCCCAAGCATCTCTAATAAAACGAGCGTTATTAACAAGCGCATCTTTACTAGAAAACGCTTTACTAAAATCTTCAACAGCAAACCAGCCGTCATAGCCAATAGCTTTAAGTGCCTTAAACAAAACATTAAAATCAACCACACCACTACTTAAAGGTGACCATCTGCTTTGCCAGACACCCTCATCTTTCGCATCAAAAGCAGCATTTTTAATATGCACCTCAGTCAGGTAATCACCAAGAAGCTCGAGTGCTAAGCGGTAGTCTTCAAAGCCTTCATGTACCATATTGCCTGCATCATGTATAACCCCAACCTCATCACTAGAAAACTGTGAGACAAGTCGGTGAGCCAGAGCTGCACTTGGTACGATGGTTTTGTGGTGAATCTCTACTAAGGGTTTAAGCTGTGCTTCTTTGGCTAAAGCAATCGTGTCTGCCAGAAACGTTGTGGCCGCATCAAACTGCTGATTGTAAGAGCCTGAAAAATTACCAAAGCCTACTCTAAAATGAGGGCTAGCTAAAGTTTTAGCAAAAGCAACAGCTTGCTTAACTTTATCGAGTTCGCCCAGTCCAATATAAGTACCAATATTAGGTAGGTCTAAGCCCGCTTGTTGACTAAGTTTTTTAGCTCGAGTTGCGTCTTCTACCGTTGGCGCTAAGGTGCAAAGATTGTTACCCCAGAATGAAGGCTCTTTATCTTTAACACTTTCTGCTACCGTCGTAACCCGCCATTCAACCCCGTCGTAACCAGATTTCTTGATTTCTTGAACAGCTTGCTCTGGGCTTAAATCGGGTAGCATGACAGTAAATACAGCTAGTTTCATGTTTTTGTCCTTATCTTTTTTCTAAACTTTCAAGCCTTATTCATTTAATGAATAAAAACAATAAGCTTCTTTACAAACTCGAGCTTTTCTTAACTTGAGTTTGATTTCTAATTTTTTATAGCATCGCTTTCCTTGCTGGCTATAGCTAACGATGCCTTTTTGCTTTGCTGCCAAATGCAACTCCTGAAGACTAAACGCCTACTAAACTTAGCTTAGTAAGGGGTAAGGCTCAATCCTGTGAACTCCCTTTGGTTTGTAAGCAACTGCGTCTGCTTTACCTATAACTTCTGCAAGTAAGTAAATTATGCTGAGCCACATTTCTGTACCTTGCAAACTGCATTGACTATTGGGCGTTTCAGCTTGCTCTAAATCAAAGGAAAATCCTTTGTTAGCTACCCATTTGCTTATTGCCCTTTTTAGCTGACTGGTTGCCCAGCTTTGTATTTCTTCTTGCCGGTAGTCTGTCTGCAAAGCACATAACCAAAGAGGATGAACAATATCTAGTACATTGCAAGCATTACCTCTATCCTCTCGAAAATAGCTTCTGTTTCGACTGTGCCTTAAAATGGTATCAATGGAAACTTCAGGAAAAGGAAGCGGCAAACCAAACTGAGCATAAGTACCACGCGTTAAACGATAAAAGCCATTTACAGGTTGTAGCCAATCCCCTTGCGGTGTCGGCGTACCCCACACACCAAACTGCTTACTTATTTTTGTATTAAGCCAGCCCATAACGGGTGCCAGTGCTGTTGCATCATCCCCAAAATGTTTTATATTCAGGTGCTGCGCCGTACCGTAAGCATCTACCCAAGAACCCGAACTCCATGCTCTAGTTTGCCAAGGTAATTGCTCAAGCTGAGCATACAAAGCCTCAGCCGTTAAACTCTGAATCGTTTTTACCGGATGCAAAAAATGCGCCCCAAGGCACTCGAGTGCGTAACCTACTGACAAAATAAGATAATCGGCATTTCGGTCACCTAGAGCCGTCATGGGGGTTTCAGGATGCGGGTAAGGGTCAGGAATAATACCTGTCTCAGGGTCTTGTAAAGCTTGCAATTTGTTTATATAACCTTCTCGATTTAGCAAAGCTGGTAATTCATTAAACATAGCTGCAATTTCAATCGCATCTGCCCAAGCCCGAACGGTTGGTTCATGATTTGCTTGCTGCAAATAAGCAGCTTCACCCTCAACTTCACCTACATAAGAAGCAAGCAGGTTTTGTAGTTGTTCTTGTACAGCTTCACCAAATTGACTTAAATCTGACTCGAGTGTTGCAGGCATTTTTTTGCCTCCCCGTCTGTCTTTGATTATTCTTGCAGGATTTCCAGCCACCACTGCGTATTCAGGCACATCTTTGGTAACAACAGCTCCCGCAGCTACAATGCTATGACTCGCAATGTTTACCCCATCTAAAATACTTACATTTGACCCAATGTAAACATCATCATTTATTTTTATTCCTTTTGAGTGAACACCTTGCTGGTAAATGGGTTTTGTTGTATCAGCATGAATATGATCAAACGCCAGAATTAAGCTGTGCGCACCAATACGAACACCGTCCCCGATGGTCACATTCCCCCTAACTGTCGTGTAAGGATTAACGGTGCTATTACTACCAATACTTATGCTGTCAGTTAAATAGGCATGAGCAGCAATATAACTTCTTTCACCTAAACTCAGACTATCGGTAAAAATAGCTGCGTAAGGTGAGATAAAACAATCATTGGCAAGCTCAACGGTAAGTCTTTCTTTAAGGTCCTCTTGAACCTTTTGTTGCTCACGTCTTTCATCTGGGCTAGCATTTCTAAAAAACAGCCACGGGCAAACATCATACTTTGTAACCATGGGTTTAAATTGAGTATCAGTAAATCCTGACATAAATTAGTGGATAACTCCATTAAGCTCGAGTGTTTCAGCATGATGGCAAGCAACAAATCGACCTTGTTTAACTTCTCGTAATAGGGGTTTTTCGGTCTGGCAACGTGTGCCATCATTAAAACGACAACGAGGATGAAAATAGCAGCCTGATGGTGGATTTGCAGGGTCAGCAACTTCTCCTTTTAAACGAATGTGCTTGCGCGCTCTCGCTAGTTTTGGGTCAGCTTGAGGTACGGCTGAGAGAAGCGCTTCGGTGTAAGGGTGTAAAGGTGTTGCGTAAAGTTCATCTGTTGCTGCTAGTTCTACTAGATTCCCTACGTACATAACTGCTACTCGGTCACTGATATGTTGCACAATAGACAAATCATGCGCAATAAAGAGGTAAGTAAGCTGAAATTCAGCTTGTAAATCTTGCAGCAAGTTAATGGTTTGGGCTTGAACAGAGACATCTAAAGCTGAAACGGCTTCATCGGCAATAATCAAGCGAGGGTTTGTCGCTAAAGCCCTAGCTACACCTATACGTTGACGTTCACCACCAGAAAAAGCATGGGGGTAGCGCCTTATGTACTCAGGGCGCAAACCAACTTTTTTAAGCAGCTCAGCCACTCTATCTTCGAGGTCTTTACCCTTAGCAATCCCATTGACTTTCATAACTTCACCCACGAGGTCAAGCACCGTCATTCTAGGATTTAATGAAGACTGTGGGTCTTGAAAGATCATACGAATATTGCTTCGGTAAGGTTTCAGTTGGTGGTTTGTTAAGGTGCATAAATCAACCTCAACTTCATCTTCACGGTGGTAGATAATTTCACCTGAAGTTGATTCATAAACCCGCAAAAGACAACGCCCAGTCGTAGACTTACCACAGCCGCTTTCACCCACTAAGCCAAGGGTTTCGCCTTGCTGAATATCAAAAGAAATACCATCTACCGCTTTAACATGACCTGTGACATTTTGAAAAAAGCCTTTACGGATAGGAAAGTGCATTTTCAAATCATTCACTTGAAGAAGAGGCTTTGCTTGCTTTTGCGCAGCATGACTCAAGTCTGCCTTTTTATTCTGAAGCGTTGTGACACTATCACTCATACAGCTGTCCCCCCTATTGTTAGTTCTTTAAGATCATTGTAAAGCAAGCAGCGAACCTCACGAGCTTCACCCAACGAAGTAGCCTGAGGTACTATTTTGTTGCAAACACCAGCGATTGCTTCATCACAACGCGTGTGAAATGAACAGCCAGACGGTCTATTAAAAGGATGCGGAACCATACCACGAATAGCTTCTAAGCGATGACGAGTACCAAGCTCGAGTTTAGGAATACTGTTTAAGAGAGCTTTTGTGTAGGGGTGTTTAGGGTCATAAAAAATATCATCTACAGTGCCTCGCTCAACTGCTTTTCCTAAGTACATAACTACAACCTCATCAGCAATTTCTGCAACCACACCAAGGTCATGCGTTATGAACATGACACTCATCCCCATTTCTTGCTGCAAATCGCTTATCAGATCAAGAATCTCCGCTTGCGTTGTTACATCAAGCGCAGTCGTTGGCTCATCGGCAATAAGAAGCTGAGGTTCGCACATAAGTGCCATAGCTATACAAACACGCTGACGCATGCCACCTGAAAGTTCAAAAGGATAACTTTTTAGCCTATCTTGAGGTTTGGGTAAGCCAACTCGGTCAAGCATTTCAATAGCTCGAGCTTCTGCTTCTTGCTTGCTTACGGACATGTGCAACAACATTGCTTCGGTAAGTTGGTTACCTATAGAGTGTACGGGTGAAAGTGCACTCATAGGCTCTTGGAAAATCATGGCGATATTTTTACCTCTTACCGCACGAATCTCATCACCATATTGATCAAGCTTAGTTATATCTAGGCTGCGGCCATCTGGTTGGTGCAATAAGATTTGTCCACCGACAATTCTGCCTGGCTTATCTACAATTCTTAATATCGAGCGTGCTGTTACTGACTTGCCAGAGCCAGACTCACCAACTACGCATAGCGTCTTACCTCTAGGCACATCAAAGCTAACACCATCAACAGACTTAACTACGCCTTCATCTGTAAAAAAATGCGTTTCAACATCTTTAAGTTCGATGAAATTTGGGTTAATTGACATGGGTATACCCTTGAGACGAAGAGCTAAAGATAGCTTTAAGAGTTATAAGGTTAAAACTTAACATATGACTTCTAAGCATAAATTTATTCATATGGGTCAGCCGCATCTCTTAAGCCATCACCTAGGAAATTTAAGGCTAGCACAGCAATTATGACAGCGACACCGGGCCAAAATAGCCAAGGCGCTGTCGCAATACTGCGAATGTTCTGTGCCTCTTGTAAAAGTACACCCCAGCTAACCACAGGGGGGCGTAAGCCTACGCCTAGAAAAGATAAAGATGTTTCAGCAAGAATCATAGCGGGTATTGCTAGCGTAATGCTGGCAATAATGTGACTCATGAAAGATGGCACCATGTGACGTGTAATGATGCGGTATTCGCTAACACCATCTAAGCGAGCAGCTGTTACAAAATCTTCAGATTTTAAGGCCAAGAATCTTCCTCGTACAACCCTTGCAAGACCTGTCCAACCAAGTAGCGAAAGAATAATTGTTATCCAAAAATAAACTTCAATAGCTCCCACACTTACAGGAATAGCTGCGGACAGACCCATCCACAGTGGAATTTGTGGAATAGAGCGTAAAAACTCTATGACGCGTTGAATTACATTATCAATCCAGCCACCATAATAGCCTGAGATACCACCAAGTAAAATACCCAAAATGAGTGATAAAATAACACCTATTAGGCCAATAGACATAGAAATACGGGTACCGTAAATTGTACGGCTAAAAATATCACGCCCTAAACGGTCAGCGCCAAGCAAATACATGGGAGCTCTTGGTTCAATAGGGCCAAACAAATGCCGATCGCCAGGAATGAGTCCCCACATTTTGTAAGCTTCACCCTTAACAAACAAACCAAGTGGAATTTTCTTTTCTGTATCTAAAGTAAAGGTTCGCCTAAGTGACACAGAATCCACTTCAGATTTATAGTCATTTACATATAAAGGTATGAGCTTACCCTCATCAGAGCGACCTAAAACCTTGATAATTTGAGGTGGCGCATACAAATAACGTGCGCTATACGTACTCGGTAAAGTTGGGGCTAAAAACTCTGCAAAAATCGCGACGATGTAAATAGCCAATACAATATATGCACTCAAAAGAGCCAGCTTATGCTTACGGAACTTCCACCAAACAAGCTGCCACTGACTCGCAACCAGCACACGATCATCAGCTTCTATGACTTGCTGATCTTTTAATTCTGATTCATGTAAAGCCGTTTTGTTATTACGACTAGGCTTATGCGTAATGCTAGATTTGTCGCTCATTTTAAAACCTTACGCATATCTAATTCTCGGGTCAAGAGCAGCTAGCAAAAGATCAGAAATGAGAGTACCTATAACAGTAAGTACCGACAAAAGCAAAATAAATGCTCCCGCTAAATACATATCTTGAGCAAGGAGTGCACGCAAAAGCAAAGGGCCGGTTGTGGGTAAACCCAGCACCACCGACACTATGATATCGCCAGAAATTAAGCTTGGCAAAACCCAGCCAATTGTACTAATAAACGGGTTTAAGGCTAAGCGAACAGGATATTTTGTAAGCAACCTACGCTCTCTTAAACCTTTAGCTCGAGCTGTTGTTACATAAGGCTTAAAGAGTTCATCTAGCAAGTTAGCCCGCATGATTCTTATAAGCCCTGCTGTTCCTGCTGTACCAATCACAATGACGGGAATCCAGAGATGGGCTAGTAAATCAACAAACTTTCCCCAACTCCAAGCTGCGTCTACATACTGAGGTGAAAAAAGCCCACCTACACTCTGTCCAAAATATTTAAACCCTATGTACATTAGGACGAGGGCAAGCAAGAAATTTGGTATAGCCAGACCAATAAAGCCTATAAAGGTCGCAATGTAATCTCCTATAGAATACTTTTTTACTGCTGAGTAAATACCTGTAGGGAGAGATATAGCCCAAATAAAGAGTAAAGTTGAAATTGAAATAATAAGCGTTAATCCTAAACGCCCCCAAATCAAGTCACTAACGGGCGCTTTCCAATCAAAAGATTGACCAAAATCCCCCTCAAAAATAATATTTCTTATCCAAATTAAATATTGAATATAGATAGGTTTATCAAGTCCGTAGGCTGCACGCAACTGCGCAACGGTAGCATTATCAACCGTTTCTCCTTGAGCAGCAAAATTCGCAGCCAGCGTCGTAACATAATCGCCTGGAGGTAGCTGAATAATAAAAAATGAAACCAGACTAATAAAAAATAAAGTAGGAATCATATAGAGAACACGCTTTAAGAAAAACTGGAGCAAAGTTCACCTCCTTAAACACCAAAACTATTAATTTACAAACCAATAAAGAATTTTATAGCAGAACTATAGCCAATAAGAAAACTCGAGCGCGTATCTCAAAGAGAATTACGCTCGAGTTTTTAGGTTAAGACTTAACCATCACCGTTTATGAAGAAGTATTGTTCGGGGCTTGTAGGAGCTGGTGTTGGGAATAACCATGCGTGTGGCATTACTTGAGGAACGTTGCGCATGTTGTTATTTACAATGCCGTACCCCGGCCCATAAGTACCTATACCCATAACCCAGAAGTTTTCTTGAGCTATATCTAAAATTTGTCTGTATAGGTCAATTTGTTTTTCTTGATCTCCTGTTGCGAGTAGTTCTTTATAAAGTGCTACTTGATCTTGGATTGCTTGTGGAGGCACTTCTGCTTGTACACTGTTGTCAGGAGCGGTTGAAATACCTTGTGCCCATGTACCCCAGTTAGCTGCCCAATGTGCTACGCCAGATTCATTTCTTGCTGTAATTGGCAGGTACCAGAAACCTCTAAGGAGTGCGTCGTTGTTACCACCGTCACCTTGCCATAACATGGCGTCGTGCACACCTAGTACAAAGCGATCAAATAAGAGTGAGCGGTCTTGATTTTTGACTTGAACATCTACGCCAACATCATCCCAGTAGCTCTTTACAAGCTCCATCACATCAGGCGCCCAAGCTGTAAAGCCTTCTGTTATTTCCATGATGAATGTAAAACGATTTCCGTCTGGTCCAACGCGGTATCCGTCGGAGTCTTTTTCAGGCATTACTTTATCAAGATATTCGTTTGCTAAGTCAGGGTCGTATTCGGTGTATTGCTTAGCAAGGGTTTCATTAAAAAAGGGGGTGCCACGTAGTGGTGCTCCTTGCCACGGTTCGCCTTGACCTACAAAAACAACATCAATAACTTCTTGGCGGTTGATAGCGTGCGAAAGACCAATACGGAAGTTAATATCATTAAACACTTCACGCTTGACAGGATCTTGTGAGTTCAAGTTAAGCGCAAGCATAGAGTGATTCATTTCTGCTTTGTTGGTTTCAAATAAGCGGTAATTACCTGCTTCTTGATTATCGAAAATAACTGGTTTATTAATATCTGTTGCAATATGCCTATCTTGTAAATCAATTTCACCATTTAAGATTTTTAGCAAAAAGACTTCTGCATTTTCGAAAAGTTCAAAATCTACAGCGTCAATGTAAGGAAGCTGATTGCCTTCGGCGTCAACTTTCCAGTAATAAGGATTACGCTCTGCAACTACCCGCGTGCTGCCATCACCATAAGCATTTCGGAATACCCACGCGTAAAGGACAGGTAATTCAGGATTGGCAAGAGAGTCATTACGGTCAACGCCTTTGCTTCTGATTAAAGATACCCAATCGGCTTGTCCGGCTTCATCTATTTTCGCTTGAAGTTCAGCTTCATCTACATAGTCCGCATGGAACTGCTTTAAGTAGTGTGCTGGAAAGCAAGTGTGAGCACAACCAACAGAGGCTGCTCCTTGCAAGAAGATGCCGTTAGGCTCTTCAAATACAAATTTCACTTCGTAGTCACTAACCTTTACAACAGTAGGCGGGTTACTCCCTCTATCTGGCGTGAGTTCTTCATTAAGTTGAATATCTTCATACCAGAACATAATGTCATCAGCAGTAAAAGGCGCACCGTCTGACCATTTCATGCCTTCACGAAGCTTAAAGCTATATTCAGTAGCATCATCATTTACTTCAAAAGACTCAGCAATATTAGGGACAACACCAGTCCAGTCACGATTCCAATTAACTAGGTTCTCGTATGCAACAGTACGCTGAAACCAGCCAAAATCACCGCCACCCAGTAGACCTGTATTCCAAGTCCCACCGTAGTCACCAATTTCTTCAACAACATCTAAAACGAGTGGTGTAGCTGGTAACCGTTCTTCTACTGCAGGTAAATTACCTACGGCGACTTGCTCTGCTAGCATAGGTGCTTCTTGGTATTGAGCAAACACCATTCCAAAAACTAACGTAAGCGCTAGCATCGCAAATAAGCGACTAACGTTACGGGCCAATGAACACATATAGTTCATGTGTACCTCCCAAAAATTTTTATTCCAAGGTATACCATATAGGATATCGGATTAAATTTCAATAATTAAAAATAATCAACTTAAAATCACCCTTCAGCTATACCCTTGGCAGCATAGCTTTTGCCCATCAAACCCTAAATGCTGAACTGTTATTGGGAAGTGACTTGGGAATATCTTATAGAACTCGTTGAGACTGTTAGACATTAAGCTTGTGCCTAAGATTAATCATCAATAGTTCGGACAGGTATTGAAAAAAGAAAGCCATCACGTTAGTTTGAATGT
>CAZWJZ010000021.1:17305-27083 GCA_964634665.1 uncultured bacterium | reverse complement strand
ACTGAATGGGTCTATCCGTACGCTTCGCTCGGTACTTCGTGACACTCGCTCTGCTCGGGTGAATTTGCAAAATGCAAATTCACCCTGGAGATACTTAGCACGGCTTAAAATAAGATGATTCGTTACATCATACTGGCTTAGCCAAATGAGGTCTTAAGCCTGTTTCATTAAAATAACGATTCAGTAAAGTTTGTGATTCTTTTTCTAAACACCCACCCAACATTTCAGGGGAACGATGCTTGTAGTAAGCAGAGTGCGTTATGAGAGGTTTAGCACCAACATTATCATCTGAAACAGCATAAATAACACGTTTAAAATGAAAATTAACAATCGCTCCAAAACACATAGCACAGGGTTCAAGCGTTGTGTATATAGCGCACTCTCGTTTATTTTCAAACAAATAGGCTTCGCTAGTAGTTATAGCTTGAAGTTCGGCATGCTTTAGGTCACTCTTAGCTGAATCAACTTCATTATGCGCTTTAGCGATAACCTTATCACCATGAACAATAACTGCACCAATAGGCAAATTGCCTTTTGATAAAGCTAGTTCGGCTTCTTGTAAAGCAAGCCTCATAAAGGCTTGGTCGCTTGCACCAAAGGAATGAATCACCTATTCACCTCTCTTTGGGGTTTTAACAATGCCTAAAACGCGGTGGCTTATTCAAAGCGCTTGAATATAAGTACCGCGTTTTGTCCACCAAAGGCAAAGTTAGTGCTTAATGCGTAATTAACTTGTTGCTCTCTGGCTTCATTTGGTATGTAGTCTAAATCTAGTTCAGGGTCTGGTTCGAAGTAGTTTCTGGTTGGCGGTAAAACACCTGTGTGTAAGGCTTGTATGGTGGCTATGGCTTCTACAGCACCTGCCGCGCCCAGCATGTGACCTGTCATAGATTTGGTAGATGATATGGGCGGTACGGTGTCACCAAATATGCTTTTGTAAGCTAGGGTTTCATTCTTGTCATTTGCTGGCGTGCTGGTTCCATGAGCGTTTATGTAGCCTATGTCGCTCTCATTTAAACCTGCTGATTTTAATGCCCATTTGACAGCGCGTATGGCACCTGTTCCGCCGGGAGCTGGTGCAGTTATGTGGTGTGCATCTGCACTGGTTGCGTAACCCACAACTTCTGCGTAGATTCGTGCGCCACGTTTTTTGGCATGCTCGAGTTCTTCTAGCATAAGTACGCCTGCGCCTTCGCCTGCTACAAAACCATCTCGTGAGAGGCTGAAGGGTCGGCTGGCTGTTTCTGGACTGTCATTACGGGTGCTTAGGGCTTTCATGACCGCAAAGCCTGCTATGCCCATGGGATTTACGCAGGCTTCTGAGCCTCCTGCGAACATAAGGTCTGCTTCGCCTCGTTGAATGATTCTGTAAGCATCACCGATTGAGCCTGAGCCTGTAGCACAGGCAGTTACTACAGTGGTGCTTGGCCCTAGTGCGCCGTAGCGCATGGCTACGTGCCCTGAAGCCATGTTAGATATGACCATGGGTATAAAGAACGGGCTCATGCGCATGGGGTTGCGCTCGAAGCGTACTTTTGATTGATCATCCCATGCTTTTAGGCCACCTATGCCGCTACCTACACAAGTGCCTGTCTGTTCGCCTGCTACCTCTTCTTCACTTAGGCCTGCATCTTCTAAAGCTAAACTCGAGCCTATCAAAGCGTGGTGTACAAATCGGTCTAGGCGTTTGGCTTCTTTTTTGTCTACATAGCTTTCTATGTTTATGTCTGATTCGCCTGCTATCTGTACGCTTAGATCTGCAGCGTCAAATAGGCTGATGGCTCTTATGCCGTTTTTGGCTTCATGTTGGGCGTTTAAGAAAGCTTCTGCGCCTACGCCTATGGGCGTTACAGGACCTAGGCCTGTGACTACTACTCTTTTCATAGTTCCTAACTTATCATTATATTGTTCTTGGGTCTGCTGCTAACCATTACGATTTTATGCACTAAACCAAAAGAAGCAATGAGTTTGTAACCCATTGCTTCTTTGTTTTTACTGTAGGGGGTTAAGCGCTTTTTTCGATGAAGCTTACGGCGTCACCTACGGTGCGGATGTTTTCGGCTTCTTCGTCACTGATTTCTATGTTGAATTCGTCTTCTAAACCCATGATGAGTTCGACTACGTCTAATGAGTCTGCCCCTAAGTCATCTACGAAAGATGCTTCTATGTTTACGTCGGCAGGGTCTGCGTCTAATTTGTCTGCAACAACATCAGTAATTTTTGAAAGTATTTCAGCTTTATCCATTATGAGTCCTCCTAAGAAACTAAACATGGTAGTTTAGCAGAATTTTGTGATTGTAACCCGAAATCATTAAGATTTGGCAAATGAACTACGCAAATTGCCTTTTTGGGTGTTTCTTTTTAGCGTAGAGCGTTGTGTTTTAGTGCATGACCATGCCACCATCAACGGCTAGGGTTTGTCCGTTGACGTAGCTTGCATCTGTGCTAGCTAAAAAAGCAACTACTTTGGCAACTTCTGAGGCTTGGCCTAGGCGACCTACAGGAATTTGGGCTATGTAGGCTGCTTTGAGTTCATCAGTTAAACTTGCGGTCATGTCACTTTCTATAAAGCCGGGCGCTATGGCATTTACGGTTACCCCTTTGCCTGCGTATTCTTTAGCTAAGGCTTTGGTTAGACCTATTAGACCTGCTTTGGCAGCTACATAGTTAGCTTGACCTACGTTACCCATAATGCCCACCACAGAAGATATATTTATGATGCGTCCCCAGTTGTTTTTAAGCATGCCTCTTAGGGCTGTTTTAGATAGATAAAAGGCGCTTGATAAGTTGGTGTCTAGCACACTTGTCCAGTCATTTTCTTTCATGCGTAAAGCTAGGGTGTCTTTGGTTATACCTGCATTATTTACCAAGACATCTAGTGAGCCCATTTCAGCTATGACTGACTTGACGAGTTCTGTACAAACATCGGCACTTGAGACATCTGCAGCAAAGACACTAGCTTCGCCCCCTGCATTACGAATGTCTGTGGCAACGTCTTGAGCTGGCCCTTCAGAGCGAGCGTAATGCACCGCAACTTTATAGCCTAAACGCCCAAACTCTAAGGCCATGGCTTTACCCAAACCACGACTCGAGCCGGTTATGAGTACTACCTTTTTGTCGCTCATGAGCTTTCTCCCAGTGCTTCTTGTAAGCTTGTCATATCAACTATACTTTTGGCATTTGGTTTTTCCAATATGCGCCCCATGAGGCCTGTTAAGACTTTACCCGAGCCGAACTCTAGGTACTCAGTTACGCCTAGGCTGTCTAGTTTTTCTATACTTTCTGTCCAGCGTACTGCTGCCGTAACTTGTTCTTCTAAAAGCTTGGGGGCTTCTTTTATGTCTTCTAGCAAGTTTGCTGTAACGTTACAAACAATACTGAGTTTGGGTTCTTGAAAACTAATTGTTGCTAGGTCTTTGGCTAGTGCGTCAGCAGCAGTTTGCATGAGGCTGCAATGAAACGGTGCAGAAACGGGCAACATGGACACTCGAGCTCTGTGGTCTTTTAGGGTTTCGGCTGCTTTTTCTACAGCGCCTTTTTCGCCTGATATGACACTTTGGGCTGGTGAGTTGTAGTTTGATATTTCTACTACACCTTCTGTTTCGTTGCATACTTTTTGAATGATGTCTTTATCTACTTTTAAAATGGCTGCCATAGCGCCTACGCCTTCGGGCACAGCGTCTTGCATGTAGCTTCCTCGTTTATGTACAAGTTTTATGGCATCTTGAATAGCTAGTGAGCCTGCTGCAACATAGGCACTGTACTCACCTATGCTGTTGCCTGCCGCGTAACTGGGCAGGCTTCCACCCAATTCTTTATAAGCTGCAAAGGCAGCAGCTGAGGCAGCAACTAAGGCGGCTTGTTGATTGGCGGTTAGTCTGAGTTCGTCTTCAGGGCCTTCAAACATGAGCTTTAAAAGGCCAGGTAGGGCTAATTCTGCTTCATCTAAAATGGCTTTTGCAGCATGACTATGATGATAAAAGTCTTCCGCCATGCCTACGACTTGTGAACCTTGACCAGGAAAAAGGGCTGCTATCAATGTGTTCCTCCCCATGTTAAAACGGCTGAACCCCACGTTAAGCCTGCACCAAAAGCTACAAGTAACAAGTTGTCACCCGCTTTTATGCGGCCATCATCTAAGGCGTGAACCAGTGCCAAAGGAATACTTGCAGTTGAGCTGTTACCGTATTCATCTACGGTAATAACAACTTTATCTTCTGCAAGCCCTAGGCGTTCCCTAGCGGCATTAATAATACGTAAATTTGCTTGATGGGGTACAAAAAGCGAAATATCTTCAATATCTAAACCTGCCTTTTCAACAGCTTCAATAGTTGCAGTGTTCATAACACGAACCGCAAATTTAAAGACTTCACGACCATTCATAAAAGCATATTCTGCTAACTCTGTACCGTCAGGTAAGCATTTACCTACGGCTTTGATATGCAGATGCTTGCCACCTGAGCCATCTGACCCTAAGGTCATAGATTTAATACCATAAGGTGCAGCTACCTTTTCAATAATAGTTGCACCTGCACCGTCACCAAACAAAACAGATGTTTTACGGTCATTCCAATCAACAATTTTGGTTAGTGTTTCAGAGCCAATCGCCAGCACTTTGTTAAACAAGCCAGACTCAACATAAGCTTGAGCTATAGAGAGGGCATAAAGCCAGCCTGAGCAGCCTGTAAGCAAATCAAAGGCACCTGCTTTTAAGTGAAAGTGCTCTTGTACCAGGGCAGCTGTGGCAGGAAAAAACGCGTCAGGTGTATTGGTCGCAATAATCACCATATCAACACCGTCTAACGCTTTTTGCCCGTAACGCTCAACTAAATTCTCAACACTTTTTATCGCTAAGGTTGAAGTAAACTCATCATCACCCGCAATGTGTCTACGTCTAATGCCTGTACGTGACGCTATCCACTCATCACTTGTATCCATAATCTTAGATAAGTCATCATTCGTCACCACATTCTCAGGCGCAAACACCCCAATAGCAGTAATGCCAGCATGTATCTTGGTCATATCAACACCATTTCTAAATCTAAATAATGCATTTATAACTCGAGTTTAGCCTGATTTTCTTTGGCTGCGCGTTTTGTATATGAGTGCGTTTTAGCTTAAAGTCAGGGTAAAAGACTCGGTTTGATGATTATCTAGACTCGGTACAAATGAAAAAAGCTGCCCGAGGACAGCTTTTAGCTAAGCATTAAGCTTTAGCTTATGCTTCGATTTCAAGAACTTCTTTACCCTTATAAGAACCACAGTGTGGGCATACTTGGTGAGGGGGTTTCATATCTTTGCATTGTGGGCAAGCGACAAGAGTTGGAGCGCTTAGTGAGTCATGACCACGACGGCTGTCGCGTCTTGCTTTAGAGGTTTTTTTCTTTGGAACAGGGTGCTTTGCCATTTTAGTTTGTAACTCCTTAAGTAACTGGAAAAAGTCTATATTAAAGCCCGTTTTTGGGCAAACTTGCCCAGTATAGCAGAAAAGGGGGCTTAAGGTCTAATTTATTGCATTTTTTATCTTTTAACTCAAAATACGCATGCAAAAGTCAGCACCCTCTCTATCAATTAAGCTTAACAGTCTTAGTCAGATGACACTGCTTTGGCTTTGCGGCGCCAGCGTTTAGGCCAATAACGTATACTCAGAAAGACAATGAGCACTAGATCTAAGCTGTGTTCAAAAATAGCAAAAGGAATACCATAACGCTCCGGGTCCCAGTAACTAACAGGGCTCATATAGCGCAAATCCCAATTAAAGGGAAAAAGCAGTAAAGGGCCATCATCATAATGTAAAGGAATATCAATAAGCGTGTGCAACATAGCTGAGCATAGAAGCCAGAAAAACCAGCCTGCTCCTTTTATGTGCTTGCGCCATAAAAAATAAGCAAGCGCAATAAAGATAGCTACAAGCAAAGGGCTATGAAACATATTTTGCCCTGCCATAACCCAAGGATTATTAAAAAACCAATTGTTAAATAAATTCCAGAGTAAAGAATTATCAAGCTCAGCCGAGCTAGGGTCTAAGTTAACCCCTCGACTCACATCAATAATACCAAAAATGATGCCTACAATAATCAGAAACAAGTCAGGTAAAAATGACCCAAACAAAACTGCGCCCGTATGTAACTCAGGCAGTTTTTTAGCATCAACACGCTTCTGTATAGGTTCTCTGAGCGCTGCCGTAATAAAAAAATGTGAATAAGTATTCATAGCTATCCTTTTTACTCAAAACAGCTAAGCTTAGCTGTTTACGAAACGTAGGTCCAGTTCAACCTTGCAAAATCTTAAGCGTAAGCAGGTTTTATGCACAAATACTCAGTGCCAGTATAATGTGAAACAGTGCCGACAAACACAGTTACAAAGCGTAAGCAGGTTTTATGCATAAGTACTCAGTGCCAGCTTAAGCATAAGTCTAAACCAAACAACACCATAAGATGGATAATTACGCTTTTGGCACTAAACGCTCGAGTGTGACCCAAGAGAAGGCTATACCTGATTCAGATAGTTTATCTTCCCTACTTATTTCTTGCCATTCTGCTTGCTTAAAATCTGGAAAAAAAGTATCACCGTCTATGTTTGCATGAATATAAGTCAAGTACATTCTGCTTGCTAAGGGTAGTGCTAAAGCGTAGAGTTGCGCCCCCCCCATAATCATAATCTCTTTATTATCTTGCGCTGCTAAATCAATAGCCTGCTCTAAACTATAGGCAAGTTCAGCACACTCGAGCTTTAGATCGGTTTGTCTTGTTACAACAATGTGTCTTCGTTTGGCTAGTAAGCCAGGGAGAGATTCAAAGGTTTTTCGGCCCATAATCATGGGTTTACCAAGCGTTGTTTTTTTAAAGAACTTCAAATCTTCAGGAATATGCCAAGGCATGTCATTATCTTTGCCAATGACTCGGTTTTGCGTGAGGGCAGCAATAAGAGAAATCATAAAAATGGGATGTCTCTAAAGCTAGCTAATAGCTGACTATTCTTAAGCAAGGCTAATCTTAGATATTGCCTGCCACCTACTGATTCCTCAAGATTTTTCTTCACATTAAACTGCTATGGGTGCTTTAATACGCTCGTGACTTAAGTAATTGAGCAATTTAATATCTTCATAACGAAACGCAAAAATATCTTTAATGTCAGGGTTTAAAGCTACTTGAGGTAAAGGTAACGGGTCTCGGCCTAACTGCTCTTTAGCTTGCTCTACATGGTTGCTGTACAAATGAGCATCACCTAAGGTATGTACAAATTCGCCTGCCTGCAAATTACAAACTTGTGCAATCATTTTGGTTAACAAAGCGTAAGAAGCAATGTTAAAAGGCACACCCAGAAAGATATCTGCACTTCGCTGATAAAGCTGGCAAGATAACTTACCATTAGCAACATAAAACTGAAAAAGTGTATGGCAGGGTTGCAAGGCCATGTTGGGTAAGTCAGCTACATTCCACGCGCTCACAATGAGGCGCCTTGAATTAGGGTTGTTTTTTATTTCTGCTATGACATCTTTAAGCTGATCTATGGTTTCACCATTTGTACTTTTCCAGTTACGCCACTGAGAACCATAAACCGGCCCCAATTCACCTTGTTCATCTGCCCATTCATTCCAAATTTTTACGCCATTTTCTTGCAAATAACGCACATTTGTATCACCAGAAATGAACCACAAAAGCTCATGCACTACAGATTTAAAATGGATTTTTTTGGTTGTCACTAAAGGAAAACTTTTCTCCAAATTAAACCGCATCTGGTAACCAAAAACGCTTTTAGTCCCCGTACCCGTACGGTCACCCTTAAAGCTTCCTTCAGTTAATACATACTCGAGTAAGTCAAGATACTGCTTCATTCTTTAAAGTGTACCAAGTTTAGCTGCTTATACCAATTCCGTTTAATCATTAGCGTTTGTTTTTTGGTGATTTGTCTAAAGCTACTGTTAAGCTGCTAATTCAATCCGGTCACGGCCAGCTGCTTTGGCATCTAGTAGTGCTTGATCTGCCTTGGCAATCCACTGAAGCAAACTCTCATAGTCTGAAATATGGCCCCCAATAACTCCTGCAGAGAGGGTTAATTGCCATGTTACAGGATGCAATGTTGTTGCTTTTAAATCTTGACTAATGCGCTTAACCACATCTGCTGTAACCCTGACATTAGCGCCAAAGAGCAATATCAAGAATTCTTCACCACCCCACCTCACCGCCAGATCACCCTGACGAATATTATTCTTAACAATATCCGCTAGCTTCAATAACGCTTTATCGCCCACATCATGCCCATATCTATCATTTACTCGCTTAAAAAAATCAAGATCAATTAAAGCCAAACTCATAACCGTTTGACTATCAACAGAACGCTCGAGTAGGGGTTTACTTTTGAGGTCAAAGCCGCGCCTGTTGAGTAAGCTGGTTAGCGGATCAGTGATGGCTTCATTTTGTGAGTTGATTTGCGCCATGGCTGCCTCAAGTTGATTGGCTAGCAAAGGTGATACTGCGTCAAGAAGGGCTTGATTTATTGGCTTTTGACTAAAATATAAATGCGCTATCTCGATGTTATCTGTAAGCACCGGAATACTATGCGTATTGCTTTGACTTGCCTCAGGTTCTTTGAGCTCAATGCTTTTTAAATCTTTAAAAAAAGGTTTTAAAATTGAGCTGAGTGTTTCAAGTAAGTCTGCTAAAGGCATACTGGTAGCCCGAACAGATAAAAGTTGCTCTAACAATTGACTATAGTTCTTAAGTCGAGCTTCTGCTTTTCTTCGCTGATTCCTATCAGTTAAAAGGAGCGTAACCGTACCAAAAAACAACAGGTAAAAAAGTGCAGCAGCAATGAGTGCAAAGACCACTGGGCTCACAGCCGCACTACTAAAAAGCATAAACAAAATAATGCCTACCACTAACTCGAGTCCAATGAGAGTGGCTAATGCCGGTAGCAGCGTACCTCTTGATTGTCGTAGCTCGAGTACTATACCAACGCCCATAAATAAGTAAGACAAAACAATAAGCATGAAAAAAGCGTGGCTGCTTGCTAAATCTGGTGATAGCCAGCTGTAGAGCGCTGCAGCTAGGGCTTTAACGTAAAAACCAAAGCCCCATAAGAGGCGGCCTTCGTGGGCTTTGTTGCTTAAGGCAGACTCTATGCTGAGTAGGGCTGCTAGAAATAAAAGGCCCTCTGTAAGAATGAAAAGAAATGGGTTTACGGCTAGGCTTTTTGTCATTAGCCAGAAGAGTAAAATTAAGACAGGTAAGCCTAAAAGAAGGTTGCGTTGGGGTAGCTTCTTTTGAGGCATCTTCAGTAAAGCAATGAGCCAGAGAAAAGCACCAAGAAAATAAAATAGGTCTGTTGGGTAATTTTGACTAGTTTGACTCAAGCGACTTATAGCCCATAGGCTTTCTTTTATAGACCAAGATAGACTTGCGAAGATAGCCCAACGCCAAGCCTTATGCTTGCGTCCCAAAGCAATTAAGGTAACAGTGGTAAAAATAGAAGCTAACGGTAACGCCAGTAAAACGCCTTGCGGTGACAAACTAGCAAAAATGAGAAGCAGTAAAGCAAGACTTGGCAAAAAATAGCTCGAGTAGGAACGCATGCTCTTTTAGCATATGTTAAATGGCTTAAAAATAAAATAGTAAGGCTTTAAATCTGAGAACTGCGGCTTTAGTTTAGCACTATGAAACTGTTTATCTTATAGGCAAAAACTCTGCATGACAAACATGTATTTAAAGGAGATAAGCATAAACTTAGCTTTATGAATTCTGCTTTACGCATTGGCTATGGTGAAGATGCTCACGCT
>CAZWJZ010000021.1:0-17295 GCA_964634665.1 uncultured bacterium | reverse complement strand
TGAGTACCTAGAACACATTACTCACGCTTTGGCTGAGGGTCGCCCTTTAGTTATAGGAAATCTAAACATAGAAAGTCCTGTTGGCGCGCTTGCTCATAGTGATGGTGATGTCATATTGCATGCGCTCACAGACGCTTTTTTATCGGCATTTGCGCTAGAGGATATAGGGCATTATTTTCCTCCTTCAAATCCTCAGTATAAAGATATAAAAAGTGATGTGATTTTAAACGCCATTCTTGACATTATCAAAGCTCAAAAAGGCCCTTACCAAGTGCATAATCTTGCTATTGTGGTAACGCTAGATAAACCCAAACTTGGCCCTTATCGAAAAGCAATACAAGAACGCTTAGCTGAACTTTTAAAGCTTTCAGCTAGCCAAATTGGTTTAACTTTTAAAACCAGTGAGGGCTTAGCAAGTGAGCATATTCAAGCGCGCGCTACACTTTTAATCAGCAGTCTGTAAAAGACTAGTAGGTGTTTGCT
Organism: uncultured bacterium; assembly: GCA_964634665.1. Classification (GTDB taxonomy): domain Bacteria; phylum Deinococcota; class Deinococci; order Deinococcales; family Trueperaceae; genus JAHEBB01. The sequence continues at coordinate 16,812 of CAZWJZ010000021.1, read as the reverse complement.
TTGAGCATCTTGCATAACTTATTAAATCTTGCTTAAATCTTAAACTATCTATGAAACCCTAAGGAGTATTTTTTTATGCCTACCATTGGTGAAGCAGCACCTGATTTTTCCCTTAAGTCCAACCTAGATAAAAACATTAGCTTAGCTGATTATAAAGGCGATAAGCATGTTGTCTTAGCTTTTTATCCTTTAGACTTTTCACCTGTTTGCTCTATTCAAATTCCTGAGTACTCAGGTCGTCAAGCTGACTTTGATGCCCTAGATGCTGTGGTGCTTGGCGTGAATCGTGATAGCGTTTACACCCACAAAGCATGGGCCACTGAGTTTGGTATTGCGTTACCTTTACTAGCCGACATGAACGGTGCAACTGCCAAAGACTACGGGGTTTATTTAGATGCCGCTGGTATTAGTGGGCGCGCCATTTTTATTATTGATAAAGAAGGCATATTACGCTTTGCCCATGTCGAAAAGGCACCCGGTGAATTTACGTTTCATGCAGAAGATATCTTAAAAGAACTCGCCAGTCTTTAAATTGAGTCACGCATAGGAACAGCTCGAGTACCTTGATTATTAAGATGCTCGAGCCATAATTTTTCGGCTAATTCTCTTACCTTTGGTTCTTTGGTAGTACGTGCGTAGCTGTAGCCAAAGCGTAAGTCTTGCAGGGCTTCTTTAGGCTTGTCTTTTAAGGCCGCCTGATAGCGTGACAAGTGTACTTGCGCAAGCAGAACATCACGCATGCGTTGCGGTTTTACTGCGTGTAGATCTTCAATAGCACTAGAAAAAGCCTGCAGGGCAGCCTGAACATCATTTTGTTCTAACAAGCTGTTACCTTGCTTAAAATTTCTTGCTGCACTGTAAAGTAAGTCTCGCATAAAAACTCTGACAGTATAGCTTGCTTACGTTTTTTTTCTAGTCTTACCCAAGCTAAGAACAAATGATTAGAACCTAACAATAGCTTTTTACACGTAACTATTCAGGCCTATCCAAAGACGAGAAAAAAGCGTAAAGTAGCAGCTATCATGCCAGCAAGCGAAGCGAAGCAGCTAAGTTATGAAGACTTAGCGCAAGAGAATGAACATTTGCGGGCTGAGAATGAGAGCTTGCGAACGCGGCTAGCGTATCTGGCGGGTGTGGTTGACGAGCTGAATGAGCAGGTAAAAAGCTTGCTGCTACAGACGAGTAAAAACAGTAGTAAAGCACCCTCTGGTGAAAGGAAGCGACTAAAGTCAAGTAGACAAAAGAGCGATAAAGCTGTGGGTGGACAAAAGGGGCATAAGGGGATAACGCTCGAGTTGGTAGCCGAGCCCGATGCGGTGGTAATCCATAAAGCGGGGCGGTGTAGCTGCGGGCAGTCACTTGCTGAAGTAGATGTGCAGAGCGTCGAGCAACGACAGGTGTTCGAGTTACCTGCTTTGCCGCTGGAAGTCACCGAACACCGAGCTGAAGTGAAGAGCTGCCCTCACTGTGGTGAAATGACCAAAGGCGTGTTTCCCGAAGACGTGAGTCAGCGGGTGCAGTACGGCGCGAGACTGAGGGCAGTAGCTGTGTATCTGCATCAGTACCAGCTGATTCCTTACAGGCGGGTGCAAGAATGCCTGGCTGACCTGTTCGGACAGAGTCTCAGTCAGGGCACGCTGGTCAGCTTTGATGAGGACTGCTACACACGCCTGGCTGAAACGGAAAGTGCGATTAAAGCAGCCGTTATCGCCAGTCGGGTCATTCACGTGGATGAAACAGGCTGTTACGAGAAGACGGGACGCCACTGGCTGCATAGTGCCAGCACCGCTAAGCTGACGTTTTATGCCAGTGATAAAGGACGCGGTCGTGAAGCCATAAAGCGTATCGGCGTGTTGCCAGACTTTAAAGGGGTGGCGGTTCATGACGCCTACGCGCCTTACTGGGGCTATGACTGTCGCCACGCGCTATGTAACGCGCACCTGCTAAGAGAACTAGCATATCTCGCTGAGCAAGAACAGCAAAGCTGGGCGTACCGACTCGCGCAACTGTTGCTGGACGTAAAGCTTGCGTTGACCCGCAGCGCGCTAAGCGACGCGCAACAACTGGCGGTGCAAACAGCTTACAGCTCACTGCTACGTGAGGGCTGGCAGACTAATCCGCTGCCCCAACCCCCTCCCAAACAAAAGAAGCGAGGTCGTAAAAAACATAGCAAAGCGCAAAACCTGCTTTTGCGACTGGACAAGTACAGCAGCGAAGTCCTGCGCTTTATGACCGACGAGGACGTTCCCTTCGATAACAATCAGGCCGAACGTGACTTACGCATGATGAAAGTACAGCAGAAAATCTCCGGTCGCTTTAGGGGTCGGGGTGGGGCTTACTTCTGCCGCATCCGTGGCTATATCTCTAGCTTGCGTAAGCAAAGCATGGCAGTCCTTGATGCGCTTGTATCTGTTTTTAGAGATCAGCCTGTTTTACCTTCGCTTTCGGCTGAATAGTTACTTTTACACTTAACCCGTAACGGAACTCGAGTGACTCAAAAGACTAGCCTTAGGCTTATTGAATCCAAGTCTGGCACTGCGGCTTTAGGAGTGCCGTCTCAACCTTCAAGTTTGAATTGAAACTTTTAACCCCGCTAGTGCCTAAAGTGCCGCTCTCCTGTAAACACCATAATTAAGCCGTGCTCGTCAGCAGCTTCTATAATTTTGTCATCATTGACACTGCCACCGGGTTGAATAACGGCACTGACACCCGCAGCAGCGGCGGCATCTAAGCCATCTCTAAAAGGATAAAAAGCGTCACTGGCACAAGCGCCACCCACAGCGCGACCATCTGCTTTTTGCGCCGCAAGCATGGCTGCGTCAACACGGCTTTGTTGCCCTGCACCTATACCTATAGCTTGGGCATCTTTAACCAAAACAATGGCATTTGATTTAGTGTAAGCACAAAGTAACCATGCCATTTCCATGTCTTGCCATTGCGCTTCATTAGGCTGAGCCTTCGTAACAACCTTCCAGTCACTACGGTTCATATTTATGCTATCGGTCATTTGTAGTAAAAACCCAGCATCAACACGACGTAATTCATAAGCATCTGTTTTAGGCACAGAGGCTTCTAAAACGCGCATACTCTGACGTTTGGACATAAGGATAGCTAAGGCCTCCTCACTATAAGCTCGAGCTATTAAGACATCCGCTTTAGCATTGGTCATAATTTGGCTGGCAGTTTCGGCATCTACTTCTCTATTAATGGCAACAATGCCACCAAATGCTGATTTTGAGTCACACGCAAACGCTTTTGCGTAGGCCTCTTCAACGCTTTTTTCCACAGCAACACCGCAAGGGTTAGCGTGTTTAACAATTACGCAAGCTGCCTCGCTAAATTCATGAACTAATTGCCAAGCCGCTTCAGCATCAAATAAATTCAGGTAAGACAAGCCTGTACCTTTATGTTGAATAACGCTGTCCCACCAGCCTGAACGTGAAACTTCACGATAACGAGCACCTTTTTGATGAGGATTCTCACCATAACGCAGGCTATCTGCACGCTCTAAAGCCAAATGGACAGTGTCGGGTAAGTCTTGACCCCTGTCAAACCAAGTAACAATAGCAGCGTCATAGGCTGCCGTATGCGCGAACGCTTTTCGCGCTAAGTCTTTGCGTAAGTCAGCCAATTCATTGCTTGTGAGTGCCTCTGCTACCCGCTGGTAATCTTGAGGGTCAACCACAACCAAAACACCTTCAAAGTTTTTAGCAGCTGCTCTGATCATGGTGGGGCCACCAATATCTATATTTTCAAGCGCTTCGGCTTCAGTTACATTTTCTTTGGCTATCGTTTCTCTAAAAGGATATAAGTTAACTACAACAACATCTACAGGGGTAATACCATGCTCAGCAAGTTCTTGCAGATGTTCATAGCTTCGTTTCGCAAGCACACCCCCATGAATTTTAGGATGAAGGGTTTTTACACGTCCGCCTAGAATCTCAGGAAAATCTGTAACTTCTGCAACTTGATTAGGGCTTAAACCCGCCTCTTTTAAGGTTTTATAGGTTCCCCCTGTTGAAATAAGCTCATAACCAAGACTGCTGAGTATCGTTGCAAACTCAACAATACCGCTTTTATCTGACACGCTCAAAATAGCTCTAGCCATAAGGCTTGTATGGTAACACGCTGAGTTCTAAGCAATAAAAATCAGGCTGACTCAAAAGCCAGCCTGATGCTCAAATGACTATCTAAAAAACTTAATTACCCGTGCCTTCTCCGTTGCTATCATTATTTTCATCAGCAGGTGCTTCTTCACTGTCAGGCGCAACTTCACCGTCAGATGTTTCTTCTGTTGTACTCTCTTCAGTTGCTTCTTCCGAATCACCCTGAGCAGCAGCAGCTTCAGCAGCAGCGGCAGCTTGATCAGCTAAGACATTCTCAACGGGAATAGCCTCACGAATACCCTCTAACCAAGCTGTTTGCAACTCACTACGCTTAGCCGCCAACACACTTGACTCAACCTGAGTACGAACCTCATCAAAAGGACGAATGGTTTCAGGTGTACGGTCAGCAACAAGCACCAAATAAGTATCAATCACTTCTTCAACAACTAAGTTTTCACCATCACCTACAACATCAGCATCTGTACTTTCAGTATCAGTGCCATCTGTACTAGCTTCTGGCATTGTAGCAAAAGGCGTCTCAACCGTCTCAGTTAAAACAAGCACATCTGAAATCTCATTTTCAGATTCAGGCAAAGCAGTAAACGCTTCAGTTTCAAAAAGCACACGATCCAGCTCAACAGCTAAAGAACCAGGATTAACGGTACCTAAATCAACCACTTCAGCCGAAGCAGCTTCAGCTAACTCTGTTACATCGCCACCCTCAAGCATAGCTTCACGAAAACTCGTAGCAGCTTCCTCAGTTTCAAAATTAACCCTAGAAACAATCGCTCTAGCTGGCACAGTAAAACGTGCCAGATTAGCATCATAATATTCTTGATATTCTTCATCAGTAGCTGTTGCATCTTTAGCAACATACGTTAAAGCGCTACTAGCAATTTGATTCTTAGGACCAAAAAATTCGGTATCTAAACCACTAGCACCCTGAAAAGCAAGTTCATTATCAATAAGACGCTCTAAATAAGAAGGCTTAAACAAACCTGTAATAAGCTGCGCAGTATCAGGACGAAGGGACTGAGAAATTTGCGGATCATTATAAACCACTCGAGCTAAACTACTACGCATAATCTCTTCATCACCCACACGGGCAAGCACTTCATCATTAAAGCCGTAAGTAGCACCTTCAACAGAACTTACAGTGGCTTGTTCACGAAGATCAGTAAAAAGTTTTTCTAGTTCAGCGGTTTGCTTTACAGCTAAAGCATCTGCACGAACTTCTTCTTCAACCTCTTCAAAAGGTTTGGTACCCGCAGGAATAAACTCTTCTATATCTATAAGGTAGTAACGGTTATTAAAACTAATAACATCAGTTAAGCCTGCAGCTTGCAAACCAAATGCTGCAACCGCTACAGGTGTTGCTAAAGCAGCGCGACCTACAGCTTGCGGCTCAGTACTATCAGAAGGAGAACCAAGTGCACCACCTTGCTCAGCACGCTCAAGTGAATTTTCAGTTGCTAAAGCTTGAAAGTCAGCGCCCTCTTGAGCTTGCCCTAAAAGCTGATTAGCTAGCGCTTCATCATCAACAACAATTTGACGCGCAATAATGCGCTCTTCACTCTGATAAGCTTGCTCATTAAGATCATAGAAAAGACGTACTTCTTCATCAGAAACGGTTACACCTTCAGTAACTTGCTCACGGTATTTTTCTAATTTGAGCTGCTCACGAAAAGCTGCTCTGAAAGACTGATCATCAAAACCTGCTTGACCAATCGCACTCAAGTAACGCTGATCATTTGCACGACCCGCGACATTGTTTTGTACACGCCATTCATTAACAGCGTCACGAAGCTCATTATCAGTAACACGAATGCCAGCAGCAGCTTCTTCTAAAACCTTCGTCTGAATTAAATTATCAAAAGCAATAAGCCTAAGATCTTCAGCAACTTCACCATCAAAACTCGTATGTCCCGTATTTTGAAGCGCTCGAGCTAATTCTATTTCACTTATTTCTTCACCATTAACCAGCAAAGCAGCAGGGCCATTATTAAGATTGGCACCTGCACTACCAAATAGGCCTCCTATGGTAGGTGTAAAAGATACAATCATACCTAGCAGCAAGGCAACCGATATTGTCCAAAGGATAATCGTGTTTGTTCGTTTACTTAACTTCATGTGCTTGACTTCCTCCTGTATACTGAAGGTATCATCTTAAAGATGATGGCTTGAAATGCACCCGTAGCTCAGTCGGATAGAGCGTTCGCCTCCGGAGCGAAAGGTCACAGGTTCGAATCCTGCCGGGTGCACCACGTTTAAAAGCCTCCAGCAATGCCTTTAGATATTATTATTCTCAGAAGCTTTTTCAGCTTCATAAAACAGCAAACGCAAGTGTAGCATGCTTTAAGAAGTTACGTCCAGAACTACGTTTTTTACATTCTTTAGAATTAACTCATGCCTTACTCAGAGATAGCAGCAAGAGTCTAAGAAAGCTCGTTCTAGACGACCTTATTAACGCTACTGTTAGCTTTTTCAAAGAGACATTTTTAAGCAAAAAATAACAATTAGCAGCTAGCCCACTTGCCCACAACTCCCAATAGCCTTCACCTTCACTTAAAAAAGTCAGAGCCCCAAGAAGTCGATCTATCGATTTGCAAAGACTCTTCTAAGGACATAGTTTCATCTTTAGCAAGTTCTTCTTTACTAAAGATAGCTTTTTTCCCTGTTTTGTTAGCTTTACACTGTGCGTAGTATCTAGCCCAAGAAACAGTAATAGCCTCTTTTGGAATACGAAAAATAGCTCGAGCTTCTTTAGCTGTTCCAACAGAATCAGTATAAGCCTTATCTTAAACCTAAAAGATGCTTATCTTCTTGTGTAAAAAACGCAAACATATCATCAAAAAAACACAACTCGGGTGAACTTAAAGAAAAAGGCTCGAGTGTAGATTTTAGATGCTCATGCATATCGTTTAAGACTTCTTGCAGGTAGCTTTGTTCTGCAATTGTTAAGTCAATAATAGGGTAGCAAATCGAAATATGAAACGCATAACTGTCATGATTAGGTTCATGCACACCTGTTAACTCTGACACATGATTACGATAATCACCTAACAGCTTATTACTAACTTTATCCTTAGGCTCGAGTCTAAGGGAGGGGTGTAAGTTAACATGATTGTTGTGGTAACGCATTGCTATTTCTTTGGGTGGCTCGAGTTTTGCAAGTTGAGTTGTAAAAAATGCATCTGTTTCACTTAGAGGAGTCGTTAAGTCTAGGTAATCTGACCAATACTCAGCACTTCGTTGCTCTTCAAGCACTAAGCCCATGACGGTCATATGAAAACTCGAGGGGGGTAAAAATGCGTACTTATGGGCAAAATTCAAAGCTTTGAGTTGTTCTTGAGCCCATAAAGACGCTTGGTAGGCAGGCTGTTCTTCTGCTAAAAAGCAAATAATAGTATTACCAGAGTAGCGTTTTACACTGCCATCTTCATTAAATTTTTCGCCTACATGTTTGCTGTATGTTTCAGTCACACAACTACTCCTTATCCTCTTTTGCGTTTAACACCTTAACAAGACCCCTTTGATTGAAAATGCTTTGATACGAAAGAATCTTAAGTTAGTCAGAGCTTAGAACCCAGTCACTTTGTAGAGTTCACCCACTATAGGAAAAACAGTTCCATCTGGCGCGCTCACCCGTCTTTTAGGGGTACCTTGCCCAGTTGAAATATAAAGACTACCCTCAAAGTAAGTAATATTAGTAGGGGCATCTAAACCTTCAAGCAAAACTGTTGTTACTCTCGTCTTTAAATCATACATACTCAAACGCCCAGTTTTACGCGGATAGCCGCCAGCTAAAGGCAAAGCATTCGGGTCATACAAATCAAAATCACGATCTAACTTTTCAAGCGGTTCGCCAGAACTCAATTCAAGAAAGAACAAAAAACCCTCTTCACTAAGCGTTAAGTCAACCACAGTGCTTAAACCAGTCAGCTCATCACTTTGTTCAAGGGTAACTGGGTTGACCCGCACAATTTTCGCTTCATTCGGCTTGTAAGAATCAAAAGCATCCCCGTTATAAACTTGCCCAGAAAACAAGGCAACCAGCAAATCACCCGAGGTAGGCTCGAGTGTAACAGCAGCAGGAACTGCCTGCTGACCACTTGCTAGGGGTAAGAACGTTGCTAGATAATCAAAGGGTTCGCCAGCCTTAAAACGGCTTAGTGCATTGTTACCACTTTCAACAACATAAAAAGTCTTGCTTTTCGGGTCATACGTTAGACTGTTTAAAGTAAAGTCACGTTGAAGCAAGGTCTTGCCTAAACGACCTTCAAAACTGAGTTCTTGAATACGAATATCATTGCTTGTACCATCCGCAAGATAAGCAGCCCGAGGATTATCTTTACTAAAAATAAGCTTGCCATCTACTAAAAGAAGGTCACTCAATCCACCCACTTCATCATGCCCAGTACCAAACATGGTCAAACCGTTATAACTAGGAACATCCTTTAAAATAGGCATAATTTCATTAGGGTCATCAAAGTCACCATCTTTATTTAGATCTATAAAATGACTTATGCGCCCACTAGCTTGAGTAATGTCACCATAGCCCGCTTCAACAACAAATAATTCATAGTCACTTAGTATGACAACCCCCCGAGGGTTTGCTAAATTCGTAGCTACTCGCACAAGCTCAAGTTGCGCTCGAGCCAAGCTTAAGGCTATAAAAGAAATAAGAAGAAGATATTTAAAATAAGGCATGTTTACTCACTTTAAAAAATGGCACCCACAACTCAGTTTAAATGTGGGTGCCTAAGAGGAATATGAAGAAACTACCCCACTACTCTAAAAGGCTAACGTCAGGCAAACATCAGGCTTACTTGTCTTGCGTTATAGCAAAGCCTTTCATGAATTGTTTTTGCAGCAAAACAAACACAAATAAAGGCGGTAAACTAGCTAAAACTGCGCCAAGCATTAGGGGTCCAAATGCCTGATTTTCACGCAACTCAGCCAAAAGCTTAGCAATACCCACTTGAACAACTTGCTGGTCAGGATTACGAATAATAAGGAGTGGCCACAAATACTGATTCCAAGTATCTAAAAACATAATGACGATAATTGCGCCAATAGTGCTCCAGCTTAAAGGAATAAGAACCTGAAGCAAAAACTGAAACGGATTTGCACCATCTAACTGAGCTGCTTCAGAAAGTTCAGGAGGCATGCTCATAAAGTGCTGCCTAAACAAAAATACACTCGTGGCACTTGCAAAAAAAGGTACCGTGAGTGCCAAATAAGAATCACTCCAACCCAAGCCATTTACAAGACGAAACAAGGCAATTACAAGCACATCTGTAGGCGTCATGAGGGTCGCCAAAATAAAGCCAAACACCAACCACTTAGCAGGATACCTAAAATACACAATTCCTAAACCAGCAGCCAAAGAAAGTAAAACTTTAGCTGTTGCCACCGTAATAGAAATAAGGGCACTGTTAATCATAAAACGCCATAAGCCCAAACGGACCATAATCACGTTCCAGTTTTCCTGCAAACCCGTACCCGGGTAAAGCTGATAGCGTTGCACTTCAAGGTTTGTTTGGGTAGCCACCACAACTGCGTAAAAAAGCGGAAAACCAATAATGCTAATCGCAACAAGAAGAATCACATGAGCATACCAACGCTTCGGCAAAAAACCATTCTTAGCTCGAGTATGTGTTTCAACACTCGAGTCTGCTCTTGATAAAGATGAGTCCATAGCTATAGCTAAGCTCCGTAACTCACATTTTTATTACTGCTGCGGAACTGCAAAATAGTAATAAAAATAATGATGATAAGTAAGATTAAGGATTGCGCTGCACCTTTACCTAAGTCTTTGCTTTGAATACCCACTTGATAAACACGGTACATGGCTGAGGTGGTGGCATTAACAGGACCACCTTTAGTCAAAATATCAATAATGCCAAAGCTTGCAAAGAAAGCATAAATGGTGTTGGTAACAATCAAGAAGAAAGTGAAGGGTGATAGTAAAGGGAAAACAATGCGAAAAAAAGACTGAAAGTGATTAGCACCGTCTATCGAGGCTGCCTCAATAAATTCAGGTGAAACATTTTTTAAACCTGCAATGTAAAACAAAATATTAAAACCTGTTTGGTTCCAAGCTGCTGTCATAATGATGCTAAGGGTTGCCATTTGGGCGTTACCCAACCAGTTGATGCGCAGTCCAAAAACGTTATCTAAAAGATGATTAAAAATGCCTGTGTATTGACTTAGTAAAAGCTGAAACAAAATACCAGAGACAACAGGTGAAATGGCAATAGGCCAAATCAGCAAGGCTCTATAGATATTTGCACCTTTAATAGGCAAATTTGCCATTTGGGCAATAAGCAAAGAAAAAGTCATGGCAAAGACCACTATGCCAAGCGTGATAATGAGTGTAAAGAAGAGGGTATACCAGTATTCACTACTGGAAAAAAGAGAACTAAAGTTATCTAGACAAACAAACCTTTCGCGTTTGGCACCCAAGCGAATAAGCCGTGTTGAGAGCCTAAAGCTAGAAAAAAGTGGATAGTAATGAAAAACAGATAAAACAATAAGGGTGGGTAATAAAAAGAGCCCAGCAATAAGAGGCGCAAAACGACTGTTAAACGCTCCTCTATAAGTATCTGCTTTAGGAATAATACTTTCACCCGCTGTTATGCGCTCAATAAGCCACTTGGCAATCATAAGGGAAAACCCAACACTAGTAGCAATGAGAAGTCCGCCTAAACCATAATCAATAACGCCACGCTCTGTTTCAAAAGCGCAGTAGTTCAACGGAAGCATAAAAACAGTTGTACCTAACAAACCCGCGGCAAGCCCACTAGCAGCAGCTATGCTACGCAAACTCGAGCTTCTCTGCCAAAAGAAAAAGAGCATGAGACTTGCGCTAAGCAGCGCGATGAGCGTTGTAAGTAACCAAGGTGCAATAATATACATGGCTCTCTCCTAAGTTTAAATAGTTCTAAGAGTAGTGCTTAAGAGCACTACTCTTAGCTAACTTAGAAAGCTCTTTTGTTAGAGCCTTCTAGCAATTTTGATTATTCGTAAAGGAAGTTGTACTCTTCTAAAAGCGTGTTTAGTTGATCATTGATAGCAGCTAACACGGTAGCTGCATCTTTACTGTTAATCATGATATCTTCCATATTAGACTCAATAATTGGGCGACTCTCAACAAACGTACCAAACTTAGCACCGGCAGTTGCATTGTTAACGGTTGAATCACCAAGTTGAATAGAAGGCGTTAAGAAGTTAGGGTTCACTTCGTACCAGTTAGCTGCGTCTATAGCAACAAGACTTTTACTATCGATATCCCAGAAAAGTCGGTTATCAGCAGGTAAATTTTGAAGTAATTCAACGGAGCTTGTACGAATAGGCACATAACCAGAAGCTGTATGGTGGCTTGCACTGTTTTCAGTATTATTTAAGAAAAGCAAAAATGCTAAGGCGCCCTCTTCTACGTCAGGCTCGAGTCCATCGGTTATCCACATGGTAGCGCCACCTAAGATGTTACCAGCCCATTCATAGTCATCATTCCGAATTAATAGACCCGTGCCAAGCTCAAAGCCTGTTTGACTTGCAGATTCGGTTAAGCTTCTAGCAGATGCTGAGCTAGATATTGCAAATGCAACACTGCCTTCACGAAAAAGCTGTAAAGAGCCTGTCCAGTCTTGGCGTGTACCTGTGTAAACGTAGTAGCCTTTTTCAAACATTTCCTTGTAAAAATTCGCAATTGAAATAATTTCATCAGTTTGTAAAAGAACTTCTGTTGCACGTGCAGCGCGACCATTTTCGTTATTAACAAGGTACTGATTCATTTGTGCTAACCATTGTTCAGTGAACCAGTTATCAAACGGCCAAGATGCACAGCCTATTAGCTCACCTGAATCAACCATGGGTTGAAGCGCTTCACAAATCGCCTCTAACTCACCCCAGGTTGTGGGTATACTATCAAAACCAACACTACGCAACAAATCCATATTTGCGTAAGAAATTGAGGTACTGGTATTCCATGCCACGCTTGCCCACTTACCATCAATGGTGTAGTAATTCGTAACCACAGGAATAATGTCATCAAAATCAACTACTTGACCTAAAACTTCTTCACGACCTGCAATAATATCATCAGCAAATTTAAAGAAACCGCTATCAGCCGCAAATTGTAAGCCCGCATCAAAAATCTGAGCAATTGCAGGTGGGTTTCCTTGCTCTTGCGCTAAGGTATACTGCTCAACAATTTGACTGTAATTACCCGGGTTTTCAACTTTGACATTAAACTGCGGGTAAAGCTCATTAAATCGATTAGCCGTATCAATTAGCCAATCCTGACGCTCATCACTAAAAATTTGCCACAAATCAATGTCGCAAGGACTATCTGCTGAACAAGATTGAGCAGAGGCAACACTAGGAACACATAAAGCAAGAAAAAAACTAAGTACAAACAAACGCTTTAACATCTGGTTCTCCCTAAAAGAAAATCGTAAGGCTCGAGCTTAAATGCCCTACAAAAGCTAAGCGTATGAAAATCTTGTCAGCTTATTGTCACTGACAAAAGCATGACGTTTGTCAGCTTAAATGCATCACTAGCTTTAAAAGCAAAGCAGACAAATCACTGACAAAAGTCTGCTAAAACTGCTCTCAAAGGAGTAAACTATGACTAACTTTAAAAATCTCGGTGCAGCCCTAATGATTGAAGATATAGCAGCAAATCTTGACTGGCTTAACAATGAAAGCCGTGACCTAGAAGTACAAGATTTCTTTCAGCACGAATTACTTGATGGTGACTGGCAAAGCAAGGCTAAAGAAGCCAACGAGCTACTTACTGACTACTCTGGTCGCATTGGTATTCATGGTCCTTTTTGGGGCTTACATTTGGCAAACCCCGACTCACTTTTACGAAATGCTGTAAAGACACGCCTCATGCAAGGACTTAACGCAGCTGAAATGATAAATGCAAGTCATATGGTCATTCATAGTCCTATAGATCCGTGGATGCACAGGCACATGCTTAATAGTGAAGAACAAAAAGCTCGAGTGATTGATTTAATGAAAGACAGCTTGTCTGAGCCTCTTGCTAAAGCAGAAGCTATTGCTTGCACACTAGTAATGGAAGACATTATGGATTTAGACCCAAGAATGCAGCTTGACCTTATAAAAGCCATGGACTCTGACGCCATAAAAATGAGTGTAGATGTAGGTCATGCGTACTGCATGCATACACAACACGGTGCTCCACCCCCTGACCAGTTTATAGCCGAAGCAGGCGCTTATCTTGAGCATATCCATCTACAAGATACCGACGGATACTTAGACCGACACTGGCTACCCGGCGAAGGAAACATTAACTTTAAAGCTATATTTGATGAACTTTCCAAACTCGAGCACAGCCCAAGACTGATTATAGAAGTGAAAGACAAAGCTCGAGTGCAACAAGCTGCTAATTTTTTAGAAAGCTTTGTACCAAGTAAATAATATTAATGAATTTGAATCGCAGCGAGATACATTCCCCGAGGCAAGCCTCGAAATAAAAGCGTATCAATGTAAGCAAGGCTTACGAGATTCTTTTAAATACCCCTTCGGCTTGCCGCGGGGATTTTTATTTTGCTATTTAAAAAGGTTTTGTAGCATGTTGTTTAAATGCCGCAGTGCAGACAAGACATCTACTGAGCTGGAATGCGGCAAGGTGCTAGTTGTTAAAACACCTGTTATGCTGAAAACAATAATCAGTAAACAGGCTTCAGTCCGAATAGGTTTGCGAAAAGCTAAAGGCTGCTTGGTGCGCAAAAAAACAGGTAGAAGATAATACCGATTATAGATTGCAATTAAAACGATAATTAAGACTAAAGCTACTTTTATAAAAAAGGCAATGCCATAAGCAGAGCGAGAAAACCTGTTGGGTTCTGACATATAGGATAGAGCCGTGTAAGCGCCAGTAGCAAACAAGGTTATAACCGATGCGAAGCCTATCTTAGAAATCCATTGAATGATTCGGATGTACACTTTATGGGCTTTTTCATCTTGCCATTTTTCTGTCATCGCTAAGTAAATAACTGAGCCAGCCCAGAGAGTTGCCGCCAAATAATGAACAAAATCTGTAACCATAAAGAGAGGTCCGCCCACAGACGCACCATGGCTCGAGAAGCTAAAGCTTGCCAAAACTGCCAAAGCAGTAAAAACAAAGAAAAACTTATGCCAGATTTTTTGCTCTTTAAGTAAAATCAGAACCATAATGATTAGCGCAAGAAATTCGCGTAAAGCAACCGATATGCCATGTCCTGTATCTTGCATGTAATCAAGGAGAATACTAGGTGAAATGTAACCCAAGAAGTTTATAAAGAGACTAACGATTTCAAGAGGGCTAGCAAAAAGTAAAATGGCACCCCCAAAAATAACCCCAAGATTAAGCCTAGCTTTTCTCATTAAAGCGTACTTGGTATTATCTAGAAAATAGTAAAAGAGTCCTGCACCTAATAAAAAAATAGTTCCTAAGTACAAAAATACTTTAACGATTGATAAAACCATATTTAAGCCTCAAGTCATATAGTTAAATGGTGCGAAAGCTGATGCTTGTATCTTGTTAATCAAGCTTAAAGCCATAATAACTTGCCTATAAACAAAGGTGGCCATAATGAATCAAAGTTAAGCTCGAGTAACGCTTAGGTTTGCCCAGCGTGTCATGATGTTTTTCAATCAAAATTCTGCTTCTGGTTCATGCTGCAAATCTTTCTTTGATAAAATACTTAGTAGACTATCACTGTTTTATGACGCCATTGAATCATCTTAGTGTTTTTGTTCGGGGTTTTGTAGCGTCTATTTTTATGCATAAAGCTAATGATTTTATATTCGAGCCTCCTTATTATCGTGCTAGGCTAGCTTTTAATGAACTTTAAACCCTTAAAAATCCCTCTACTTTTTTGGTGTTTTGTATTGTTGACTCTTAATGCTTGTAATGAGATTTCAGATAGTACAAGTAGTTGTGTTCAGACTGCTTTAGGAACAAGTCAGCTTTCTGAGTGTAAAGAAAAACCTGAACCACAGCCCCAACCTGAACCACGGCCCCAACCCGAGCCGGAACCAGAACCCGAACCTCAGCCTCAACCCGAACCTCAACCCGAACCTCAACCCGAACCCGAACCTCAGCCTCAACCCGAGCCAGAACCAGAACCACCTGCTAACAAGGCACCCATAGCTGTTATCAATAGTTCATTAAGCACAGGACTCGAGCCTTTAAGCGTTACTTTTGATGCTCGAAATTCAAGCGATGAAGACGGTAGCATTACAAGCTTTAACTGGTCTTTTGGAGATGGCCAAACATCAAGCTTAGCTTTAGTGACACATATTTTTACTCAAACAGGCAGCTACCAAGTGACACTAACGGTGCAAGACAACGCGGGTGCCAGTAACAGTGCTAGTACAACTATTCAGGTTAATGCCTCAAAAGCTGAAAGTACTGGCTTTACCCCTACTAGCTTGAGTTTTGATTTGTTTACAGATGAATCAAGCGAAGCTAATTTTTCATTTGGAAATATTGGTACAGTAGCCCTAAGTTTTAACCTTGAGACAAATGCAGCTTGGTTAACTTTAGAACCAAGCTCTGGTTCCCTAGACCCTAATCAGTCACAACAGATAATTACAACTGTAAACTGCCCCAATAACACAGTAAATGCAACGGAACTTATTACACTCACAAGTAATGACCCTGAAACACCAAGCCGAACGCTCGAAGTAACCCTAAACTGCGCAGAAAAGCCAGCCTCTACATTTAATTACGACATTGATCTTGTTTTATCAGGCTCTGGCTTTAACAGTGACCGTCAGGCAGTCTTTGAAAGTGCAGCAGCCCGCTGGACTAATATTATTACTACTGACATTGAAGACATTGATTTTAAATCAAGATTCGGTCAGGACCTTACAGCTAATCTAGCTTGTAACTTCTCTGATACTACGATTATTCAAGCTGTAGATGACCTCGTTATTTTTGCCAGCATAAGCCCCATAGATGGTCCAGGAGGCATATTAGGTCGAGCAGGCCCCTCCTTCATACGTTCAAACGCCTTACCTTATGCAGGCTGTATGCAGTTCGACTCAGCAGATGTTGCAGCTTTAGAAGCAGCTGGATCTTTTGAAGCAGTCATCTTACATGAAATGGGTCACGTGCTAGGCATAGGAACCCTATGGGAAACAAAAAACCTAGTCTCCTTCTCTGGCAATAGTAGTTGTCGAAACTCGAGTTCTTTTTTTAGCCCTCCCGTCTTTACGGGCACTGCTGCTGTAACTGAGTATGCTGCGCTTGGTAGATCAGGTAACGTGCCTATCGAAGATGAGTTTGGTGCGGGTACGAAGTGTGGTCATTGGGATGAAGGTGTTTTTGATAATGAGCTTATGACAGGGTTTATAGAGTCAACTAGCAGCCTACCTTTAAGTCGCCTGACCGCTGCTTCTTTGCAAGATTTAGGCTACAGCGTTGATTTTAGCACTGTAGATGCTTATAGCTTGCCAAACTGTTCACCGAACTGTACTGCCCTTATGGCAGCTAATGCTTTTGATACTTGGGAAGTCATTTTGAAACCTAAAGGCATGCTTAATGAACAAGGAGAATTTGTCTGGCTTGACGAGAGACGTGATGAACGACAATCGCATTTTCAATCATCGAACATGAATCGCAGAAATACAGCGGGGTTCATACAAATTATGTTTAGTGATGGTTGAAACAATGGATTCAGTT
>CAZWJZ010000020.1:0-27647 GCA_964634665.1 uncultured bacterium | reverse complement strand
TAAATAGTTTCCTGAGAAGACGCTAAGCTTATTATGGTTACGACAAAAAGCCAAAAGGTGACGACTATAAACTTCTTCATATGATGCTTGATCCCTTCTAACGCTCAACTATTAACAATTGTTGCGTATTGCAACGAAAAAGGCAAGACCAAACTTGAAAAAGCTACAAATAAGCTTTAGCTTTTAAGTCAGCAATAACATCCTCAACCATCTTTTCAATACTTGTTTCAGCCGTCTTAAGCGTAAACTCAGGTGAATCAGGCGCTTCATAAGGCGCACTAATACCCGTAAAGCTAGGAATTTCACCAGCTCGAGCTTTTTTGTAGAGTCCTTTTGGGTCTCGTTGTTCGCAGACTTCTAAAGGTGTATCTACAAATACCTCTATAAACTCGCCTTCTTCGACAATGGCTCTAATGGTGTCACGGTCTTCTTTATAAGGGCTAATGAAGGCAGTTAAAACAATAACGCCCGCATCAACAAATAATTTTGAGACTTCACCAATTCTACGTATGTTTTCGACGCGATCTTCGGGACTGAAACCTAAATTTTTATTAAGTCCATGACGTACATTATCACCATCAAGAAGATAGGTGTGTGCACCGAGTTCATGAAGTTTGAGTTCTAAAGCATTTGCAACCGTTGATTTACCACTGCCGCTAAGACCAGTAAACCAAAGAATAGCTGCTTTTTGATTCTTTAGTTTGGCGCGGCCTTCTTTACTAACGGTTTGTTCATGCCAGACAATATTTTTACTTTTAGCTTCACTCATTTTTATGCATTCGTACTTTCTTTTTTACTGTAGTGAGCAACCAGAATATCGGCTACTTCAGGTCGGCTAAATTCTGCGGGTGGTCGTGTACCTTCTGAAAGCATGGTGCGTACTTTGGTACCTGATAAGAAGACATGAGCATCACTGCCATGTGGGCAGGTTTTTTGACTACCCATTGAACCACACTTGGTGCAAAAGAAACTATGTTCAAACTTTAAAGGAGCTATGGCAAGCTCATCTGTAGAAAAGCCATCAAAGATTTCTTGCGCTTCGTAAGTACCATAATAATCGCCAACTCCTGCATGGTCACGACCTACAATAAAGTGACTACAGCCATAATTCTGGCGACTAATAGCATGAAGAATGGCTTCTCGTGGCCCTGCATAACGCATAGCTGCAGGGTAAGTACCTAGTGCCACACGGTTATTCGGGTAATAATCTTTTATAAGCACGTCATAGCAAGCCATACGAACATCTGCCGGGATATCATCTGACTTGGTAGCACCCACAAGCGGGTTAATAAAAAGACCATCAAGAATTTCTAAAGATACTTTTGTAAGGTACTCATGCGCACGGTGAATTGGGTTGCGAGTTTGAAAAGCAACAACCGTACTCCAGTCACGTTTAGCAAACTCAGCTCGAGTTTGTTTCGGTGTCAAACTATGCTCAGCAAAATCATCTTTTGGTAAGTCCGTAATAACAGAAATAGGACCGCCCAGATACACCGTGCCAGCTTCTTGCATGGCAGCTACACCCGGATGATTAGCATCTGTTGTCTTATAGACCTTTTGAGCTTCTTCTTCTTGATTAGGGCTATACTTATCTGCAATTGTCATAACAGCAATGGTTGTACCGTTAGGATGCACTAGTGCAATTTCTGAATTTGCAGCATAATTATTAGCATCTGCTTCAGATACCTGCAAAGTAATCGGGATGCTCCAAGCCAAGCCGTTAGAAAGACGAATATCATTAACAATACTGTAATAATCTTCTTGACTAACAAAGCCTGTTAAGGGGCTATAAATACCCGTAGCAATACATTCAACATCAGAAGCATTACGCTCAGACAGTTGTAAGCTCACCAACGACGAAGCTCGAGCTTGTGCAGCGTCTTTTTCGCTACCTGAAAGAATGCGGTTTATGAGGGTTCCACCGTGTGGGTTAATGAGGGTTTTTGCCATTAGTTTTTCTCCTTGATAAGCATATCCAGTTAAGTTAAAGACTTATGTATTTATTTTAAGAAACAGGGCTTGCTAAGTGTTGCTGCCAGCTTTCTTTAGTTGCTGGGCTTGAAACCATGAAGTAGGGGTTAAGCAAATTTTCTTTATTGTATTTCAGGGGTTCACCCTCTAGGGTAGTGACTTGACCACCTGCTTGCTCAACAATGCATTGTGCTGAAGCAGTATCCCACTCCATGGTTGGGCCTAAACGAGGGTATAAATCTGCAGCATTTTCTGCAACCAAACAAAGTTTTAAAGAACTTCCCTTAGAGACAACTTCTAGCTCATGCTGCTTTTGCAAACTATCTAAAAAAGCTGTCGTTTCAGCACCTGCATGTGAACGGCTAGCCACAATACGCATGGGCGTTGCAATAAATTCAGATGCTTTAATCGCGACATCTTGACCTTTACAACGCTTAAAAGCACCTTGCACCTGAGCAGCCCAAAAGGTAATGTCTTGAACAGGTACGTGCACCAAACCCATAATCGCTTTTCCGTTTTCAATAAGCGCAATATTTACAGTAAACTCCCCATTACGCTTAATAAATTCTTTTGTGCCATCTAAAGGATCAACCAACCAAAACTTAGTCCAGTTTTTTCTTTCTTCATAGCTAATACCTTTAGATTCTTCAGAAAGAATAGGAATATCTGGGGTTAGTGTTTCTAAAGCAGCTACAATATGATGATGAGACGCCATATCTGCCTTGGTAAGAGGCGACTCATCTGACTTAAAGTCAACCCCAAAGTCAGCCGTAGAGTAAACCTCTAAAATACGCTCCCCTGCTTCTTTAGCTATACGAATAAGATCTTGAATCATGAAACTCCCTAAACTATTCCCAACGACTAAAAAATTCAGCCTTAAAACTTCCAAATGAACGGTATAATAAAAAGTGCAATAACTGCTGTGAGGAAATTCAAAGGTAAACCCATTTTTATATAATCAACAAACTTATAGCCACCAGGCCCCATAACCATAAGATTCGTCTGATACCCAATAGGCGTAGCAAAACTTGCTGACGCCGCCATCATAATGGCAACAGCAAAAGGTAACACGCTCACATTTAAAGCCTGTGAGACAGACAACGCAATTGGAAACATAAGCACAGCAGCAGCATTATTAGTAATAACACTACTAAACAAAGCCGTAACCAAATAAATAACAAACAAATTCCAAAAAGGACTCGAGCCTGCCAAACTGGTAAAACTATTTGCAATAGCTTGCGCTGCGCCACTAAGCTGCATGGCATTACCAATGCCAAAGGCACAAGCAATAACAATAAGAACCTGCCAGTCAATACTTCGCCTAGCTGTCGCCGCACGACAAGCACCCGTGATAATCATGAGCGCAGCAGCTATAAAAGATGCCAGAAACATACTCAAAATATTAAAACTAACCAACAAAACCATGCCCAACAAAATACTAATCGCAATAAAAATACGATCAAACCTCGGAGGACTCGAGTCTTCTAGCGCACTTACCAAATAAAACTGATTTGAATTGCGATGCTGCTCAGCAAAATTAGATCTTGCTTCTAGTAAAAGAGTATCCCCTGCTCTTAAAACAATGTCACCCACTTTTTGTTTAATGCGCTCACCGTTTCGGGCAACCGCAATCACCGCAGCATCATAAACAGAACGAAAGCGATTAGAACGCACACTCTGATTAACCAAAGAACTTGTATGAGATACCACTGCTTCAATAAGCACACGACTCGAGCGGGGTGCATCTAGTTTAAAAACCTGATTAGTGGCTGGGCTAAGCCCTCTCATGCGTTGTAATTCCATAACTGAGTCAATAACGCCTACAAAAATTAAGCGATCATTAGCTTCTAAGACTTCTTGAGGAGATACCGCTGCAATTATTTTGCCTCTACGCTCAATCTCTAACAAAAAAAGATTCTGCAAATGCCTTAAACCTGCAGCTTCAATACTCTTAGCAACCAGTGCGCCACCCTCATCGACCAGCATTTCAATACTGTATTCTTTTGGGTTTGTTAACTGACTCATGGCTGAACTTCTATTAGGCAACAACCATCTACTTGTCAAAATGATAAATAACGTACTTATAATAAGTGTAGGTATGCCTACCCAAGCCAAATCAAACATACCTAAAGCAGCATCTGGCATTTCTTTAAGCAACATGCCATTAACCACCAAGTTTGTACTCGTACCAATCAGCGTGCAGGTACCCCCTAAAATAGCCGCGTAACTAAGCGGAATCATAAGTTTAGAAGCTGATAAACCAAACTTCTTAGACCAATCACTCACCTCAGGAATAAGCATCGCAACAACTGGTGTGTTATTTAGAAATGCACTCATGAGTGAAACGGGCAGCATGACTTTGAGTTGCGCATCTGCTAAAGAATTAGGTTTTTTAAGTAAACGCTGAGACAACCAAGCTATCCCCCCTGTTTCACGCAAACCTGTCACCACAATATAAAGTGCACCCACAGTCGCAACCCCTTCATTGCTAAACCCCAAAAGTGCTTCTGCAGGGCTAAGCACGCCAAGTAACAATAAAACTGTAAGCGAAGCCGCAAAAACAACATCAGCAGCAACCTTCGTGAAAGATAAAAATCCAAACGTTGCAACAAGAACCAAAAGTGTAAACCACGCATCAAGCGTCATGTGCGGTAACGTAACAGAAAATATCTTTAGCTAAGATAAAAAGAATTACACATTAAGCTCAACAAAAACCATACAAGCTCACTTAATGTCTGATGTGAAAATAATGCTCGAGTCTCTATATAGCAGTTGTTAAGTTAAATGCACCATCGACTTAGCACATCTGTTTTTACTCACCCAGTTCGGCATTTAAAACGCTGTGGCGTTTTAAATGCAAAAGGCTATAGTTATAGCTCACCGCATAACTATTGAAGCTCAATTAGTTTTGCTTCATTAGAAGACCAAGAACTAATATCACTAGTTTTGTCAATAAACTTCGGAAAAGCTGAATAAAAAGCCCTAAACTAAGGCTCATGATTGCTTTTATTGATAATGAACTTAGCAGCGCTTATGACAAACCATGGGGTGAAAAAATTATGGCAGCTCGCACCCGCATTAAATATCGCCTTGAAGATTTATCGGGTGATAGCTGCCTCATTATTCGCTATAATAGAGTCACCCCTGAACTTCTCAAAAATCTAGGTGTTAAAGCTATTTTCATAAGTGGTAACAGTGCCAACCCAGATGAGTACAAAGCAAGCGAGCAAAAAGGCATCAAAGACGCTCTCACAGAACTCGAGCTTCCTGCGTTTGGTTTTTGTGGGGGGCATCAGCTTATTGCTGAGGCGTTTGGTGGCAAGCTTGATCGTATTGGGCCTTTGGAGAAGGGTGAGGTTGAACCCGAGATTACTTTTGCGCCGGGGCTTAAGAAAGAATTGGGTTATAAGCCTATTAGCTTGACGGCTAGTCATCCTGTTACCAGTAAACTGGGTAATGCACCTGTCTTTAGGCATGCTCACTCTTGGGAAATCAAAACGTTACCTGTAGGTTTTAGTAATTACGCTTCTACAGATATTACGCCTTATCAAATGATTATTCATGATTCACTGCCCATTATGGGAACCCAGTTTCATCCTGAGTACTATACAGATGACAATCCTGCGGGTCGCATCTTGATTGAGAATTTTATTGCGTGGGCGAACCTTAAGGCTTAACTCGAGCTTCACGAAACTGTTAGACTATAAAATGGACACTCAGTTTTTAGAATCCTTTATTTTTGAGAAGCTTTCGGCTACAGGTTTACCTGGTTTGAGTCTTGCTATTGTTAAAGATAGTGATGTGGTTTATGCGCGTGGCTTTGGTCAGCGGGATGTCATTACGGGCTTTGCGGCTACGCCAGATACGCTTTACTCAACAGGTAGTGTTACAAAATCCTTTACAGCGCTTGCCATATTGCAGCTTGCTCAGGCTGATAAGTTAAGTCTTGATGATGACATAACCAAGTATGTCTCTTATCCTGTTAAACCTAAAGGACAAGCTATTTGCATTAAGCATTTACTTAGTCATACTACAGGTATTCCTGCACTTGCTTATGCAGAAGCTATTTTAAGACACGCAGGTGGTTTGGGTGGTAAAGCGTTAACGATTTCTGGCCCGGAAGATATTATGACCTTTGCAAGTGATGCTGATGATTGGGTTGAAACAAGTCCAGGGGAGCGTTGGTTTTACTTTAATGAAGGCTACGCTATGCTGGGTCAAATTATTGAGAAAGCATCAGGTAAGCGTTACAACAGTTACATTAAAGAGCAGATTTTAGAGCCTTTAGGCATGAACCGCAGTTTTTTTAATAAAGAAGAGGTAGATGCCGCCGATGATGTCGCTGTGCCTTACACCATCAGGGCGAATCAAGCACCGCAAGCAGGACGCTACTTATATAGAAGCATAAGAAGTGAAGGTGGGCTTATAAGTAGCGTGATGGATTTAAGCAAAACCATCATTATGTACTTAGCGGGCGGCGAAGACATTATTTCAGAAAGCATGCTTAAAGAAATGTTTAAAGCTCGAGTACCTATGCCTTGGCTTAGTAACTCGAGTCTTTTGGGTCAAGCTGAGCCTTCTGAAGCGCTTATGCATTACGCTTATGGGTTAACAACTGAAGCTTTTATGGGTGAAACGCTTATTGCTCATGGCGGTAGTGTTGGCGTGGCAACGGCTCATATTGCCTTTTTACCCAAAAGCAAACTGGGTGTTGCTCTCTTAACCAATGGTAGTGGCTATCCTACAGCTCATTTTGCCAAAGTTGCACTTAGCGTAGCGCTAGAAAAAGAAGTCACTAAGTTACCGTTTATAGAAGTTCAAGACAAGCTAACACCGCTAACAGGAACTTATGAAAGCTATAAAGGCACCATGACTGCAACTATTAAAAAACAAGCAGACTTTTTAACTTTCACTATCCATGAGCAAGCTCAGCCTCAAGAGGTCATACTTGTACCCGAGCAAGTCGGTCAAGAAAGCTCGAGCTTTTTTACGCTTGCTAATGGTAATCGTTTGCCTGTGAGTTTTAAAAAGCAAAATGGCACGGTTGAGTTTATTTTTGAACGCTACAAATTTAAGCGTGTTGGGCCTTAAAGAGAGACGTTTGACTTAGGCTTTGCCTACTTTCTTTTTTGACTCCACTGACGTATCGTTTGAGTATGGATTATAGACAGTTTGGTAAAACAGATATGCGGGTTTCTCGTTTAGGTGTTGGCACGTCAGAAATTGGCTTTGCTGCTGTTGAGGTAACTAGAGCCGCAGATGTGCTTAACATTGCTTTAGATAATGGTGTTAATTTTGTTGATACGGCTGCTTGTTACAACATTAGTGAAGAGTTAGTTGGTAAAGCCATTTCGCATAGACGCGATGATTTTTATTTGGCCACCAAAGCGGGTCATATTACGGGTGGCTATGAGGGTGTTGAGTGGTCCGCTCAAACCATTAGCGATAGTATTGATCGTAGCTTAAAACGCATGAATACAGATTATATTGACTTGGTTCAGCTTCACTCTTGTAGCCTTGAGATTCTTAAACAAGGTGAGGTTATTGAGGCGTTACAAAAAGCCCAGCAAGAAGGCAAAACGCGTTACATTGGCTATAGTGGTGATAATGATGCAGCACTCTGGGCGGTTAATAGTGGTGTTTTTGATAGCTTACAAACAAGCTTTAATTTGGTTGAGCAAAAAGCCCGTTATGAACTTTTAACAGCAGCTCAGCAAAAGCAGGTGGGTGTCATCGTTAAACGCCCAATTGCTAATAGTGCTTGGGGTGCCGAAAAAAGCCCAAGTCCTTACGCTGAGCAATACTTTGAGCGTGCCAAAGCCATGCGGGCTGTTGGTACTATAGAAGATGAGCCTAGCAATCGCATTTTATTAGCTCTTGGTTTTGCCTTTGCTCATGAGGCTATAGATGTTGCTATTGTTGGCACAAAAACCCCTAAGTACATGAAAGCAAATATAGATATGATTAACAGTGAACTTCCTATTGCAGAAAGTGTAGTTGCAGAGTTACACAAACGCTTTGATGCTTTGGGTGCAGATTGGCCACAACTCACTTAATCTTATGGATTTCAGAATGACTTCGATAAGCACATGCGTTCTGAAGCACTCACAATCATAAAAAAAATCAACTGTGACTCGGTTATCACTCTTTAATTGAATGAAACCGAGTCTCGCTAACTTTTAAGCTTCACTCATAAATCAAGCTAGAATATATCAATAGCAGTGTTATAGATTTTCTATCAAAGATGCAATGGATAAAGCAAGTTTCTCACTGTTTGGCGCAGTTGCAATCATTAATCCTACTGACAAGCCTGCATCTGTTGTTGCGCAAGGCACAGTAACGGCTGGTCCTGCCAAAAAGTTAAAAAGCATGGTGTTACGCAAACACAAGCCATTGGTTTTAAAGTACGCCTCCACATTACTCAAATCAGCAATTTTAGCGGGCAAGCAAGCAACGGTAGGTGCCAAAATAGCATCTGCCTTGCGGTAATTCTCCCAAAAAGACTGAATTAATCTTTCTTGAGCGTAGCGTAACTTTAAATAATCTGTAGACAGCCCGCCTCTAAATTCCAAAATACGTTTCGCCACCCGCGGGTCAATATCATCCCCTCGTTTTTCAAGTAAATCTTCATATAAAGCCAAAGACTCATGACTTGCAAAACTACCGTACTGACCATAAAGCGTAATAATCTCATCAAGCTCAGGTAAAGCTCGAGTTATTACTTCATGTCCTGCTTGCTCAAAGCTTTTTATTGACGCTTCAAATGCTGTTTTTACTTCAGCATCTGCCTGATCTAAAATAATATTAGAGGGTACTAACAAACGCAGCTTTTTACTTACATCTGGCTCAAAGGGCTTTACTGACTTAGCAGCCAAAGCACGCCAGACAAACCAAGCATCCTCAACTGTTTTTGTCATGGGTCCAATGGTATCTAGGGTGGTTGATAGGGGTACAACATGATCTTTCGGAATAACACCATTAGTGGTTTTTAAGCCCACAATGCCATTAAAACTACTAGGAATACGAACCGACCCGCCTGTATCAGAGCCAATAGCTGCACACGCTAAGCCCTTAGCCACAGCCACAGCTGAACCAGAAGAAGACCCACCCGGAATGCGAGAGTCATCCAACGCGTTACCCGGCGTTCCAAAGTGAGGATTTATACCCAAGCCAGAAAAGGCTAGTTCCGTCATATTTGTTTTACCCAGAAACACGGCACCCGCTGCGTCAAGACGAGCAGCCACAGGTGAATCTTCAGTAGCAGGGGCATTTTCAGCTAAGACTTTAGAACCTGCTGCTGTCACATCACCTTCAGTATCAAGCAAATCTTTTAAAGCAATCGGCACACCCTGCAAGGGTCCTAAAAACATACCCTTCATAAAGCGCTGCTCTGCCTGTTTTGCTTGGCTTAACGCTCTCGCTTCAGTCACAAGCCTATAAATACTGGGGGTATCAGCAGACTCGAGTTTGTTTAGGTAGGCTTTGGTGACTTCTATAGGGCTGAGTTCTTTTTTTTGATAGGCGCGGGAGAGTTGCGCGATAGTGAATTGGGTTATGTCGGACATGAGATATCTTAACGTAATCAATTATGAATGTGCAGACTTATGGGTAGTTTTAATGAGTCAAATACTTTTTATTCAAGCTGCGTTCATCTAAAAGACGAAAACACTCATTTGAAAGCGTTAAACTACGTTCATGCAGCGCAGTAGAGAGCAACTTTCACGAATGAGCCATGATGAGCTTGTTGATCGTGTCTTAGAAATGCAGGATATTTTAAGAGCAGGTCTTGATGTTAGAGATTCTTTGCATACGGTTCTTAATAATTTACTGAAAGCAAAGTCTGAAGAAGTTGAGTTTTACGCTAGCGCTACTGAGGCTAGTTTAGATGCTGAAGGTGTAGAAACCCGTAAAGCTTGGGCAGCAGCGCGTCACGCAGTAAGTAATCCTTATGGATTGCTTAAATAAGTTCCACTATTTCCACATTTTTTGATATTTTCACGAAGGCTTTGATGCTGCAACTATGTGTGGAAATGCAATTTAAAAAGGATAACGGAAACCATTTTCGTTATCCTTTTGCAATATGACTTAAATTCGTCTTTAACTTCTTACAATTTGCCCTGGTGTAGCCCCTGTGTGTTCTCCATTTTTTAAGACACGCTTACCGTTTACCCAGACATCTTTTACACCAACAGATAACCTGTGTGGGTTCTCAAAGCTTGCTTGATCCATAACTAAGTTTGGGTCAAAAAGCACAACATCTGCTTTCATGCCTGCCCTTAGTTGCCCTCGGTCACGCAAGCCAACTCTGTCAGCAACAGCTGAAGTCATTTTTTGAATGGCATCTTCAAGCGTTATGACCGCTTCATCTCTAACATATTGCCCTAAAACTCTAGTGTAGGTTCCATAAGCTCTTGGGTGAGTTGGCCCCATATCTAGTGCCCATGCAGGGTCAAAGCCACCTGCATCGGTCGAAATTTTTATCCAGGGTTGTTTGAGTTGTAAACGAAGGTTGTCTTCATTCATGGAGTGATAAATCGTGCTAATGCGTTGCCTTTCATCTAAAATAAGATTCATGGCAGCATCTAACCAGTGTTCCCCGCGCATAGCTGCAATTTCATTCAGGCGTTTACCTACATATTGCTTATTAGCTTCTTTTTGAAAGCCAATCGGCATGACATGCGAGCCACCTTCTTCTTCTAACGCCATCGCTTCCCAAGTGCCATCCGGTTTTAAGACATCTGCCTTTATGCGTTCACGCACGCTAGCATCTGCCAAGTTTTCATAGAGTTTGCCCCCCTCAGCAATCCAAGGAGGTAAAACAGATGTCAAGCCCGTACCTGATGCAGGGTAAGGATACATGTCAGCAGTTACATCTAAGCCGTTAGCTCGAGCTTTATGGATAGCTTCAATGACGCGGGGCATTTTATCCCAATTTTGTTTACCTGCTGCTTTTAAATGATAAATTTCAACAGGGATATTGGCTTGTTTAGCAATTTCAAAAGCTTCATCCAGTGCAGAAAATATTTCTTCAGCTTCAGAGCGTAAATGTGTTATGTAAACGCCCTTATGCTCACTAACAACTTTGCAAATCTCTATGAGTTCTTGTGTATTGGTGTAGGCATCTGGTGGGTAAATAAGAGCGTAAGAAACACCAAAGGCACCATCTTCCATACTTTCAGCCATAATGCGCTTCATGGTATTTAATTCATCTTGTTGGGGTTCACGCATCTCTAAACCCATAGCGAGTTGTCTTAGCGTACCTCCGCCCAGAAAGGAGCCAATGTTTACTGATACACCATGCTCAATCATGGCGTCTAGCCAGTCACCAAAACGAGACCATGTTTGGGCACGCTCAACCCATTCGGGTAGTTTTTTTGCGTAAACACTAAAGCCAATTGGGTTTTGTACATTCTCGTTATAGGGTGCTGGTGTCCAAGCTTCTCCCATAATTTCAGTGGTGACACCCTGCGTAATTTTGGATAAACTTCGACCATCAATCATGAGGGTCGATATAGAGTGACTTTGAATATCAATAAAGCCCGGACAGACTACCAGACCTGTTGCATCTATAACCTCAAGTGCTTGTTCTTTGGCAATGACGCCTCTGGGGGTTACTGCCATAATAATTTCCCCAAGCATGGCAACATCACCATAAAACCAAGGGTTACCTGAACCATCTATAATTCTTGCATTTTGTATAAGCACATCAACACTAGCCATAAAAGCCTCCCAATTGACTTTATTATAGCTCTGAAAAGGCTAATGCAAAAGCTAACTGTCTTTTTATCAAGAAGCGTTTTTAAATCGCAGTCTTTTCTAATCGTTATTCATGACACTTAGTTTAGGTTGGTTGCGTCTTTTCTGGCGAATAAAAACGCCAAGCAGAATAATAAGGATGGTTGCACCTACGCTTATAGCTACAGCGTAACGCAAATAGCTCTGTTGCCAAGCTTGTCTGTTTTCTTGAATTAAGCTGTAAGCATCCCACCATGCAACAGATAATTCTTCCATCATTTCTTGGCTTATCTCAAGCATGCCCGCATGCAAAGGCGGTGTTATTTCATCTTCAAAAAGAAAGGCACTATAGTAATTTTCAAACTCGAGCTTGTTGACTAGGTATTCGGGGCTAGCTATGATGGGTGTGTTTTTGCGGCCTACTTGAATGATGTTGGCTTGTACGAGGTAAGGTAGTCCGTTGGTGTCTTCTCCCCAACTACTCGAGTAGAGGACATAGACGTAGGTGTCGTTTGATCGGCAGTTTGCTTTTTCTGTGAAGGGCACTTCAAAGCGGCTTAGTACGGTTGGGAGTAAACGCCTTAATTCTGTTTCTATGCTGCTTAGTTGCCCTGCATCTAGTGAGTTTGTGGTTTCTTTTATGCTGACTTGTATGGAGTCTTGGTCTAGGCATAGTGCGTTGCCTTTGAGTTCACTGAATCTTATTTCATGTGCAAAGCTTATGAAGCTTAAAGGAATGATGAGGCTAAAGAGTAGGGCGCGTAGCACGGTTTAAATTTAGCATGTTTTTTATTATTTGCTTGAGAACTATTTGCTTCTTATTATTTTTTAAGAGCTCTTGCTTAACCATCTCTGCAATGTATGAAGAGTGAAAGTAAATTTATAAGCTATAAGCGTAAGCAATTAGGAACTTAAGCTATTATTATCCGCTGACCTTTTTTAATCACTGTATCATCCAAAACAAAACTTGCTTATTGATATCGTATTATCAATAAGCAAGTTTACGCAAGGAGAGACTTTTTTATGAATCAAGTATTTAAAATCATCCTAATCATCTTCTTAACTAGTCTAGTATTCGCACAGGCTCAAGAACCAGACAATACTTTAGAGCTACCCACCTTAAGCGCACTCGAGCTTAAGGGCGAAGCTTTAAAAGTAGTTGCAACAACCAGCATTATTGCTGATGTGGTCGCTCAAGTTGGCGGCAATCTCATTGACTTAAGCAAGCTCATTCAAGCAGGGCAAGACCCGCACTCTTATGAACCTGCAGCTAGAGATCTAAGCATTGTAAGTCAAGCAGATATTGTGTTTATCAACGGTTGGGATTTAGAAGAAAGTCTCATTACAAACCTAGCCAACATTGTAACTAGCCCCCTTGTTCCTGTCTCTGCCAATATTGAACCACTCGAGTTCTCAAATGAAAGCCATAGTCACCAAAACGAAGAACACGAAGAACACGAAGAACACGAAGAAGATACGACAGCTAATGAACACGCAGAACACCAGCACGGTGCTATAGACCCACACACTTGGTTTAGCATAAGCAACGTTAAACAGTGGACAGAAAACATTCAGACCATTTTAAGTCAACTTGATCCTCAAAACGCAAGCAGCTATGAAGCAAACGCCGCTGCTTATATAGCTGAACTTAATGACTTAGAGAACTACGCCTCAAGCCAACTTAACCTTATTGCAGAAGATAAACGCTATTTAGTAAGCAACCATGACACCTTTGGTTACTTCGCCAGAGACTACAACTTTGAAGTCATCGGCGCAATTACAAACTCATCCAGCACCCTAGCAGAAGCATCTGCCAGTGACTTAGTTGAATTAATTAAAGAACTCGAGTTTCACCAAGTCTGCACACTCTTTACTGAGAATATAAGCTCAGCAAGGCTTGCTAATACTTTAGCTCAAGATCTTAAGCACTGCAGCGACGTGAAAGTACTTGCCTTATATACAGATGCGCTTGGGGAACTAGGCGGCAAGGCAGATAGTTACATAAAAATGTATCGAACTAATGTCGATACCATTGTAGAAGGCTTAAAAGATTAAGCGCGAGCCGTCACAATAAATAAAAACAAAAACTCCTCAAGCTACTAAACATCGCCCAACACCTTTAACAGCCCCTCAAATGATAGACTTCGTTTAACACGCCCAAAGGCTCCTTATGTTTCCCATTAATTTCCAAGACTCAGATCATTTACCCAATACGCCTACCTTAGAGCTAAAAAACGTAACGGTAGCCTACTCAGCTGTAGGTAATGCCTTTAGCCATGAACTACATTACGCCCTAAAAGATGTCTCTTTTCAAGCAGCCGTAGGTGAGCAAATAGCCATTATTGGACCCAACGGCGCAGGCAAAAGCACGCTTCTTAAACTCATAACAGGCATACTCAAATCAGAACAAGGTGAAGTACTCATGTTTGGCCGCGCAAGCAGCCACCACAACTGCATAGCCTATGTACCCCAACGCTCCCAAATTGACTGGACCTTCCCCGTAACAGTAGAAGATGTCGTCATGATGGGCAGAACCCGCCAAATAGGTTTCTTTAGACGCACTCGAGCTTTAGATAGAGCGGTAGTCAAAAAAAGTCTTGAGCGGGTTGGCGCAACTGAACTTGCTAAAAAACAAATTGGCGAGCTTTCAGGTGGTCAGCAACAACGCGTCTTTATAGCTAGAGCCCTTGCCCTAGAAACCCACCTACTCCTTTTAGATGAACCTTTGACAGGTCTTGACTCACCCAGCCAAGAAGCCATTTTTCAAATTTTAGATAGCTTAAGAGAAGATGGTGTCACCATTCTTATGGCAACCCATGACCTTAACTTAGCTGCTGAGCGTTTTGATAAAATCATGCTGGTTAATAAACGCATTGTTGCTATGGGTACACCCAGCGAAGTACTCACAACTGAAAACCTTTTAGCAGCTTACGGCGGAAAGGTAAGTCAATCGCAATCACCTTAAAGCTGACTATTGATTTTTAACTTATGGACTGGTTTTTAGACCCCCTTCAATTTAACTTTATAACTCGAGCGCTTATTGCCTCTATTATTGTGGGCATTGTTTGCTCTATTTTAGGAACTTATGTTGTTTTACGCGGCATGGCTTTTTTTGGTGATGCGTTGGCACACACCATTTTACCCGGTGTTGTTATTGCCTTTTTGCTAGGCTGGCCTTTAGCTATTGGCGCACTCATCTTTGGTATTTTAACAGCTCTAGGCATTGGTGTTTTAACAGATCAAAATAGACTTAAAGAAGATACGGCCATTGGGGTTATTTTTGCTGGTCTTTTTGCGCTGGGTGTAGCCCTGATATCTGCCACAGGTAACTATACGGTTGATTTAGCTCATTTTCTTTTTGGGAATTTGCTTGGTGTATCTGTGACTGACTTATGGGTTATAGGCATACTAGCAAGCATTGTACTAGCCACTATCTTTCTCTTTTACAAAGAATTCTTAGTCATTTCTTTTGATCATGTTTTAGGTGTCACCCTGCGCTTACCCATGACCTTTTTGCGCTATCTTTTACTCATTCTTATAGCCATTACGGTTGTAACAGCGCTTCAAGTCGTAGGCATAGCCCTTATGCTAGCCATGTTTGTTACGCCTGCCGCGACAGCTTCGTTGCTAACGAGGCGTTTACCTAACATGATGGCAGTATCAGCGAGCATTGGTGTGTTTTCTGGCGTGGCTGGCCTATACGCCTCTTTTTACTTAAATATTGCTTCAGGTGCAGCTATTGTCTTGGTAGCCACCCTCATTTTTTTACTTGTCTTCTTATTTGCCCCAGGTCGCGGCTTTGTTTGGCAACGCTTCAGAAAACAAGCCAACCCTTAAAAAAGAATTTTTATGCACAAATAAGAATCATGTACAACTTGTGTACAAAGATGACATTTGCATGACACACAGCTAATTTCATTTACCTTATTATTCTTTTCGGAGGTTTCGACCTCCATCTCCTCTCTGACGGCCCTGCATTTCCCCCGATGCAGGGCATCTTTTTTGCACTAAAAAACCAGCAGATGCTTTATACATCTGCTGGTTTTTCGTAACTCTATTGACTAGGTTTTAAACCATAAATTCACAGCACCACTCTGAACTCATGATTTACAAAACTACAAACTACGCAAGCGCTTTTAGTTCATCATAAGCTTTAGCTGCACGCTCTTTAATAACACTATAATCTTTGGTTTTACCTGCCATCATCATGTGCATATTCATATGCTGATCAACATCACCAAAAATACTATTAAGAATCTCAACCTCTTCACGACTACGCAAAGACGCATCATCCCTAAAGGTCATGGTATAGGCATACTCAAAATGCTCATCACTAATAACACCCGACAAGTACTGCTCCATCATGTCAAAATAAGGCTTCAAATTACTCCGCGTAGCCTCTTTAGCCTTAACAACCACACCCTCCTGAGCAGGCACTCGAGTGAAGCCTTCATCAAGCACTTCTGGCGTTATGCTCCAATT
This sequence comes from uncultured bacterium, assembly GCA_964634665.1. GTDB lineage: Bacteria > Deinococcota > Deinococci > Deinococcales > Trueperaceae > JAHEBB01. The sequence goes on along the minus strand of CAZWJZ010000020.1, from coordinate 11,459 downwards.
ATCAACATCAAAAACAGCTTGACCTTCTTTAAACAAAATCACCTGCGGACTATGATGCAATATGCCTGTCTGCTGCGCAATTAAGTTACTAGCATCACGCGCTTCAACCACACGAACCAAGCCCACCATAAGGTCTTCTCTAGGCTCGAGTTTTTCTTGCAAAAAGCCAAAACCTTGCATGGTTTTATGGCAAGTACCTGCTTTAAATATAACGCTAGTAGGGTTTTCTTGTAAGAAGCCTTGTACATCTTCTGCTGTGCTTAGATTAACAATACGATCTCTTAGCATTCTTTACTCCTTTATTCTTGAGTGTTTTAATCAACTTTACTCTAATAAGTATAGTACACAGGTATAATGAGCACTTTGGTTCTGCTGCTGACAATCTTGCTATACTAAGGGCCTATTTAGTCTTCGTTGACTTTCTTTGTTCCATACTCATTTAACTTTATGCTAAAACTAAATAACAATCCGGGAGGTCTTTCGTGTATAGATTTGTAAATCTGTCTCGTCTTAGCTTTAATGTTAAGCATTTTAATATCACTAAACTACTGGTTTTAAGTCTACTTGTTTTTTTATCAGCTTGTCAGACTACGGGGGGTGATGGTTCAGGTAATACCAAACTTGAAGTCAGCCTGAGCGCTACGCCTCTTCTCAGTAACAGTACGATTGCCCTTAGTGTTGAAGTTACAGGGGGCACAGCTGATAGTGTAGAACTTTTTTTTAATGATAGTTTAGTTGCCACTTTAACTGCACCTTATGACTTTAGCTTTGATGCTGCTGATGGCAACTATATTGTTCAAGCAATTGCAAGTGTAGGCACCACAAGCTTTAAAAGTAATACACTTACAGTAACGATTGATAAAACAGCACCCACTATTGTGAGTCGTAGCCCTGAAGCTGATTCATCTGCTAGTGCAAGCGCTGATATTCAAGTAAGCTTTTCTGAGGCCATAGATGCTGCAAGCATTAGTGCTAGTTCTGTTAGCCTAAGTGACAGCATATTAGGTGTCCTTACAAGCACAACTAGTCTTAACGGTAACAGTCTAAGCCTTAGTTTTAGTGAAACGCTAAGCCCACCCAGTGTCTTAAGTCTGAGTTTAACCGGCTTAACAGATCTTGCTGGCAACCCGTTAGCTAATCAAACATGGTCATGGTCAGTAACAGCAGACGTAACACCCCCACCCCCTGCCCCTACACCTGCAACAGTCCTAAGAAGTCTAGGAGACTCGAGTGTTGTTGCTAGCAAAGATTTATTTGAAAAGCCTGTGCGTATTGCGGGTAATGCAGCAGGTGATTTAGGCGTTATTTGGCTGGATGGTGCTAGTTTAAATGTCAAAGTCTGGACTGGCTCGAGTTGGTCTGTACTTGCAAGTCCTGTAAGTCCTAAAGTACCCAGTCGACCTGATATTGCTTTGACTTCTGAGGGTAATCCTGTCATTACTTGGCGTAGTGGTGAGGATAACGCTGAAACCCCAACGGTTGAGTCTTCAGAAATCTTGGTTCAGCGTTGGAATGGGTCAACTTGGGATGATTTAGGGGTTGTAAATACATCTTTAGAGTCAGCTTCGCCTAGTTTGGCGTTAGATGCTAATAATAAAATCTATCTAGCTTTCCAAGCTTCAGATGGTACAAATCCTGATATTAACGTAAGTACCTATGACGAAGCAACTACGGCGTGGGTCGCTGTTGGGTCTGAACTTGATAACAAGCAAGCTAATCTTGCTCTTTTGCCTTCCCTTGCGGTATCTGCTTCAGGTGAGCTGTTTGTAGCATGGCGTGAAAATCGCTCTACTGACCCTGATGATAGAGCAGCTGAGCTTTTTGTTAAAAACTGGAATGGCAATGCTTGGGTGTCACTTGGTAGTTCTCTTAACATCAATAAAAATGAGCGTGCTGATGAATTCTCAATTGCTTTAGGCAGTAACGATCAACCTGTTGTGGCTTGGAGTGAATTTGAAAATTTAGAGAATAGCAGTAATATTTATGTTAAGCAGTGGAATGGTGCTACGTGGCAGCAAATGGGCGATACCGTTGATAATGTCAAAACACAACGTGCGATTTACCCAAGCATTACTGCTAATAATGACAATCAGTTGAGTATAAGCTGGTGGGAGGGTGAAATTTTTATAGATGAAGACCTTGATCCCGTCTTTGAAAATAGTGTTTACTTTGCCCAGTGGGACGGTACAACATGGAAGCAATTTGGTGAAATAGACGCCAACGAACGCAGTCAAGGCACTTACCCAGACACAACCCTAGCGAATAATTTAGCTACCGTGACTTGGTTTGAAAATACCTCGAGTGGGTATCAGATTTATGTAAAACAAGCAGAATAACTTCGTTCAAAAAGAATACTCCCGACATGTTTTCAAAGGCAGGGAGTATTCCTTTATCATTTGCTTGTAACCCACGTCATCAAATTAACACCTCTTTGCAAATGACAAATCCTATAAAGCAGTTGCAAAAAACCTCTCTTTAAAGCTTAAAATCTTACGTTAAGATGCCCCTAAACTGAAAACTGTTCACGCTAACAGTTGCAGGATAGGAGTACCATGAAACGTAAGCTCATAAGTCTAGTTTTAGTCATTGTTTTGGTTGCTTGCCAAAGCACAAGTACAACCCCAAAAACAGAGACACCAGAACCAGAACCCGCTACCGAACCCATAAGCTTAAACGTAACACTCGAGCCCCTTGGGCCTGTTTTGACGAATGCTAATTTGAATTTGGTGGCAACTGTGACGGGGGGGGTGGCTGATAAGGTTGAGCTTTTCCTTGATGATGATTTGCTGAGCACTTTGTCTAAACCTGAGCTTAGTTACTTGTGGGATGTTGACAATGTGCCTGAGGGTAGCTATAAGCTTAAGGCCGTTGCGAGTCTTGCCGATAAAACCTTTACGAGTGATGATGTAAGCGTAACGCTAGATAAAACAGCGCCAACTATTGTGAGTCGAACGCCAGAAGCTGATGCTACGGAAGTTGCTGCAGATGCAGCTGTTGTCATTGGCTTTTCAGAAGCCATTTTAGCTGTTTCTGATAATTCAGTTATTGTAACTGCATCTTATGGCAGTAACTTTACGCAAACAGCAACGTTAAATGAAGCTGGTGATGAGCTTAGCCTTACGCTTTCAGGCATTACTGCGCCAGAAATAATTACTATTGAACTAAAAGATTTACGTGACGCAGCAGGTAATACCTTATCTGAAACATGGTCATGGACTGTTCCTGCTGAAGAACTCGAGCCTACCCCTGTGCCTACTAGCTTTTCAGCTTTAGGGTCTAGCACTGCGTTGAGTGTTACGAGTGCTTCTATCTTAGGGGAACGCCCTGTTAGCTTAACTGCTGATAATGCGGGTAACGCTGTGGTTGCTTTTAATGATAACGGTTCAACCAAGTTAAGTACGCTTGCAGGTAGTCTTGCCTTAACTGAGTTAGATACGGATTCTGCTGTTGATTCATTACCGTCTGTTGCGCTTTTAAGTAATGGTAACCCCGTTGTGGCTTGGCGAAATGGTGAAGATGATGCTGAAACACCAGCTATTGAGGCTTCAGGTATAGAAGTACGTCGCTGGAATGGTTCAAGTTGGGATGATTTGGGTCAAGTGAACAGCTCTTTAGAAGCGTCTGCCCCTAGTCTTGCGGTTGCTAATGATGACAGTATTTATGTGGCTTACCATGAGTCAGATGGGATTCAGCCTAATGTTGTGGTTGCTAAATTTAATGCTGAAACAAGTTTATGGGATGCTGTAGGAACAGCTTTAGATACAAGCCCTGAAGCTATTGCTGTAAGCCCTAGCCTTACTATTACAAACAAAGGGATTGCTGTTGTAGCTTGGTTTGAAGTTGCAGGCGAAACCCGCACCGTTCAGGCTAAACAATTTGACGGCTCGAGTTGGGTCGCTATGGGCGATGTGCTTAATGTCAATGCGTCTGCTAGAGCTGATATGGTGTCTTTAGCAGCTGGTCCTGATGGCTTGCCTGTACTAGCTTGGCATGAGCGCGTGAGTGCGAATGATGATCGTATTTATGTTAAGAAATGGGATGGTAGCGCGTGGCTGCAATTAGGTGATGCGCTTGATAGACCTGCTATTCCGGGTGCGCAATATCCTGATGTAACAGTGGATGCTACAAATGTTATTTCTGTTGTTTGGTTTGAGTCTTTAGAGACCAGTGGCTTTGAAGATAACAGTGTCTTGTTAGCGCAGTGGCGTAATGATGCTTGGCAGGAAATAGCTAAGTTAGATACAGACACCCCAAACATAAGTCAAGCTTACTTCCCAAGTGTTGCCATTTTAGGTGAAGCTCAAAAGCCTGTTGTAGCTTGGGTTCAAGATGATAGTACTGAATTCGCCATGATTGAGGCTGTTCAAGCAGATTAAGCGTGTTAAAAACATTTGCATTTCCAATGATTAATGCCCAATTGACTCTTTGCCTTCTATCTTAATCCCCTAAGAGCTTCTCCCTTTGGTCGGAACAGTTCCAAAGGGACAGCCCCCTTAATAAGGGAGCCAAAATCAAAACCTGTTTTGATGCAACCCTGTCTGCAAATGCAACCTTAACGCAAACTATTCTAAGTTTAAGAATGCCTAAAAGGAATCCCCTGAAATTTTGATACAGGGGATTCCTTTTTAAATACTGAGAATACAGTTGATTAAACAATCAAGTCGTGGCTGACTAAGTTCAAACAGGTAAAGAAGGTAATTCAATACCCGCTAAGATCTGCGTAAGCCTGACTACCTGATAGCTGTAACCAGCTTCATTGTCATACCAAACATAAAGCGTGCATCGTTTAGCCTCAGCAATGGTAGCTCGAGCGTCTACAACGCCTGTTCTTACTGAGCCCACCAAATCACTTGAAACAATTTCTGCTGAGCTTGTGTAATCAATTTGTTCTTTTAAAGCTGAGTTTAAAGAAACATTACGCAAAAAGGTATTAAGCTCTTCTTTAGTTACTTCTTTGTTTAAATTCAAATTAAGAATAGCTAAAGAGACATTAGGCGTAGGTACTCTTATGGCGTTACCTGTTAATTTTCCAGCTAATTCTGGTAGAGCTTTAGCCACTGCTTTGGCTGCACCTGTTTCAGTAATGACCATGTTTAAAGCAGCGCTTCTGCCCCTACGCTCTTTATCATGGTAGTTATCTATCAGGTTTTGGTCATTGGTGTAGGCATGAATGGTTTCAATATGACCATGTTCAACACCGTAAGCATCATTTATAACTTTAAGAACAGGTGTTATGGCGTTTGTGGTGCAACTCGCTGCTGATACTATTTTATCTTCAGGATTGACGCTTTTATGATTCACCCCATAAACAATATTTTTTAGATTGCCTTTACCGGGTGCGGTTAGCAGTACTTTTGCTACACCTTGAGATTTTAGGTGTAAACCTAAGCCTTCTTCATCACGCCATTTCCCTGTGTTGTCAATAACAATTGCGTTATTAATACCGTAACTCGAGTAGTCAATCGCATCTGGCGAAGCTGCGTAGATTAGCTTAACGACACTACCATTAATGATTAAGGCGTTATTGGCTTCATCCACTTTTATAGTACCTTGAAAAGAGCCATGTACAGAATCTCGTCTTAGCAGGCTGGCTCGTTTTTCTAAGTCATTGGCTTTGCCGGGGCGCACTACAATGGCTCGCAAGTGCAGACCGTGTTTTCCACCTGTGCGCTCTACCAAAATGCGGGCAAGTAAACGTCCGATTCGTCCAAAGCCGTAAAGTACTATGTCTTGCTGGGTAGCTCTAAATGCACTTTCTTTAGGGTAAGCAGCCAGTAATTGTTGCTCTAAAAAAACACTAGCATCTTGATTTGAGGCTATGAATGCGGTGGTGAGCTTACCTAAATCCACTCGAGCGGGTTCTAGGTTCATTTTGGTCATGGCTTTGAGGATGGGGTAGCTGTTTTCTACTGAGAGTTCTTGATTGGTTATTTGTCTGGCGTAGCGGTGTGCTTTTAAAATACCTATGGCTGATTCACGCACGAGTTTTCTACCGTATATGTTGAGTACAACACCTTGTTCTCTGTAGAGTTTGCCGATGAGGGGAATCATGGCTTCGGCTTGGGCTTCTTTTTCTTGCCAGTCTTCAAATTGGTCGTGCCAGTTATCTGTCGGGTTATTAGGCATAAAGGGTTTAGGCTTCCTATCGTTTTCGAATTTGGTTTAAAAGTATCCATACGTTACTTGTATACCTATTTTAGTACACAGTTATTTTAGCACTGCTTTATAGTTCACTTTTAAGCTTTTTTAGTAGCAAGCCAAAAAGAGAAAACCTTTGCACTTGGAGGGATGCAAAGGCTCATTGAAAAAACCGACCGTTCTTTTAGTTAGCTAAGTTTAAATCAACTTTATTACGCATTTATTACGAGCCTTTAGAAGCCTAGCAACTAAAGTATGAGACCCTAACACACCCTTTGCAGGATGAAGCAAACAAACCTAAACCCTATACTTCATGCATGGTAAAAACACTGCAAAGATCAAACAACAAAGTTATAGCCGGTGTCTGTTCAGGTTTAGCAAATTACTTCAACATTGACCCAACCATCGTTCGTATCATCTTCTTAGTTGCCTTCTTTGGCTTTGGTGTAGGCCCCCTGATCTACTTAATTCTCTGGCTTGTCATGCCACAAGGCTATTAAGCTACTAAGTCCTTTCTTCTAGCCAGTCGATAGTAATCGACTGGCATTTTTTGCTTAAAATGATTTAAGACTTTGGTTATGGCTCTTGCCCCAAAAACAAAATGGCTGCCGCCGCATAAAGCCTAGCTGACGCAACAACATCGGCTGTACGAACAAACTCATCTTTCTGATGCGGAATGGTTCTATCACCCGGACCAACCGTAACAATAGGCACATCCGCCCAAGCCCGCAAAAACGTACCATCCGTAGCTCCCGGCACCCCACCATACTTAGCAGAGCCCTTAAAAACAACTGGATAAGCAAGCTCGAGTGCCGTAACAATAGGGTCATCTTGGGGCGTTTGTGTCCAAGGTCGTGATTCAAAAACATCTAAATCTATGCTCAAGTCTGCTGTTTCTTGCATAATGTCTTCAGCAAAGCTGCGCAAGGCTTTTTCTAAAACGTCATGATCTTGCCCTGGCACTGTGCGTATATCGATTGCTAAGTAAGCTTGTGCAGGCATAACATTAAGTTGCGCTTCACCTTCTGGTGGCGCTTTCACAATAGTAGGTGTAAACCATGGGAAACCCAAATACTCATGTTCCCCTAAACGTTTTTGTTCTTGCGCTTCTAGAGCTTTTAGCTTCTCAAGAAAACTACTTAGCGCTTTAATAGGGTTCACGCCAGCATAAGGCATGGCACCATGAGACATGACTCCTGTAAACAAAACTGAAACCCGCATGGCACCTTTTTGGAATAAACAAAGCTCATTTTCTTCTGGCTCACAAATAATAGCAGCGTCAACATCATCTGCCCAGCCTTGCTTAATAAAGTCTTTAATGCCAAGCATGAGGCTCTCTTCATCAACCACAATGCCAAACCGAATACGACCCGTCAAATCAGGCGCTACTTTTTGAATAGCAGCCAGCGCAGCCACAGAAGCAGCAATGCCCGCCTTCATATCAGCCGAACCCCGCCCATAAAGCTTGCCCTCTACTAACTGAGCAGCAAACGGGTCAAACTGCCATGTTGCACTGTCCCCCTCAGTAACCACATCTGTATGCCCCTCAAACATCAACGTTTTATGCTTAGTTGCATCAAAAGAAGAACCAGACCAATCTGCAATTACATTTGGTCGATTAGGCACAACCTCCTGAATGACAGGCTCGAGTCCTAAGCTTTTAAACGTTTCAGCCATAAATAGGGCAGCTTCTTTTTCCGTATTGCCTTTTTCAGGCTCGTAAACACTTCTAATTCGCACGAGATCTTGCGTAAGCTTAATCAAGAATGCTTCGTCGATAGCATCAGCAGCTTGTTCTGCTAGCTTTAGTAATTCAGACATAAGCACTTAAAATGGTAAATTTTAGTTTTTTCATTCTGCATCCCAAACTTTCTTCTTAAATCTATTTTAAAGGGGCGGTGTAAAACGACCATCAACCGCAGTCCAACCACCATCTACCAATTGCAAGGTTCCTGTGACATAAGAACTGGCTTGACTAGCCAAAAAGATGAATGCGCCCACCATTTAACTAGGTTGCGCCCAACGCCCTAAAGCACCCTTTTTAGCATAAGCATTGTACCAGTCAGGTTGGGCCTTAATCTGCGCCGTTAAAGGAGTCTCAACCACACCGGGCGCAATCGCATTGACACGCACTTTTTTGTCACCCAACTCAGCAGCCAAAGCACGCACCATTTGCAACGTACCAGCCTTTGTTGCTGCGTACACACCCTGACCCGGCTCAACCACTTGTGAACGAATACTCGAAAAAAGAATGATGCTACCACTCTGCTGCTCAGCCATACGTCTACCCGCAGCCTGCATAGCAAAAAAAGACCCCTTTAAATTAAGACTCACAACCATATCAAACTCAGCTTCGCTATACTCGAGTAGGGGTTTTCTTACATTGATGGAGGGGGTACATACCAAGATGTCTAGTTTGGGTAGGCTATTTACGAGTTCGTTCAGGCTTGCTTGCTCTAAAAGATTAGCACTGTAAGCCTTGGCGCTTCCGCCTTGACTCGTAATGCTAGCTGCCACAGCTTCAACGCTTTCTTGGTTTAGGTCAGCGCAAGCAACATTTGCTCCAAACGCTGCTAAGCCTAGAGCTGACGCTTCTCCTATGCCTGAGCCTGCCCCAATCACGAGGGCTTGTTTGTCTTCAAGATTAAAAAGTTGTTTATAGCTAGTTAAGTTCATAGCTTATTGTGACTTAAATTCACACTAAAAGTATAGCTCTTGATTTTTTTAAAACATATAGCCTTTTGCAATTAAAACGCTTGCAGCGTTTTAATTGTCGAACTAGCTGAGTAAAAACAGATGTACTAAGTTGATGGTGTGTTTTACTTGAAAGCTGCTACACAAACAGTGTTCGCTTAGTCTTGACTAAAGCTAATCGAAGTCGGCGCCTTCGGTTATGAATGATTTTTTTAGCAAACCCATTGAGACAGAAATTGAAAATCCTCCTTTAATATAAGGAGGATTTTGAGGAGGGGGAGGGGGGTATACCGTTCTTTAGGAGGAACTAAAGATCGTATAAATACTGTAAAGCGCTATTATGAGATGAAGGGTCAAATAAGTGACCTAAACTCTTAATAAGAACTTAATCTGATCTTAAGGTTTTAGGCTTTGTCTTCACTTACTGCTTGTGCTGCGCCAACAATTCCTGCTTCATTACGCAAGTTAGCTGCTACGACTTTAGCTTTGGTTTCTAAGTAGGGAAAAAACTTTTCACTTTTTTTGCTTATGCCGCCACCAATAATAAACATAGTAGGTGAAAAAAGAGCCTCAAGATATTGTAAATAAGCATTAACCAGTTTGGCCCATTTTTTGTAGCTTAAGCCTTTATCTTCTTTTACTTTGGCTGACAAGAGGGTCTCAGCGCCCGCACCTTTAAATTCAACATGACCGAACTCTGTATTGGGTACTAGTTTGCCATCTATAAAGATTGCGCTACCTATGCCTGTTCCAAAGGTCAGCATAATCACGACACCCTTTTGACCTTTGCCTGCACCAAAGCTCATTTCAGCAATGCCTGCTGCGTCAGCATCATTAAGAACTGTAACAGCGTGCCCTGTTACTTCTTCAAAAAGCTTATCTGCGTCGGTACCAATCCAGCTTTTATCAATATTGGCAGCGCTTAGCACTACGCCTTGTTGAACTATGCTTGGAACAGTACAACCAATGCTGCCTTTGTAATCAAAGTGCTTTACAATTTCATTGATAACGTCAGCTACAGCGCTAGGGGTTGAGGGTTGTGGTGTGTCAAGACGATGCCTGTCACTAACAAGTTCACCCTTGTTAATATCTACAAGTGCACCTTTAATACCTGAACCCCCAACATCAATACCAAGAAATACGGAAGAATCTGCCATAACAAGAGTCTATCAAAGATAATTACAGCCGTTGCGTAAAAGCTTTGCAAAAAGCACAATCCACGTGGTGTACCAGAAGCTAATCTGACTACAAAGCAATAAAAAAAGTCTCCCGTAGATTTACGGGAGACAAAAACCAAAGTGCTTACTTACTTAAAAACGAAAAACGAAACCTGCTCCAACAGAAGGATAAAGTTGATCGTAAGTAGCTGTTGGTGGTGTGCTTAAGTAGTAATCTGCACCACCCTCAACAAATAAGCCAATGTTATTAAAGACTAGGTACTCAACACCAACAAGGCCGCCCACAAAAATACCTTCATTTGCATCTGCTGCACTTGAGATATTCATTTGGTAGCCACCACCAGCGCCAACATAGGCTCTTAAAGGTGCATTACCAAAGCCAGCTGTCACATGAGCTGCGATTGCAAGTGAACCTGCGTCAATAGTACTTTGGCGACCATAGTCAACACCAACTCTAAAACCAATAGGTCCTAGAATGTCATCATAGCCAACTGCAAAGCGACCATAGAAGCGATCACTAAGTTCACTCATGGCACCTAAACGTACAGAAAAATCTCCAGCTTGAGCTCGAGCTGCACGAATTGGCTCTGGCTCTGGTAGCGCTTCAGGTTCTTCAACCATTGGGGCTTCTGGGGTTTCAATCATTGGGGCTTCTACAACAGCACCATCAGCACCATCAAGACCAGCTGGACCTTGTGGACCTTGTGGGCCTTGAGGACCCGCTGGGCCTGCTGGACCTGCTGGACCTTGTGGACCCGCTGGACCCGCTGGGCCTGCGGCACCGTCAACACCGTTAAGACCAGCTTCACCCTGAAGACCTTGTGGGCCTTGAGGACCTGCTGGGCCTGCTGGACCTTGTAGGCTGCCCGCGGCAATTGCATCTCTAAGTGCAGCTAATTCTGCGTTTAGCAAGGCAACTTGTTCACGTAAAGCGGTTACTTCTGCTTGTTCAGCTTTGGTAGCTTCAACAGTTGCTAAACGTGCACCTAAACTATCAATTTCAGCAGCAAGTTCACCAATAGCTGACCTTATGGCTGCCATATCGGCATCGGTCATAGCTTGGCTTGCAGCCATATTTTGATTGAGAACATCTAACAAACGACTAATAACAATAGCTGCTTGGTAACGCGTGATGGCTTCGTTTCCTCGGAAAGTGCCATCTGGAAAACCCGTGATGATGCCTATATCTGTAATGCGAGATACAGCGTCACCAGCCCAGTGTCCTTGCGGAATATCTGGGAATGCTTCTTGAGCTGCACCTACAGTTAAAAAAACTGCGGCTAGCAACATAAGAATACTACGCTTCATATTTCTCCCTTTGAGAAGTTACTCTTCTCTACCTTCAAATTCGAGTTTTAACCGAAACTATTCCAGTTAAATCCTCTCGTTGCGCATTATTACCTATCTATTCTGTGAATTATTAACGTCTCATCTTAATGAGGAAAAATT
>CAZWJZ010000019.1:23160-27761 GCA_964634665.1 uncultured bacterium | reverse complement strand
TAACCTGATTAGCTTTTTTGGCGTTACTAAATGCATAGCTCCAGCTACCATTTAGACTCTGCCAATCGTTCCGGCGACACTGCGGACGCGGATAATGCATATGCAACCTCTTCCTAACAAACGAACAAATGAAGATGCCGAACTATTAAGCAAACTTAGTTTTTAATTACTTTATAAATTACTACGGTAAAGACCTAATGTCAAGGTATTTTTTATTACAATAGACCTAAAATAGCTTCATTAAGGTTTTCAATTGTATTAGAAACAGCAATATCCACAGCTAATTGCAAAAAACATTCAGGAAATGCTAAAGTAATATTCACAATGATAAAACGTGATCAAATAGATGTAGCCAGCAGCCTACAAAAATTAGGCGGTCAACAACAAAATCGTGTCATTGAACTAGATATTCACAAACATCGTGAAGCCTCACTTGAAAAACTAAAAGCCTTAGCCTCAGAACCCCGCTTACGCATTTTAGAGTACCTAACCAACCCCCACAAACTAAGCAACCTAACCGAGATTGCCAACCAGCTCGGCATGAATTTAGCAACGGTGACCATGCACATAAACATTCTTGAAGACGCAGGCCTAATTCTCTGCGATCACATACCCGGCGAACGCGGTATCCAACGCGTCTGCGGCTGCTTCTGCAACTGGATAAACATTCACACAACCCCCAAACTAGAAGCAGACACAGGCAAATTCTTTGACTACAACATGCCTATAGGCGCTTATTTCGATTTCAAAATCACAGCAACCTGTGGCATCTTTAGTGAACACACCCAAATTGGTCGCTACGACGACCCAAACGTCTTTTATGACACCAAGCGAACGCAAGCACAACTCCTCTGGTTTCACAGTGGCTACATTGAATACCGCTTCCCCAACCAACTCGACGCAAGCATGCAAGTAGAAAGCTTAAACTTGAGTATGGAACTCTGCTCAGAAGCACCCGGTGTTCACGAAGACTGGCCCTCAGACATAAGCATTTGGATAAATAATAAAGAGATTGGCACATGGACAAGCCCCGGTGATTTTGGAGGTATAAGAGGCAGACTAACCCCAAGCTGGCACCCCACCTCCAACACCCAATACGGCTTTCTAAAAACATGGCAAGTCAGCCAAAAAGGAACCCAACTTGACGGTACAAAGCTTTCAAAGGTAAATCTAAACGAACTCGAGCTTGCAGAAAAAGACTTTATTTCAGTAAAAATAGGGGTTAAAGAGACGGCTGAGCATGTAGGTGGCATCAATCTTTTCGGCTCTAAATTTGGCAATCATCCGCAGGACATAAAACTAAGTATTCACTACAAGCAAACAAGCTAGAAAGGACAGATATGCATTGCATTGTTATAGGAGGCACAGGACACATAGGTACTTACTTAGTACCCCGACTTGTCGAGGCAGGCGCAAAGGTAAGCGTCATAAGCAGGCAACAACGAGAACCCTACCAAGCGAACGGCGCATGGAAAAACGTGAAGCAGGTAATGCTAGACAGAGCAGCACTCGAGCGTTCAGGTGACTTTGCTAACGAAATTAAGGCTTTAAAGCCAGATGTTGTCATAGACCTTATTTGCTTTACCCCAGAGAGTAACCGTCACTTAGTAGACGCCTTAAAAGGCAGCATTCAACAGTTTTTACACTGCGGAACCATATGGGTTCATGGCCCCACCATAGAAGCGCCCACCACTGAAGCTGCCGAGCGAAAACCCTTTGGTGATTACGGCATTAAAAAAGCTCAAATTGAAAAGGACTTACTCAAAGAAGCAAGACAAAACGGCTTTCCTGCTAGCATTTTGCACCCCGGGCATATTGTAGGCCCCGGCTGGACGCCCTTAAACCCCGCAGGGCATTTTAATAACAAAGCTTTCGAAACGCTAGCCAAAGGCGAAACGCTAGCCTTAGCAAACTTTGGTCTTGAAACCGTTCATCATGTTCACGCAGATGATGTCGCTCAAAGCTTCATAAAAGCCATGCAACACTGGAGTAGCGCTGTAGGCGAAAGCTTTCACGCGGTATCAAGCCAAGCCCTAAGCCTAAGAGGCTACGCAGAAAAAATGGCCCTTTACTTCGGGCAAGAAGCAAAACTCGAGTTTCTAGCTTGGTCAGACTTTAAAGAAACCGTTTCTGAGCAAGAAGCGCAAGCTGTTTGGGATCATATTATGCACAGCCCTAATTGCAGCATTGCTAAAGCGCAAAGCCATCTTAATTATAAGCCACGTTATAGTTCATTAGAAGCTGTGAAAGAAGCTGTGACTTGGCTACTAGCTAACGGAGACATTCAAATCTAATACTACGTCGGAATTATAAAGTCTTACGACAATTATAATTCCGACGTAGTCGAGACAGGTTTAGGGAGTACGCTCAGACTTCCTCAGTCTTATGACAAGATTAAGTTACTTCATGGTGAATTTGCTCAATTAGCTGCTAGATTGCAAACTAATCATTCAAAAAAGTCATACAGTAATGTTTAACAAATACTCAATTTTCACAAGGTGGTAGTTTTATGGCACAGAAAAAAGATTATCCTATTAGTCCTGTAGCGTTTACCCAAGTTAGCTTTAATGATGCCTTTTGGTTACCCAGATTAGACACCAATCGCACTGTCACTATTCCTTATGATTTTAAAAAATGTGAAGATACAGGTCGGGTTGATAACTTCTTAAAAGCCGCTGGCAAACTCGAGGGTGCCCACATAGGTCTTGTCTTTAACGACTCTGATATTTACAAGGTGATTGAAGGTGCATCTTTCTCTTTAAGCTTACACCCAGATGCTGAGCTTGAAGCTTACCTAGATAAACTCATTGCCATTATTGCTGACGCACAAGAAGACGATGGTTATATTTACACCTCTCGCACAGTTAACCCAGAAGCCGTAACAGCTGACCGTGAAGGCTTAGAGCGCTGGTCAAACCTAAGTTTTAATCATGAGCTTTATAACCTTGGGCATATGTATGAAGCAGCCGTAGCCCATTATTTAGCAACAGGAAAACGCAACTTTTTAGATATTGCTATTAAAAGTGCTGATCTTATTGATAGCGTCTTTGGCACAGATAAACTGCGAAACGTTCCGGGGCACCAAGAAGTCGAACTAGGACTTGTAAAGCTCTACCGCGTAACTGGCGAAACACGCTACTTAAAGCTTGCCAAATTCTTTCTAGATGAACGCGGTCACTACAACGGGCGTAAAGAAAACAAGCTTTTTGGCATTTTGGGTTACGCGCAAGATCACTTACCCGTCATAGAGCAAACCGAGGCTGTAGGTCACTCAGTAAGAGCCGTTTATATGTACGCAGCCATGGCCGACATAGCAGCCCTAACAGCTGGCAAAGCCTACATAAAAGCACTCGATGCCCTCTGGGAAAACGTCGTTCACAAAAAACTCTACTTAACAGGTGGTATAGGCGCAAGGCACGAAGGTGAATCATTTGGAGATAATTACGAACTACCCAACGCAACTGCCTACACTGAAACCTGCGCAGCCATCGCCAACATCTACTGGAATCACCGCATGTTTCTATTACATGGCGAAAGCAAATACCTAGACATACTCGAGCGTACCCTTTACAACGGTTTTTTATCGGGTGTTGCCTTATCAGGAGATACCTTTTTTTACCCTAACCCACTCGAGTCTGACGCGATTTATGAGTTTAATCGTGATGGTGGTTTTAGGCGTAACCCTTGGTTTGAGTGTTCTTGCTGCCCCACAAATGTAGTGCGTCTTTTACCTGCCTTATTAGGCTATGTTTTAGCTCAAAAAGATGACACTGTATTTGTAAATCTTTATGCAACAGGTACTGGTAACGTTGAGCTTGAGGGTCAAACGATTAGCATTAAGCAAGAAACAAATTATCCTTGGGATGGCAAGATTAAACTGACAGTTAAGACCGACAAACCTATAGCGTTTAAGCTTGCTTTACGTATTCCTGGTTGGGCACAAGGCGAGAGCGTTCCGGGTGATCTTTATAGTTATATTGAAACCCCTTCCAGAACGGTTTCTTTAAAGCTAAACGGCAAAGAACAAAAACTAAAAATGAAAAAGGGCTTTGCTATTCTTGAACACAGTTGGCAGTCAGGTGATCACGTTGAACTTGACTTACCCATGACCATTTACCGCGTTCTAAGCCATGAAAAGGTAGCAGAAAACAAAGGCAAAGTTGCCTTAGAGCGTGGCCCTATTGTTTACTGTGCTGAAGCGGTTGATAATGACGGTCAGGCACTAAGTTTAAGCTTGTCAGATGATGATAGCTTAAGTTCGAAGCATTATAGTGATTTACTAGGTGGCATAACCCTAATTAAAAGTAAAAGCTTAACCCTTATTCCTTATTACGCTTGGGCACACCGAGATGCTGGTGAGATGGCAGTCTGGTTACAGCGCGATTAAAAAAACTAACCTTTCACTTTAAGTTAGTCCATAGTAGCTCTGCCAAAGGCTGGCTATTTTTGTCTCTACTCACTTAAAAGCCTTTAGCCAAGAACAGTCCTGAACCCTAGGAGCGTAGCGGTTATGAAGGTGAGTACTCAGCAATCAAAGATTAGTAGGGTAACTTCACTAGAAGCAAGTCCTAAAGTAACTTCACTAGAAGCAAGTCCTAACG
>CAZWJZ010000019.1:12071-23060 GCA_964634665.1 uncultured bacterium | reverse complement strand
GTAACTTCACTAGAAGCAAGTCCTAAAGTAACTTCACTAGAAGCAAGTCCTAACGTAAGTTCTCTAGAAGCAAGTCCTATCATGCCTCTGGCACTAGGCTGTTTGGCTCTGGTGAATCTGCTTATAGGCAAATTCACCCTGTAGATACTTAAGCGTTTAGTATAAGCTCGAGTGGTTCACGCAGTAATACAGCAGTGGGGCTAAAGTCATGACTTTCGTCGGGTACTCGAGTGTTACGGGAAAGACTTAACTTGCTCCCAAATGATTTCTTGACCATTGAAATAGCCTTTTAATTCAACCCATCCCCTATCTAAGCTGTTGGGTAGTGCTGGTAGATTATTGGGTAGTGAGAGAAGTTGAGAGCCATCGTAATAGGCAAGTAACCAAACCCTATTTTCGTTGTTTGTTGCTTCTTGTATGTTATCAAGCTGATTGTTTTCCGTCCAGACTTCTATGGTTTTTCCTTGGTAAGGTAGGTCTTGACCAAGGGCAGCTGCGGGTCCGCGGTAAAAAGACCAGTTAGTATTGCTTAAAATACTAATTTCTGTAGCAATAAAATCATCGTCTTCCCAGTAGCCATAGGCTTCAAACCAGCTACCCGGCTTGAGTACTTCGAGCCAGCGTGACTCTCCTTTTAGTTTTGAGCTACCCACATAAACAGATTGACCATCATTTGAGCTAACGCTACCTACATAGTAATGGCGGTCATCAGCGTGCTTATCATCATCTTTTTTCTCTTCATCTTCTCGAGACTCGTTCGCATCGTCATCATGGTCACTATTATCATCGCGGTCATCATTCTCTTGATTTGAGTCATCTTGTTTATCATCTTTGTCATCATTTTGTATATCATCTTCTCTGTCGTCTTTATCATCAGAATCGTTTTCATCTTGCTTGTCGTCTTTATCATCATCTTGCTTGTCGTCTTTATCATCATCTTGCTTGTCGTCTTTATCATCATCTTGGTCATCGCTCTTATCATCTTCGCTATCTCTATCATCTTCAACTTTATCTTCGTCTTTATTGTCATCATCATCTTTATTGTCATCTCTGTCATCATCTTCGTCTTTATCATCAGAGTCATCTTTATTATCATCTTTGTCATCATCATCTTTGTCTTCATCATCATTACTTTGACCTTGACTCGCAAAGATTGGATTTACAGATACGGACGGCAAAACAGGCTTAGCAAATGAATGCCCTATACAAAATATGAAAATAAAACAAAGCATCAAAAGGCGTCTAAACATACTGCCCCTCTTTCTCATCAGACAAAGCATCAAGATGCGCTAAAGGCAACGACAACAAAACCCGCAAGCCCGGCTGGGCATTTTGAAAGCTAAGGGAACCGCTCATAGCATCAACACTATGCTGAACCAACGCCAAACCCAAACCCAAACCTTGCTTACGTTTATCAACACGATAAAACGGCTCTGTCAATTTATCTAAACTCTCCTCAGGAACACCCACCCCAAAATCACGAATACTCAAACACGCAATACCAGCAGACTGAGTAACACAAACACACACTTCTTTAGCACTAAACTTAAGCGCATTTTGAATCAAATTAACAAGCACTTGCCTTAAAAGATTATCTTCAGACAAAACAATAGGCGAAGCAGCAAACTCGAGTTTGACGCGTTTATGCTTATCTAATTCAGCAACAAGGTGCTCAATCATTCGATTTAAAAGAATAGGCTCTGGTTTGAGATTTGGTGAGCGAGTCAAAGTGAGTAAGCCTGTCAAAATAGTCTCCATGCGTTTCACGTTATCTTTGAGTTGAGGTATAAGTTGCTCTTTGGGTTTAAGGTTTTGCTCTAAACCATCAATAAGTACTTGCAAATTACTTAGGGGTGTTCTTAACTCATGTGATGCGTAACGCGTAAAGCCACGCTCACGCTCTATAAAAGCTTGCATAGATAGTGTCATGCGGTTAAAACTAAGCGCAAGTTGACTTAAATCATCTTGCCCTGGCGGTACAGTCACAGGTTCAGGAATAGCTTGTTGCGACAGTTCTGTAGTTGCTAAGCGTAAAGCTTTTAAAGGGCGAAGCAAAAAACGTTGCAGGGTAAAAGCAGCAATAAGCGCAAAAGCTAAAGCAGCAGGTAAGGCATAAAAACTGGTTCTTAAATAAGACCTAAGCGCACCCCGATTTTCCTCATCAAAAAAGGCAAGCTCGAGTGCATAGTTATTTTCAAGCGGAAAGCTTGCAAATCTGAAAGCTGCGCTAGCTTCAGGGAAACTACCCCCAAACTCCAAGTTGAGTCCTTGCTCATTAATCACTCTAAAGCGAGAGCTTCTGTACTCTTCAAAAACCGTTTGGGTCATGTCATTAGGAATAAATAGGGGTCTGGTACCTGTTAGATCTAAACTCGAAATAGCTGCCGTTTTAAAGGATTGAAAGCTCTCCTCAAGATTACCTTCTAAAGACCTCTGAAAGCTCAGGTAGCCTAAAAAGCTGTACACCAAAGCAGTGAGTAACACCGCTGTAGTAATACCTACAAATAAACGCCAGCTAAAACTCAAACTAAACTCCTAAACGGTAGCCACCCGTAGCAGTCTTTATGACTTCTTTAGCAATTTTTTGTCTTAAATAATGAATGTAAACTCTAATCAAACGCCTATCTGTATCAGTATCAGGAAAGATGCGCTCAAGAATTTCTTCAGGATTAAAAATACGCTCAGGATGTAACGCAAAAAGCTCGAGTAAAGCAAATTCTCGTTTGGAGAGATCTATGCCTTTACCTTGCCAGCTTACTTGTCGCTTATGAAAATCAATCATTAAAAATGAGCGCTCGAGTCGTGATTGCTTGACTTTTGATTCTCGGCGCAATAAGGCTCTGACTCTGGCCATAAACTCATCAAGACTGTAAGGTTTCACTAAGTAATCATCACCGCCTAAATCAAGCCCTGTTATGCGATCTTCAGTGGTATCACGGGCACTTAAAAATAAGATGGGTGTAGTTATATTTACCTCACGTAACGCACTGGCAAATTCAAAGCCTGCGTCTTCACCTTCGGGCAGCATAATATCTAAAGCGATAAGATCAGGTTCAAAAAGATCAAGCTGCACCCAAGCTTCTTCTAACGAGTCAGCCCAGCGTGCCTCGTAACCTTCTGCACTCAGTTTTGCTAAGAGCATTTCGCCTAATATGGCTTCGTCTTCAACAATAAGAACATTCATAATTTAGTGCATTAAAGTGCGCAGTAAAAACCGCGCACTCTAATAAGTACCTACCTTAACGAAATTTTAGTTCACGCGCTTCAAAAACATTAGCATTAAAGTCACCTTCAACTTTAAGCAACTGACCTTCTTCTAACTGTAACCAAAAAGCATCAGCCGTCATATAGTCATCTGCTTGATTCTTATATTCAAACACAGTTGCTGCACTTATAACAGTATTACCAAGCTTAAAAAGCCTAGCAGATTTATCAACATTTGATACTCTACCTATAAGCTCAACATAATTATCAGATGCGTTAGAACTACTTGAACTCGAGCTACTCGAAGAACTACTAGAGTTAGAGCTACTTGAAGAACTACCAGAACGACTTGAAGCAGACTCCACTTCAATTTTAGCAGCGTAACTAAGCGCATTATTCACACGCGTTGGGTCATACTCGAGCTCTACATAATCACCTATTTGCAAGTCAGCAAAGCTAATATGCGCATCAAACCGCTCTACCTTAGTACTCGAGCTTGCGTAAAAACGCTGCCCTGCTACACTTACAATCATGCTTTCATAATCAAGTTCTTCTATAAAGCCTTTAGCTTCGGGGTAGTCATCATCTTTAGCAAAACCAACAGCAACTAGCAAACTTATCAGTAATACAGTCATTAATTTTATTCTCATAGCTCATCTCATCCTTCCATGAAGAGTTTAATAAAAGAGGGTTAGTAAAAAGTTAATACGTTTCTACGACTTGTTTCAGTACCACAAGTCATGCGACCCATTGGAGTAACAATTAAGAGCTGCAAGCTCTTGTTAAAGTGCAGCACCTCTAGACTTTACCTAAGCTTAATTTCTCTAGCTACTAAAGTATTCCCATTCAGACGACCTTCAACCTTGACGCGCTGACCTGTACGATCAACTGACCAAAACGCAGTACTACTCAAATCACTGTCCTTAGCATCATCTTCATATTCGGTTGAAGCACTCACTGTTATAATAGTACTACCCAAAGTAAAGCTTTCCTGAGCAGCATCAAAGTTACTAATAACACTAATGATTTCCACTTCACCTTTATTGTCACTATCATTAGAACTACCTGACTCAATCTCTATTTTAGTAGCGTACGCTAAGCCAGCCTCATTCTTTTTAGCACTATTAAACTTCAGTTCAACCCAATCAGCAAGCTGCAAATCAGCAAAAGCAATATACCTATCATTACGCTCAACCTTAGTAGCAGCATCCACCCAGAAACTTGTTCCTGAAAGACTAATGCTTGTCTCTGTTAAAGCGTCAATAATACCTTTTTGCTTACCATCAGCAGAACCAGAACCACGTGACTCATGCTCCGTCTCAACCTTAGAAGCCATAACCGTTAACCCACTCATCTGACCTTTAACTTCTACTTGAGAACCTTCTTGCAAATTACCTTCAAGTCTAGCTGCACTATAATCAACAAGATAATCAAGCAAATTAAAGGTTTTTGCAGTCGTATCTAAATTCGTAACAGGCCCTTTAAGTTCAACCTGACCTTTTGAAGAACTCGAGTTATCTTCTGACTTGCTACGTACCCGCTCAGCTTTTAAGCTTGTACCTGTTAGGCTGCCTTTAACTCGTACAACACTGCCTTCGCTTAGCTTGCCACGAAGCTCTGCTGAACTGTAATCAACCACATGTGTTTTTAAGCCATAACTAAACGTTTGACTAGCTTCATCAAGATTTCTTATAGGCATACGAATTTCAACTTCACTCAAGTTATCTTCACGTTTAAGTTCAATACGTGTTGCTATAAGCTCATCATTCGCATCTGGCACACCATAAATCTCAAGGTAATCCCCTGCTTGCAAATCAGCTAAAGTAATATCTGTATAGCTACCATCGGTACCACGTTCAAGCAAACGCGTTAACGCATCCACTTTAATGCTTACACCCACCGCTTCTAGCTGCGAAGCAGCAAGATCAACCCTCGTAATTTGCCCTTTCACTCGAGTGTTCACTTCAACATCAGATAAATCAAAACCAGATGAGCTTGAAGACCCTTTAGCACTCAACTCAACACCTGGTTTGACAGCTGCTATGCCAGCAGCTTCGTCATCTAAACTAATACTAGCTTGCGCTAAATTAAGACTTTGACCATTTAAAGTAAGCGTACCTTGGCTACCACCAACAATACCTGCAAGCGTAAGTCCAGCTTGGGGTGTAGCGTCAGAAGAAGGACTCGAGCAGGCTGCTAAAAGAAGACTACTGAGTGCGAATAAAATTAAAATGTTTTTCATACTGCCTCCATAAAATTAAGCTTTCATGAAGAGTCTAGACAAAATGGGTTAGAAAAAAGTTAAGCTTATTTCATGGCCCTGCTCATAAGCGTTATGGCTGCATTAAATAACCGCAAGCTAATGAAAAGAGGAATAAATGTTTTTTGAATTACGCCAGTACTACATTAAAAAAGACCAAATGCAACGCTGGGTCAAATGGATGGATGAAGTCCTCATTCCTTACCAAGCATCTAAAGGCATGATTATTGTAGGCAGCTGGTTTATGGCAGAAGAAGACCAGTACGTTTGGATAAGACGCTTCGAAAGTGAAGAAGACTGCAAAAGACTCTACGCCGCTGTCTATGAAACTGACTACTGGAAAAACGAAGCTAAACCCATTGTAGATGAAATGCTTGACCGTGAACGCGGCCTAAACGTAAAGCGAATGCAAGCTAGCCCTTTATCTATACTGCGTTAACCCAAAAGCAAGTCAATACTATTTAAATACAAAACTGCTATACACATAGCCTAAATACGCTCGGCACTATGTGACTCATCAGCCATAAAACTAATGCCTAGAGTCACACAATCCACAGCTTGCGAATAAGCACACGCACTAGGCTTGTGAGTGCAGTTATATTTTTGTGATAGATAGATTTTAAACTGTTACGTTCTTTGAGAAGCTCTTTTTCTCAGACATTTTAGATACTTTGAAAACCTTTGGAGAAAGCATGGAAAATAAACCCCAAATTACACTTTATGGTGCGTACTGGTGCCCTGATTGTCATCGTAGCAAGCAGTTTCTTGGTGAACATCAAATTCCTTATAACTGGGTTGATATTGAAGAAGATAAAGAAGGCGAAGCCTTTGTTATAGCAGCCAATAATGGCAAGCGGCGCATTCCTACGCTTAGTTTTGATGATGGCTCACTTTTGAGCGTACCTAGTAATGCTGACTTAGCTAAGAAATTCAACCTTAAGACAACTGCGTCACGCAGTCATTATGATTTGATTATTATTGGGGGAGGCCCTGCTGGCTTAACCTCAGCTATCTACACAACACGTGAGGGAATTGATACGCTGATTATTGAGCGGGCTGCCATTGGCGGTCAGGCTGCTTCTACTATGCATTTAGATAATGTACCTGGCTTTCATGAAGGCATTGAGGGTACTGAGTTTGCAAAGCGTTTACGTGCTCAAGCGGAGCGTTTTGGGGTTGAGTTTTTGCAGGCTCAAAGTGTAAATAGTATTCATAGTCCTGATAATTATCATTGTGTTACCACTGAAGATGGCAGTGAGTACAGTTGCCGTGCTTTGTTAATAGCAACAGGTAGTAAGTACAAGAGTCTTGGTGTTGAGGGTGAAGACGAGTTTTTAGGAGCAGGAGTGCATTTTTGCGCTACCTGTGATGGGCCTTTTTATAAAGACCGTTCTGTTGTTGTGGTTGGTGGCGGTAACAGCGCAGTAGAAGAAGCTATGTTCCTAAAGCGTTTTGCCAGTGATGTCACACTATTGGTTCGTGGTAACAGCTTAAGCGCAAGTCAGATTGTGCAAGACAAGTTATTTGAAGATAACAACATTGATGTTCAGTTTAATACCGTCATTGAAAAGTTTGAGGGCGAGAAATCCAAACTAAAGAACATTTACACTAAAAATCGTAAAGATAATACTAATACAACGAACGTACTCAACGTACCGGGTGCCTTTATTTTTATAGGACTCGAGCCTAATACTAAGTTTTTAAAGGATAGTCCTTTGGCGTTAGATAACTACGGTTTTTTAATGACAGGTCATGAGTTTATTCATACTGATGTTGATTTGAGTGCTTTTGCGTCTGGTGAACCCAGTATGCTTGAAACCAACATTCCGGGTATTTTTGCCGCAGGTGATGTGCGTGCAGGTAGCACCAAACAAGTAGCTTCTGCTGCGGGTGAGGGTGCAGCGGTTGCGCTTACTATTCGTGAGTACTTGAAGCAGCACTAGACACGCTCGAGCTTTTCATGGGGTTCGGGTGGCAACTCAACACTTATATCATCACCAATCTTAACTTCACCGCTTGACAGTACAATGCCCATAATGCCTGCTTTACGAATGAAATTACCTTCTTCATCAGTATCTAGTGTGGCTTTCATAAGGCCAGCTTGAAAGGCATCTAATTGCCAACAGGGTTTACGCAAGCCTGTTACTTCAATAACAGCATTATTAATGCGTAACTTTGAGCCTTTTGGTAAGGCGAGTAAATCTATACCTTGAGTTGTTATGTTTTCGCCAACTTCGCCTGCGCTTACGCTAAATCCTTTTAGTTTGAGTTCAGTAAAGAGTTCTGAGTGAATAAGATGTACTTGCCTTAAATTAGCTTGGCTTGGGTCAGCTTTTACTCTTGAGCGGTGCTTCACGGTTGCACCCATATGTGCGTCCCCTTCAACCCCTAAGCCTTTTAGTAAACGAATGCTTGTTTGTGTTTGTTTACTAAAACTATGACTTGAACTTAAACTTACACTAACAACTTTAGGCATCATCATCTCCTAGTTTCATGCGTATATTTCGCACTCGAGCTTTAACTTTGCTGCTTTGGTGCTTATTACCTCATTCGTTTAGCTGTCTAGCACCATAAGGTAATAAACGCCCTCTTCATCTTCAGCTTCTTCAGCTATCTGCCAGTTTTGTGCTAGGTAAAACTGTAGTGCGTTCTGGTTTTGCTTTAGGCATTTAAGCACGGAAGGGTGACCCATTGTGTTAAGCGCGTAGTTGAGTAATTGCTTGCCTATGCCTTTACGCAAGTAATTAGGATGCACGTATAAATGGTGTACAAATCGCTTTGGCAGCCAAAGAGAAACAAAGCCAACTAACTGTGTGTTTGTGAGTGCAACAAATGTGCTTTCTTCTTCTGTGTGTAAATCAAAGTCTGCAAGTTGAAAAGAAGAGGCATCTAGCCAAGTAAACGTGTGAGTACGCGTAAGCAAATAAAGGTCTCTGAGGGCAGCTAAATCTTTAGACTGTACAGGTCGAATGGTTACCGTCATAAGTTAAGCATCATCTAAAGCAAAGCTAAAGTAAACAGGGCGTTCTGGTTCTTCTTTACCACCAACGCTCGAGTATAGCTTTTTCGCTGCTGTGTTTGTTTCGTCGGTGAGTACCCACGCTTCTTTGCAATTAAGGCTTCGGGCATGCTCGAATAAGGCGTTCATGAGTTGCTTGCCTATGCCTTGTGCTTGGTAGTTTGGCGAGACGCCCACTTCATTTATCCAGAGTTCGGGGGCTTTGTCAGGGTGAACGTAGTGCACTGCGCTTGCCATGCCTACCACCATGTCATCATCTAGGGCAATTACTAGGTGGTGCCTTTCATCTGCTAAAAATTCGGCTGTGAATTTGGGGTTAAGCGCTTCATCAAAGACATCTTCAGCTAGCTTGCTTAGCTCTGCTTGTGAGTTTTTATCTAAGCGTTTAATTTCAATAGCCATGTTTGAGTTTAGCAAGGTTTGTAAATCTAGGTGTTTGCGTCTGAGAAGGCGTCATGGTCAAAAAAGGCTGCGCCTGCAATATGGTTTTCTTGGGAGGTTTCAAAAGCAGTTGGGTCTGCCTCTTTGCGGTAAAACAAAATGCTTGCGTCATAAATGCACAAGTTAGGGTTATCTAGCTGCGCATTTAGGTCTTTAGCTTCAATGAGCCTATCTTCTCGGTTCATCACTTGGTCTCCTTTAGTTAGAATAGTGCATCTGACCAGCACAATCTAGCTAAGCTTTTATGATCTCTGATGTCAAAGTGTGGCTAGCTACGCTAGCGCCATGCAAAGCACCTAAGAACACATGAGAAATTAAGCTAAAAATCAAGAACCTATAGCAAACTAACAAGCACGCAACATAAAATAAACAAGCAAGGAGGCGTAGCCCATGCAAGTAAAAAAAGACCCCTTAACAAGCCCAGAAATCATCCAACTCTTACAAGAACATCTAAACAACATGCTTGAAATAACCCCCTCAGAAAGTGTTCATGCCCTTGACCTATCAGGCCTACGCGCACCCGAAATAAGCTTCTGGTCAGTCTGGCAAAACAACGAACTCTTAGGTTGCGGCGCACTTAAAGAGCTAGACAAAAGAACAGGCGAAGTCAAAAGCATGCGCACCAAAGAACAACACCGCGGCAAAGGCGTCGCCTCAACCATGCTTGAACACATAATCAGCGAAGCAACAAAAAGAAACTACACGCAGCTGCACCTAGAAACAGGTGCTTTCCCTGAATTTGAAAAAGCTCGAGCTCTTTACACTAAATACGGCTTTGAATACAGGGATGCTTTTGGTGATTATACAAATGACCCGAATAGCGTATTTATGACTAAGAAACTTTAGCTAAGCAGAGATACTATCGAACTAAAAAATAAAAAAAGCTACTTTTTGATTGGGAGGCAAAGATGGAACTAAGTGGTGTCATTGAAGGGTTTTACGGTCGCCCGTGGACAACAACACAAAGACTCGAGCTTTTTGACTGGATGGCGTCTTGGGGTATGAATACTTACATGTATGGCCCTAAAGATGACCTGAAAATGCGTGCAGCTTGGCGTGAACTCTATTCTGAAACAGAATTGGCAGAACTCATAAGCCTACTGAGTCATTGTCAGCTAAAAGATATTTCCTTTATCTACACGCTTGCGCCGGGTCTCGATGTTCGTTACGCTGATGAGGCTGAATTAAGCGCACTCAAAACTAAGATTGATCAGCTTCTTGCTAGTGGCGTTGAACATTTTTGCATTTTGTTTGATGATATTCCCTTTGAAATGACTGAGGCTGATGCTGCCAGATTTGCTTCGTTTGCGCAAGCGCAAGCTTATCTTAGTAATGAAGTCTTTGCTCATGTTCGTCAGCAGACAAAAGGCTTGTTTCTTTTTTGTCCAACCGAGTACTGCGGACGTATGGCTAAGCCCTCGGTAAAAGACTCGAGCTACCTGCGTGAACTCGGAGACCAGTTAGATCCTGACATTGATATTTTCTGGACAGGCCCTGAAATTGTTTCTGAAGAAATTAGTCTTGATTCTATTCTTGAACTGCAAAGGGTATTAAAACGTAAACCTCTGATTTGGGATAATCTGCATGCTAACGATTATGATATTCGTCGTATTTACTTTGGGCCTTTTGCCGGCAGAAGCGTTGAATTAAAACAAGAACTTCGAGGTATCTTAAGCAACCCTAATAATGAGTTTGAAGCTAATTTTATTCCTTTAAGAACACTGGGTCAGTACGCTAGTGACAACAGCTATGAGCTTGAAACTGCTTACAAAGACGCCTTAAAAGAATGGCTGAAGCGTTTTAAAACCCATGGTAAAGAGGCAATTTCGCTTGCTGAGCTTGAGCTGCTTGCTGATCTTTTTTACTTGTTTTTCGAGCATGGCAATAGCGTTAAGACTTTACTGCTTGATGTTCGTATGATGCTAAGCTCTGAACCGCAAAGCTGGGGGAATGCGTTTTTAAGGCTCAAGGAGACCAGTCAGACGATTAGCCATCTCTTTCGCAAACTGACAGAATTAGAGAACCGTGACTTGCTCTATTCTGTTTATAATTACGTTTGGGAGAT
>CAZWJZ010000019.1:0-12061 GCA_964634665.1 uncultured bacterium | reverse complement strand
TTTGTATGCTTACCTTGACTGGATTCGGCAGGGTAACAAGGCTAGTGAGTTTGGTCGCCCTGTGCAATTAGCCAACACTTTTCGCACGGGTCTAACAGCAGAGCTAGAACGACTACTGCCTCTGAATGATGTCGGCAAAGTCTCGCTATAATACTGAACTGATTAAATATAAGACTCAGGATGTCAGCAGTCCGCTAGCTCGGACTTATAAAGACTTACGATTATAAGTCAACTTGGTATAAGTACCTTCGGGCGTTACTCTTAAACACCCCACTCAGCCCGAAGGTCTTCAATCGGGCGAATGCTTTCATGAGGCGTATGACCCACGCCTTTTTCACGCCAGCGTTTATCCATAGGGTCACTCGCAGGCTGATAACGCACATCACAA
Source organism: uncultured bacterium (assembly GCA_964634665.1). Lineage (GTDB taxonomy): Bacteria > Deinococcota > Deinococci > Deinococcales > Trueperaceae > JAHEBB01. The sequence goes on along the minus strand of CAZWJZ010000019.1, from coordinate 11,673 downwards.
CTAAGCCTAAACCGATTTGACAGATTAGTCGTTGAGGCGTGCATGGTGTGCATACCAAAAAAAATCATGTCACCCGCATTAAAATGACTGGTTTGCCACTCACCACCAAAACGCTCAGTAATTTCTAAAGGTTCTTTAGTAAACCAGCCTTCAACCCCATCCCTATCAACATCCATTTGCCCATAGGTACTGCGTAACTTAGCAAAACTTTCTAAATGATTAGAGCCTGCACAGACAGCAAGTGTGCCTTGCTCAACAGGAATATCACCAAACGGAATCCAGATGGTATGCAGGTTTTTTGAACCCTGCCCCATATAAACAAAATCCATATGCGCCCCTGTGTACTCCTCATTGCCAACCGCACGAAGCCACTTGTAATCAAAACTCAAGGCAGACTCAGCAAAAAAAGCATTAAAAAACTCAAAAAGCTCCTGAGACTCGAGTACTGCCAGAACATCATCATGATGCGTAATATGCTTTCGTCCCATCATAGCGACAGATTTACCGCCTTTAGGCATGACAGCTTCAAGTAAAGGAGTATTAGGCGTAAGTGCTTCATGAGCTTCCATATGCTTCAAAATAGTTTCTCTTGCCTGCAAAACTTTAGCTCTATCAAGCAAACCACGCATAAACACATAACCATCTTCAGCCATGCGTTGCTTAAGTGCAGCCATGTCACCAAGCAAGGCCTGACTTTCCCGCAACTCAGCAATAACTGGTGAGGGAAACTCGAGTGTTTCTTTACCAAATCGAATGTTCATAACTCCCCTATTCTTAGGCTAGCTTGCTAACTTCTTGCTGCCATGTGTCTGCAACCTTGACACCGTACTCACGCTGCCCACCGGTTGCTTGGGTTCCTGTTAAGTGCACTGCTTTATCACTTATCTTGACCCCTTCTTTATAATCATAATTAAAGAAATGATAAGCCAAACCTGCACGCTCATGATCCGTTGTATTTTGCTTAGTTGCATGTGCAATACCATAGTTAAAGAAAACAGCACCCCCTGCTGGCAAAATAATGGGCAGCGCACGACTTTCATCAACCTTCATATGAATATGATGATCACTATTCAAATCGCGCTCATGCTCAAACATCTCTAAGTGACTGTTAGGCACAAGATGCAAAGTTCCATTAGCAAGATTAGCGTCATGAAGCGCAATCCACATAGCAGTCGCTTTGTTTGGGTCAGCTATTTTAAAATAAGCATTATCCTGATGCCAAGCAGTACCTTCACCACTCTTCGCTGGCTTCAAAAAAATCTGATCAAGATGCCGAACCAGCGGCTGACCAATTAACTGCTCTAAGCAACGTATCACCTTGTCATAAAAAGGTAACGCCCGAAACAAATCACTCTTATCATTCAGAGGAATAACCTGATAATTCACCTTATTTGAAGACGGCGTTTTACCGTCCCCCGCAGTAACCACATTACGCCCTAAACCCTCACGTTTGAAACGCTCGAGTTCTGAGAGCATGGCTGTTAGTTCTCGTTTATCAAAAAACGTTTCTTCAGCAACGTAACCATAGTCGCGAAAATGTTTAACTTGTTCTACTGTAAGCATAAGCTAATCCCTTTCTAAAATCGCTGCTTTTGTGTGTTTTTAACTAGTTTTAAAAAGAACTTACGATAGCTTGCGGATGATCATCACGTACCAAATCAAGCTCAGCAGCTCGAGCGTTTGCTTCTACTTGCTCTATCGTTTTACAACCTGGTATGACACAAGTTACCGCATCATGCTGCAAGCACCATGCAAGTGCCCACGCAGCCATGTCTGTTCCTTCAGGTAAATCTGCTTTTATGCGCGCAACTTCTTCTAGTTTGCGTTGAACCCCTTCACGCTCATGGCGTGACCTAACATCATCTTCTTTAGTAAAAGTATCACCGGGTTTGTATTTACCACTCAAGTAACCACTTGCTAACGGTACTCTTGCTAGAACCCCTAAATCTTGAGCTTCACAAGACGGAAAAACAGCGTTTTCTGGCACACGGTCTAAACGGTTGTAAACAACCTGAATGGCAGCTGCGCCAATCTGACTTGCTTTAGAAGTTTGATGCAGATTATCGTTTTTGCCAATAGAAATACCCAAATGCCTTATTTTGCCTGTCTGCACTTGTTCGTTAAGCATGGCCCAAAGTTCATCATTATCAAACGCTTCATCTGCACCTGAGTGAAATTGGTATAAGTCAATATAGTCTGTCTGAAGGGCATTTAAAGAGGCCTCTAGTTGCTTTAGAACGTCATCAGCTGACCAGAGTTGATGCCTTGCGAAGTTACCCGCAAAGCCATGACCAAATTTAGTAGCCACAATCCAATCTTCACGATCTTTCTTTATAGCTTCACCGACAAACTTTTCAGAAAGATGATCTCCGTAGCACTCGGCCGTATCAATTAAATTGATGCCTTCTTCTTTAGCTTTAGCAAACAAGCCATTCACTTCATTTTGAGTAAATGCCTTACCCCACTCGCCTCCAAATTGCCATGTTCCTACCCCTATGACAGAAACCTTAAGATTAGTTTTTCCTAAACGACGGTATTTCATTACTGCTCCTTAAAGCATTTACAAAAAGGTTTAAAGCCTTATTTGAGTGTGCAAACAGTTAGCCTTCAGATTAAGAACTTAGCTGCTAACTGTCTTAGTAAACTTACTATTAACAGCATCATACCTTTTGGTTAGAGTAATCATCCTTTGATAGCAAAATTCCGATAAGCTGAACACGCTTAAACATCATAATGCTTATCCTTTTTTGCATAATTGATATCAAAAGACTGCTACCAAATCTGAACCCCCTTCATTGTGAATGGTTAGAATGTGATTTAAGGACTAAGACATTCAAAGGAGCAACTTGTCTCATCAACAACCCAACACACTCGAGCTTATGGAAATGCATGTTAATGCTTTGTATGTGCATGATGAGCAAATGCGCATGCTTGCTATTAACCAGTGGGATGGGGGCAACGTGCCTCGTTTTTTTCTGGGTCGAACCCGTCTTGGTAATGTCTGGCGTTTTCGGGCAGATTTACCAACTAAACTCATAAAAGAACTCGAGGCTTTATGTGTTCAAGAAACAGGGGCGGTGCTGAAGGACCCTCAATTTAAAGATGCGTATATTCAACTTTTGTCTGCTCACACGCCTATAAAGGCACTATGGCAAGGTCCCAGCTACTACTGCTCTAAGTCTATTAAGCCTAGTGTTGCTCCCCTGCATATTACGCCTGCTAACGCTCAGTTACTTGAAGGTGGTCTTGATGATTGGCTTGCTGATGTGCCCTATAGGCAACCGTTTATGGCCGCCATTGATAATGGTCTTGCTGTTTCTGTGTGTGCGAGTGTACGCATTACCGAGCAAGCGCATGAAGCAGGTATTGAAACTTTGCCTGCCTACCGCCGTAAAGGACACGCTGCTAATGTGGTGGCAGGCTGGGCAAATGACTTATTAGCAAAGGGAATCATTCCGCTTTACAGTACCTCTTGGGGTAACACAGCCTCTCAGAATGTAGCTAAGAGACTCGGCTTAAGTTATTTTGGTGCAGATTTCCACATCACCTAAATACAGAAGAATAGCACCTATTTACTGCTCTTGTTCAGCTTCAGCATAGCTGCCACATTCATAGCTATTCAAGGGTATACTTAAACACACCCAACGATAGAACTTGTTTCAGCTTTAAGCTTCAAGGAACCTGAACAGAACCTATGTCAAACTTAACAAAACTAAACATAAATGGTGATTTAAAAGAAACTCAGAGTGACCTTGAAACGCCGTTGCTTTTTGTCTTACGTGAAGACTTTAACTTAACAGGCAGCAAAGCAGGCTGTTTAGAAGGGCACTGTGGCGCTTGCACTGTCATGATAAATGGCAAAGCTGAGCGTTCTTGCTCAGTCGCCATTGAAGCTTTAAGAAGCAGTGAAATAGTTACCATAGAAGGGCTAGCAGCTGAACTCGAGCCGTTACAGCAAGCCTTTATTGATGGGCAAGCAGCACAGTGTGGTTATTGCATTCCTGGCATTATTATGACCGCAGCAGCGCTGCTTAACAACAAACCAAACTCGAGTCTGGTTGATATTCAAGAGGCGCTTAACGAGAATCTGTGTCGTTGTGGTAGTCATAGTCGCATTCTTAAAGCCATTGTTAAAGCAAGTAAAAGGACTGCCTTATGAAGCATAGCTTTAGGCATATCAGTGGCATTCCAGCTGTTTTAGAGCAGTACCCAAAACTCGAGTCTTGGTTAAAGCTAAATGATGATAATACCGTTACTGTGTTTACAGGCAAAGTTGAGTTAGGGCAGGGCTTAAAAACAGCGCTTGCCATGATGGTTGCAGAAGAACTAGACATGCCTCTCGAGCATATTCGTATGCCTTTGGTTAGTACCGATTATTCGCCAGATGAAGGGTTTACTGCAGGTAGCGCTTCTTTAGAGAACAGTGGTCTTGCCTTAAGACTTGTTGCGGCGCAACTCAAAGCAAGCCTTTGGCAAGTCGCTGCTCATGAACTTAAGATAGCCAAAGAAAAGCTCGAGCTTAGAGACGCTTTTGTGTGGCGAGTTGCTGAGCCTACTGCTTTGGGTCGTTACGCTGATTTTGTAGCTAAGCTGAATCCTGACGAAGTTTTTTCAGGTTCTGTGCAAGTTAAAGACCCTAAGCATTACAAGCTGGTGGGTCAGGCTAGCAAGCGTTTTGACATTCCGGCAAAAGTTCGTGGTGAAGCAATTTTTCTTCAGGATTTAAAGCTTCCAGATATGCTACATGGGCGTGTTTTGCGTTCTTCTTTTTATAATGCTCGTTTAGAAAGTCTTGATGCTCCTGAGATTGAAGCCTCTGCTGGTTTTATTAAGCTCGTTAAGCAAGGCGGCTTTGTTGGGCTGGTTTGCCAAAAGGAGTATCAGGCTATTCAAGCAGTAACTCGCTTAGCTTCAAAAGCTCAGTGGCAAAGCAAAAGCATGCCTACTTTAGCTTCTCTGGCAAAGCAGGCTACTTTGGCAAGCGATACCTTTATTGTTAAAGAAGGAAATTTTAAGGCTGTAGACCCGAATGACAGTCAGCTTAAAGCAAGGTATTTTCAACCCTACCAAGCGCACGCTTCGGTTGCGCCTTCTTGCGCTATAGCACTAGCCAGCGAAGATAAATTAAAAATCTGGACGCATTCTCAAGGTATTTACCCGTTACGCCGTGAACTTGCGCAGTTACTAGACTTAGATGAAGCAAAGCTCGAGCTTATTCATGTAGAAGGCCCCGGCTGCTATGGGCATAATGGTGCTGATGATGCGGCTGCCGATGCGGCTTTGCTGGCTTTAGCTGTGCCTAATAGGCCTGTTCGTGTGCAGTGGCAAGTTGCGCAAGAGCTACAAGGTGAACCTTACTCACCTGCCATGATGATTGATCTTAAAGCTAGCCTTAAGCCTGAAGGTCTTGTTTCTGATTGGAATTTTGAGGTTTTAAGTGATAGTCATGTTATGCGCCCTGCAGGGCAAGGAGGTCGCTTAAGAGCCAGTTGGGAACTAAAAAACCATAAAGCTAAGCCAACAGGCCCTACTGAAGGAACGTACCGAAATGCTGAAACACTGTATTTGTTTGCGAACAGGCACATTAGCGCAAAATTCCAGCAAGGCCCTTTACGCACTTCAGCCTTACGAACCCTCGGGGCGTACGCAAATACTTTTGCGAATGAATCTTTTATGGATGAACTTGCTTACGCTGCAAACTGCGACCCTATTGCGTTTCGCTTACGCCACTTAAAAGATAAACGCGCTCGAGCTGTTATAGAAACCGCTGCTCAAGAAGCTGCTTGGCAGCCACATTCTCAGGCAACAGCTGAGGGTGTAGGCATGGCTTTTGCGCAGTACAAAAATACCAAAGCTTATGTTGCCCAAGTTGTCAAACTAAGCATTGACTTAGAAACAGCTAAACTAAGCCTTAAAGAAATCATTACGGTTTGCGATGCAGGGCAAGTCATTAATCATGATGGTTTGGTAAATCAATTAGAAGGTGGCACCTTGCAAGGTCTAAGTAGATGCTTATTTGAAGAAGTCAAGATTGACCCAGAAGGCAACGGCATGCAAACTTGGGAGGCTTACAAGGTACTGGGCTTTGCAGATGTACCAGAGCTTACAACCATCGTTTTAAATCAACCTAACGAAGCACCTTTAGGCGCCGGTGAAGCCTCAACTGTGCCTATGGCAGCAGCCATAGCAAATGCCCTTTATGACGCAACAGGCATACGCATGCGAAGCCTACCCCTAACAGCAGAAAATATAAGGGCAAGCCTAAGCAGCATGAGCGAAGATGAATTAAATAAAGTCATACTCGAGTGACTTAACTATAGAAAAGCTAAAGCCGTCAAACTAAAAATATTATTCTAAACATACTTTTGTTTGAAAGGATGACTTGATAATTATTTTCTTGGTCAAGGTGCACAATGAGAAGTTCAAGTTCGTACGCTAAGTTCAGCTTGCAATCTTTTCTGGGCTGCAATTACTAGAAGTTTAATGAATATAGAAAGTCTTTGAAGGTACGGTAACAAGCATCATTATTCGTATAATAAAGGCATTGTTAGCAACTACTATAGTCAACATAATGAAGGTTTAAAAACCTACTGTTAAAGAAAGTACTGGTTTCTTATGAATTCAAATAAAAAAGATAATGATTTACATCTTGAGTTACCTTTAGATGATGCTGACCCGCTTCTTCGTGCTAGTCATTATGCAATCAGATTTGCAGTTAAGATTCTGGCTGTGCTTATGGTCATTGTCATCTTTTTTGGTATTGCTGATGTTATGTATGTTTTGTTTCAACGCTTAATGACGCCACCCGTTTATTTTTTGAACATTAGTGATATCTTTGAGAGTTTTGCTGCGTTCTTAGCAGTATTGGTGGCCATTGAGATTTTTGTTAACATTCGTATTTACCTTAAAAGTTCAGAGTTATCTGTAAAGTTAGTTCTGGCTACAGCCCTTATGGCTGTAGCACGAAAAGTAATTGTGCTTGATTTTGATAAAATTAGTGCTCTAGAAGTTCTTTCTTTAGCTGCGGTGGTCATTTCCTTAGGCATAAGTTATGCATGGGTATCTCGGCAAAATTAAGCGTTCAGTTTAGATTAATAGCCTTTTCACGACTTGTTACCCCCTATCAAACAACACGTGCGACCTAAGTAATTCTCGGGTGAATTTGCTTATAAGCAAATTCACCCGAGCGGAGCGTACGGATAGACCCAATCAGTAGTTTGCAAAGCTTCTGTGACGTAACTTAAAACCTTATTGTCCTTGACCTAGTGAAAACGATTTTTCACCATCAAATAAATATAACTGCTCTGTTTTTATGATGTTAAAGCCAGCATCATTGAGGCAGCTAAGCAACTCGAGTACTCTTTTAAATTGAATGGCTGAATCTTCCGTGGGCATAAAGCGGCAACGCCAGTGATCTGTACAGAAGGTTTCAGGAAATCCTTCTGGATAAACCATAATGCCTCTGTTGGTAATCATGTTTAAACCCCAGTTTACAGCTTTTGCTGAGCGCTCGAGTTCTGTACCTAGTACTTGGGGGTTGCGTTCAGCGACATCCCAGTCTAAAAAGATATCAATGCCTATGAGTTCTTTTTTCTTTTTGGGTTTTTCACTTAGACTTATGCTTATGCCGCCTTTTTGATAGCGGACAGGTTCTAGTGTTTTGGGTTCTTGCCCTAAACGTTCAATAATAGCGTCACAGAAAGCCTCTGTACCTACAAGGCGATTACTTTGGCCTTCATGATAGATATCGGCAGTGTGAATGCCGTCTTCAAGGGTTTTTAGCCATGCATTTTTAATGCGTTCTGCACTTTCGGGTGCGCCTACATGTACCAGCATTTGGGTAGCTGCTACCAGTAAGCCCGAGGGGTTAGCTATGCCTTTGCCAGCAATATCGGGTGCACTACCATGAATGGCTTCAAACATGGCAATGTCACTACCAATATTGGCTGAGCCTGCTAAGCCAACTGAGCCTGCTAGTTCAGCTGTGACATCTGAAAGAATATCGCCGTATAGATTAAGGGTAACTATGACATCAAATTGTTCTGGGTTTGATGCTAATTTGGCAGTTCCAATATCAATAATTTGGTGCTCTGTGGTAATTTCGGGATAGTCTTTAGCGACTTCTCTAAATAGCTTATGAAAAAGCCCATCCGTAAGTTTCATGATGTTGTCTTTGGTCATACAGGTCACTTTTTTGCGACCGTAAGCTCGAGCGTATTCAAAAGCGTAGCGAATAATGCGTTCTGAGCCGGGTTGGGTGATAAGTTTTAAAACTTGGGTGACTTCTTGGGTTTGTTGATGCTCAATGCCTGCATAAAGATCTTCTTCGTTTTCACGTACAATCACTACGTTCATATCAGGATGCGCAGAGGCAATAAAGGGTGTGTAGGCTTTTGATTGGCGCACATTAGCAAATAAACCAAGTGATTTTCGCAAGGTCACATTAACGCTTTTATAGCCGCCACCTTGTGGTGTTGTTATGGGGCTTTTTAAGAGTACACGTGTTGCCCTAAAACTATCCCAAGCTTCTTGAGTTATACCAGAGCTAATACCTTGCTCGTATACGGCTTTGCCAATACTGACATGATGATAGTTTAGCGGTGCATTGGCAGCTTCTAAAATCTTTAGTGTGGCTGCCATAATCTCAGGGCCAATGCCATCACCCTGAGCAACAGTAATATCTATCTTTTTATTCGTTTCCATTTTTATTGTTACCTCCTAATACTCAAGAATAGTTAATAAACTTTGAACAGTAATGATATTGGATATTGCCAATTTTAATCAAACAGCAAAGCACGTGATAAACAAAAAAGTAACTATGCCAGCAAGACTAGTTTCTGCTTTGCTTTTAGGTATCTGGGAAATTAAAACAAGTTTAGTTAGCTTAAGAATCTCGATAATGATCAACGATATTCCAGCGGCCACCACAAAGCGTAGTAGGCAAAGATAAGGAAATAAGGCAGTTACAATTATGCATTAACACAACATCTAACTCTATCCAACTGGATGAGTCAAAATTGCAACTTAGTTTACAATTCATTTCAAGACTTTGTTAAAACGAATAGTAAAGATTGGGGCGTCTTAAATGAAGCAAAACACTCAACAGGAACTCGAGTTACTGCAAGGCTTATTAGTAAATCACTCGCAACTTGAGTTAAGATTTTGAGAGTGTCGCTTATGTTGCGCTGCAATTCTGCGTGATCCTAGTGTTTTAAGGATGTGTCATGTTTCTTAGTGTGTTAGCTGTCTTTGTTTTAGCTTTGCTTGCGCCTCTTGGTGTGAGGGTGTTTCGGGCTGCTTTTGGCTGGCTTTTAGGCGCAGCTAGTTTAGCGCTTAGTTTTTATTATGCTAGCTTTGTGCCCGCGATCAGAGAACAAATTTACAGTTCAGAAAGTTTTGCTTGGCTACCTGATTTAGGCATTAATCTTAGCTTTTATCTTGATGGGCTTAGCTTGCTTTTTGTTTTGCTGATTAGTTTTATTGGTGCTTTCATCATGATTTATGCTGGGGGCTATCTTAAAGAAGATAAGACTTTAGGTAAGTTCTACTTAATTTTGCTTAGCTTTATGGCAGCCATGCTTGGTTTGGTTTTAACAGATAATTTAATTGTTTTATTTGTCTTTTGGGAACTTACCAGTATAACGTCTTACTTTTTGGTTGCTTATAAACACAATTATGAAAGCTCTAGAAGCTCTGCTTTGCAAGCTTTACTGGTAACGGGTTCAGGTGGCTTAGCCATGCTGGCAGGCTTCTTGCTCTTAGGCAACATTGTAGGTAGTTATCAGATTTCTGAACTTGCGGCTCAGGCTGACTTAATTGAGGCAAGCCCTCTATTTGCACCTACGCTGATCTTAGTTTTACTGGGTGCACTTACCAAATCAGCACAATTCCCTTTTCATTTTTGGCTCCCTAATGCCATGGCTGCACCTACCCCCGTATCAGCTTATTTGCATTCAGCAACCATGGTGAAAGCTGGCATATATCTGCTAGCTCGCTTAAGCGTTTCTTTAGCTGGCGGTAGTTTATGGTTCTGGATTTTAGCTATTGCAGGTGCGCTTACCGTTCTGACTGCAGCTATTCTAGCTTTAAAGCAAACTGACTTAAAAAAATTACTGGCTTACTCAACGCTTGTTGCACTTGGCATGCTCACCATGCTTTTGGCAGTTGGTAGCAAGACAGCAGTTAAAGCAGCGATGGTTTTTTTACTGGCCCATTCTCTTTATAAAGCAGCCCTCTTTATGGGCGCAGGCACCATAGATCACCAAACAGGTACAAGAGATATTCGGCAACTTTCAGGTTTACGCCAGGTCATGCCTGTTAGTTTTCTAGCCATAGCACTTTCAGCTTTATCCTTGGCAGGCTTACCCCCCAAACTAGGCTTTATTGGTAAAGAACTTGCTTATGAAGCCTTTCTTAGCACCCCCTTTTTACTTATCTCAGCTTTACTAGCTAACTCAGCCATGTTTGTTGTGGCGATACTTGTTTGCCTTAAGCCTTTCTTAGGCAAAGCAGTAAAAGCACCCCAAATCGTTAAAGGTGCAGCTCTCAGTTTGTATTTAGGCCCTATTAGCTTATCTATTATTGGGCTTATTTTTGCCTTATTTCCAGAAATTATTGAACTCACCAAACTACCTGCGGTTGCCTCGATACTAGGCGAAACTTACGACTTTGACCTTTATCTTTTCCCCTCGAGCTTTACGCCCGCTTTAGGCTTAAGCATCTTAACAGTCATCTTAGGCCTCATACTCTACGCTTTATGGCCTCGCGTTTTTACGTTACTCGAGCTCATCTCACCAAAGCTCGATATAGGTCCTGCCAAAGTTTACGCTAATTTCATAAAAACCTTACCGCTAGTTGCTAAAAGCGTGACAAAAGTCATTCAAGAGCACAGCTTGCGTAGGCATTTGCTCATCATGCTGACATTCACTGTAGTACTGGTAAGCTTCACGCTACTAAACAAAACAAGTTTTACAAGACTCGAGCTTTCCTTTGATTTAACGTTTTATGAGCTGTTTGTGCTTTTGTTGTGTGCTGTGTCTGCAGTTACGACTGTTTTTGCACGTACAAAACTTGTTGGTGTTGTAGCGCTTGGTGTGCTTAGCTTTTCGGTTGCGCTTTGCTTTGTTTTGTTTGCAGCACCTGATCTTGCTATTACGCAGTTAGTGGTTGAAACGTTACTGGTTATAATTGTGGTTTTGGTGATGATTCGTTTACCTGAGTTAGCCAAAAAAAGGTCACTCAATCGCGCTAATGCATTTGTTTCGCTTGCTGCTGGCATTCTTATAACAAGTCTTTTACTACTTGTTTTAAACACAGCATTTAACCCTAGCCTGACCGAATTTTTTGAAGCGGAGAGCTTACCGAATGGCTTTGGGCGCAATATCGTGAATGTCATTCTGGTTGATTTTAGAGCTATTGATACCTTAGGGGAAATAGTCGTCTTATCTGTAGCTGCGCTGGGTGTTATGGGTCTTTTACGACGTAGTAAAAAGGAGCAACCATGAATTCCGTTATTTTACGTACAGGTACCCGCCTTATGCTGGCACTCCTTTTGCTAGAATCTGTCTTTTTGCTGCTTAGGGGTCACAACATGCCGGGCGGTGGCTTTATTGGGGGTCTTGTAGCTGCTGCTGCCTTTGCACTTTACGGCATTGCTTATGGTGTTGAAGATGC
>CAZWJZ010000018.1:1587-27844 GCA_964634665.1 uncultured bacterium | reverse complement strand
ACATACCGGTTGGGTTTTCAGGTAAAGCGTACCAAAAGCCAGTACCTGCTGAGCCGCCTGCCACATTGCCTTCAAACAAATTATCAGGATTTGTAATCCAGAAGCTGGCAGGGCCAGGAAAGCTCCCATCTGTAGGTAAGAGAGGCTCAGTTGCTCTATAGGTTGATAAGACCAAATTATGTCTAAAAATATTATCTAGCTCAGCGCCATCTTCAAGAAAAAAGCAATGCCCCTCAGTGTTAAAGGCAACATTATGACTAAGCAAAACCCCATGACTACCGTGAATAGTGACACAACGATTAAAGGAATCATGAACACTCGAGTTTTTTAGGTATTGCCCTCGTGACTTATCACCATTTAGGTGCCAGTGTAGCGGGTAGTGACCAAGTTCGCCTCGTTGACCCATGCGGTAGAGTTCAACGCTATCTAAGTAGACTTGACCGCCTGCTGTGACCATAATGTGGCCACCTATACCTTCATCTAATGAACTCTCATCACCCTGAATGGTGATGTTTCTTGTTAAGCGACCTACCTCTGCACGTTGGTCTAGGGTTTTACCAGCAAAGCTTTGTAATTCACCCCAATGCATAAACTGAATTTGGCTATCAAGGCTTAATTCGGTTTTACGAATATCCGTAATAACAAAGCTTTCAGCTTGCTCAAAATCATAATCTGTCGAAGCAATGACCAGTTTGTCATTTATAAGCCAACCCGTCTCATCTAAAAGACTAATACTGTCATCTTGCTGAAAGGCTGTTTTAGCTAGTTTTGTCCATGTCGGTAAAACCTGACCATGCATACTCACAATGCCTGTAGGCGCAACCACTATACGCTTTGTGTCTTTAGCACCCGTTAGCGTAATAACTGCACGATTAAGAAAAGGAGCTTCAGGAGAACCAAGCTCGAGTCTACCTATAACTACTATGCCTGCTACATTTAGGCTTAAGTCTTGCGTGTCAAAAACAAGACTACCTTCGATTGTAAGCTCATTTAGAGCAGGAGGGTTGACATCAAGTAAGATGTTTTTGCCTTCAGGAATAGTGACACTGTCACCCTCTTGAGGAACTTGACCTGAATCCCAAGTACTCGCATCTGACCATAAGAAATTAGTTAACGTGGGGCTTAAATCTATCTGAGGTGTGCTTTCAGGTACACCTGCACCATTCCCATTAGTAATAGGGTTTGTTTGCTGCTGACAAGCAACAAAAAAGATAAGTAAAATCCAAAAAAAACGTTTCATAAGCATCTTTGCAGCGTTATCTGAAGCTGCCATCTCTAGACTAAGTTTAACCATAGAGCTATTACAGCTTTATGACAGGAAAGCGTACGTGATTAACTTAAACTCAGCTTCGAAGCCCTTCGTATAACGAACAGCTTAAACAGACTACGCTGCTAATATGCGAGAAAGATGAAACTGCGAGTTTTTGTAACTCGAGCGTTGTCAACTGAAAGCCCTGCGTTAGCTGCAGGGCTTTTTTCCTTTGCTTGTTACTTAGCCTTCTAAGGCAATTAAGAACGGGTCTTCTATGACTTCGCATACCCATCTTAAAAAGCGGGCTGCTGCTGCGCCGTCTATAAGGCGATGGTCGTAACTAAGTGCTAGAGGCATCATGAGGCGTGGTGCAAACTCGCCTTTATCTGCGTTCCAGACTGGCTCCATGATTCCTTTTGATACACCTAAAATAGCAACTTGAGGTGGGTTGACAATAGGCGTGAAGCCTGTGCCACCAATGCCGCCTAAGTTAGAGATATTGAAGTTGCCACCTTGCATGTCATCTGGGCTTAGTTTGCGGTCTCTAGCTTTTGCTGCTAGTTCGCCAAGCTCTTTAGCTAAGCTAATAATGCCTTTTTGATCGGCATTTTTAATAACAGGAACCAAAAGACCATTTGGGGTATCTACCGCAACACCAATATTAATAAAGCTCTTATAAATAACTTCATTGCTTTCGGTGTCTAAGCTGGCGTTAAAGTCAGGGAATTTTTTGAGAGCTGCAGCCATAACTTTGAGAAGCATAGCGGTTGGGGTTAGGCTAGCGCCTTCTTCTTTAGCTTTGGCTTTGTAGCGCTGCCTTAAGGCTTCAAAATCTGTTGAGTCAGCTTTATCAAACTGCGTGACCATAGGTACAGTAGCCCATGCTTGTGTCATGGCGCGCACCGTTGCTTTGCGTATACCACTCATAGGCACACGTTCAACTTCACCCCATTTACTAAAGTCAGGCAGATTCACAGCAGGAATGCTTGGCGCTGAAGCTGCAACACTCGAGCTTTGACTTGAAGAGCTTTGTACAGGCGTTGCTGCAGGTGTTTTACCAGAAGCAACATTCCTAACATCTTCAGCTGAAATTCGACCTAGCGTGCCGCTACCTACTACGTGAGCTAGGTTCACACCTAGTTCACGTGCTAAACGACGTACTGAAGGCGCCGCAGGAATAAGACGTGAATCAATCTCAGAACTTTGTGCTGGCGTGCTTGCCACAGCTGCGGCAGGTTTAGCAGGCTCTGATTTGGTTTCAGCAGCCTTTACTGCAGGTGCAGCCGGAGTAGCAGCTTCGCTTGTAGCTAAAGTCAAAATAAGCTGACCTACAGACGCCTCATCATTTTGCTTAACATGGATTTCTTGCACAACACCAGCAACACTCGAGGGTACTTCTACAACAGCTTTGTCTGTCTCAAGTTCAATAACAGCTTGGTCTACGTTTATCTTGTCACCAACATTAACCAAAATGCCTACAACTAAGCCTGCATCTATGCCTTCACCCAGTTCAGGTAATTTAAATTCTGCGACTGAGCTTGTTGAGCTTTGCGTTTCTGCTGGTGTGCTTAGTTCTGCTGCAGGCGCTTCGGGTTTTGACTCTTCTGGAGCTGCCTCTAAAGGCTTTTTAGCAGAACTGACGCTCAAAATAACTTGCCCAACTTTAGCTTCTTCATTTTCTTTAACAGCGATGCTCTCAACGACACCAGCAACCGTAGAAGGAACCTCAACAACTGCTTTGTCGGTTTCTAACTCTAAAAGAGGCTGATCTATTTCTATGCTGTCGCCAACTTTAACGAGTAAGCTAACCACAAGGCCTGATTCTATGCCTTCGCCTACTTCTGGAAGTTTAAATTCTGCCACGTAACGCTCCTTCGTCCTTAGGCTTCATACGGGTTAAGTTTATCAGGCTTTATGCCTAAGTCTTTAATGGCGTTTGCTACGCTTTTGGCGTCTAACTCGCCCTCTAATTGAAGTGCATGAAGGGTTGCTAAAACAATATGCTTAGCGTCAACCTCAAAGAAGTCACGTAGTTCCTCACGCGCTTCACTACGACCAAAACCATCTGTACCAAGACTATATATATTTTTAGGTAAATGACTCGCAAGAGAGTCAGGTAAAATCTTCATATAGTCACTTGCTGCTACAAAAACACCCTTAGCCTCTTTTAATTGCATAAAGGCATAAGACTCTTTAGGGATTTCTTCAGGATGCAGGCGATTCCAGCGCTCAGTTTGCAACGCGTCATAATGCAATTCTTTATAACTCGTTACGCTCCAGACATCAGCAGCAACTTTGTAGTCATTCTCAAGAATCTCTTGTGCTTTTAGAACTTCATTCATAATAGCGCCGCCACCAAAGAGTTGCGCTTTTAACTTAGTACGCTTTTTGCCACTAGGTTTAAATTTATAAAGCCCTTTTAATACGCCTTCTCTAAGCTCCTCGCGACTTAAATGCTCAGGGCTAGCAGGCTGCGCATAGTTATCATTACCAACGGTTAAGTAATAAAACAAGTCTTCTTGAAGTCCATACATGCGGTGCATGCCTTCATGAACAATGATAGCCATTTCATATGCAAAACTAGGGTCATAAGCTTTTAAATTAGGAATAGGGTAAGCCAACAAGTGAGAGTGGCCATCTTGGTGTTGTAAGCCTTCACCCGCTAAGGTTGTACGGCCAGCCGTTGCACCAAGCATAAAGCCTTTGCAGCGTATATCGCCAGCTAGCCAAGCCAAATCACCAATACGCTGAAAGCCAAACATAGAGTAATAAATGAAAAACGGAATGGTGTTAACACCATGCGTAGCATAAGCCGTACCGGCTGCAATAAAAGATGACATAGAACCAGCTTCGGTAATGCCTTCTTCTAAAATCTGACCACTTTTTGATTCTTTGTAGTAAAGCAAGTTTTCTTTATCAACAGGTTCATAAAGCTGACCCACCGAAGAAAAAATACCAATTTGTCTAAAGAGTGCTTCCATGCCAAAGGTACGAGCTTCATCAGGAATAATAGGTACAACTAAGTCTTTCCAAGTTTCATCACGCAAAAGTTTACGCAGAATAGTCACAAAAATCATGGTTGTAGAAACTTCACGACCTTCGGTACCCAACATAAATTCTTCAAAACTTTCAAAAGCAGGCGCAGCTAGAGGCTTAGCTTTAATAAGCCTTTGAGGTACAGAACCGCCTAATTTTGCCCTTTGCTCAATGACATAGTTGTACTCAGGGCTGCCCTTTTCAGGTTTATAAAAAGGAAACTTACTAATATCCTCGTCACTAATAGGAATATCAAAACGGTCACGCATGTACTTAAGCTCATCTTCATTAAGCTTTTTCTGCTGATGAGAAACATTTTTACCTTCACCTGCTTCACCCATACCGTAACCCTTAACCGTGCGAGCCAAAATAACAGTTGGTGAACCCGTATGGTCAAACGCACGCTTATAGGCTGTGTAGACCTTAAGGGGGTCATGACCACCACGGTTAAGCTTGCCGATATCTTCTATAGTCCAGCCTTCAATAAGGGTTTTGAGTTCAGGCGTATTAAAGAAGTTATCACGGAGTTCTTCCGCACCAAACGCGGCGTAACGTTGTGACTCACCATCAACAAGACGACTAAAACGTTCAACCAGAACACCATCATGATCTTTTTCAAGCAGCTTATCCCACTGATGACCCCAAACAACCTTAATAACATTCCAGCCTGCACCTCTAAACGAAGCCTCAAGCTCTTGCATAATTTGGCCATTACCATGTACAGGGCCATCTAAACGCTGTAAATTACAGTTAATAACCCAAATAAGATTATCTAAACGTTCACGACCTGCCATACGAATAGCACCAAGGGTTTCAGGTTCATCGGTTTCACCATCACCCAAAAATGCCCACACTTTCGCGTTACCCTGCTCAATATGATCACGATTAACAAGATAACGATTAAAGCGCGCCTGATAAATACTCAGGATTGGCCCAAGCCCCATAGAAACTGTAGGGAATTGCCAGTAATCAGGCATTAACCAAGGATGCGGGTAACTAGATAAACCAGGCGTATCTTGTAATTCACGTCTAAAGTTACGAATAACCTCAACAGGTAAACGATGCTCAACATAACTACGCGCATAAATACCAGGGCTAGCATGACCCTGAAAGTAAATCATGTCAGCATCTACGCCAGCGTCAGGCCCACGGAAAAAATGATTAAAGGCAACCTCATATAAGGTAGCTGCCGACGCATAAGTAGAAATATGCCCACCAATGCCGTCACTATATTTATTCGCACGAACCACCATAGCCATAGCATTCCAACGAATTAAATTACGAATACGACGCTCAATCTGCAAATCACCTGGATATTCAGGCTCTTCTTCAACGGGAATAGTATTAATGTAAGGTGTTTGTGCAGTAAAAGGAATCTTAACGCCATGCTTATGCGCATGCTCCTCAAGGCGCTCAAGAATTTCATTTACGCGATCAGGCCCACCACTCGCCAAAACATACTCCAAAGACTCGAGCCATTCTTTGAGTTCGGTGTCGTTTAGTTTTTTGAGTTCTTCAGGTTCCAGTTGCGAGCGGTCACTGTTGAGTATTTCGTCTAGGACATCTGCCATTTCTGACTAACCTCTTTCTTTATTGAAAATAAGTTGGGTGTTGAAACAGTTCTTGCCTACTTCTCTTTAAAGTTCATAATACGTCTTAAAGCTTCTTAGTGTACGTCAGTTATTTAGCAAGCACAAACTTTGAGCTAGATTCAAGCTGTTGCGCTCTTAGCAACACTAAGTTTAAAACACGAATAACCATAAAAACGTGCTTTTACTACTAATGTTAATAGACGGTCACTGCTACTGCTTAGTAGCACAGCTAAGTGCTCATAATGATTGCTTGTAGTACTAAGCTATAACTATTGTAAGACTTTATAAGTCCGACCCCATGGACTAAGCTTAGACTTACTCAGTCTTATGACACGATTAAATCAGTTTAGTATAAGCTTATAGCAGTGCTTTGGTTTTTAAACGCTAAGGGCAACAACGAAGAGCACGGCTAGCTTAAATAAGTTTTAAGGCTTGCTCCAAATCAAAAATAAGATCATCAGCATGCTCTAAACCCACACTCACCCTAAGTAAGTTTTTAGGGGTTTTAGATGTTGCACCCTCAATACTCGAGCGGTGCTCTATAAGGCTTTCTACGCCCCCTAAGCTGGTAGCTCTGGTAAAGAGCTTGACATGAGCAGCTAGCTTTATGGCGTTTGCTTCGCCCCCTGCAACCAATACCGATAACATAGCACCGTAAGTCGTCATTTGTTTTTTGGCTACCTCATGATTAGTATGACTTGCTAAGGCAGGGTAAAAAACACGCTCTATCTTGGGGTGATTATCAAGAAAATGTGCTATCTGAGTTGCGTTTTCAACATGACCACGCATGCGGTAAGGCAGTGTTCTTATGCCACGTTGCACTAGCCAGCAATCAAAAGGCGAAGGCACAGCCCCCTCATTTTTTTGCACAAACACAATTCGCTGCCAAAAGGCACTATCTTCTTTAGCAGTGACCATGCCGCCCAGCACATCACTATGTCCAGCAAGATACTTGGTTGTAGAGTGCATGACAAAATCAACACCCAAATCAAAAACAGGCTGCATGGCGGGTGGCGTCCAAGTATTATCACAAGCAACTAAGGCGTTGCAGGTTTTTGCGAGCTTAACAACTGCTTCAATATCTGTAATTTTCAGCATAGGGTTACTGGGTGTTTCAATCCAAAGAAGTTTAGTGTTGGGTTTAAGGGCTGCTTTTACGGCACTTAAATCACTCATATCAACTTCACTTAGCTCTAAGCCCCAAGGCACAAAAACTTGATTTAGCAAGTTACGAATACCCCAATACATATCATCAGGAATAAGGGCATGATCACCGGGCTGCAAGGCCCTAAAAATAGCGCCCGCCGCAGCAGAACCACTACTAAACGCCGCAGACGCAAAGCCACACTCGAGTGCTGTTAAGCAAGCCTCTAAAGAAGCGCGATTAGGGTTTGTGCTGCGTGTATAAACATGCCTATGAGGAAAAGAACCATCAGCTTCACGCTCAAACGTTGTACTTAAGTGAATGGCAGGGGTAACGGCACTGGTGGCAGGGTCAGTCTGTGTACCTGCGTGAATAGCTAGGGTTTCAAGTTTAGGTTTCATACCTACCTAGCTTACTGAGTTAAAGAACAGGAAAGCAATGACTAAGTTGAAAGGGAAAGGCAAAAAAGCGTAAACCCTTTTGCCCTTTACTTGTCTTCTCACTACTCACTAAAGCGTTTTCTAAGATAAACTATTTAAGGCCAGAGGGGTAAAGCTAACGCGTTAAGGAGAAGGCATATGAGTATAAAAGCAAGCATTTTAGAATCTTTAGATAAACAACAAGATGCACTGAGTACTATGGCTAAAGCTATTTGGGATCATCCTCAAATAGCCTTGCAAGAAACCCACGCAGCTAAATTGCAAATTGATACTCTCAAGCAAGCCGGCTTTAGTCTTGAAGAAGGCGTTGCTGATATGCCTACAGCTTTTATAGCAAGCTGGGGCCAAGGAAAGCCCATCATTGGCATTTTAGGAGAATACGACGCGCTACCGGGCTTATCGCAAGCTATATCTAGCAAGCGAGAATCCCTAATTGAAGGGGGTGCAGGGCATGGCTGTGGTCATAATGTCTTTGGAACCGCCGGCGTAGGTGCAACCATAGCCGTAAAAGAAGCCCTAGAAGCAAACGGTCTTTCAGGCACCATTCGTTATTACGGTTGCCCTGCTGAAGAAACCCTAACAGGCAAAACCTTTATGGCTAGAGAAGGCGTGTTTAATGACCTAGATGCCGCTATAACTTGGCACCCAGGTAGCGCTAATATGGTCGTAAACAACTCATCTACCGCCATGAACTCCTTCAAAGTTAACTA
The DNA here is from genome assembly GCA_964634665.1 of uncultured bacterium. Lineage (GTDB taxonomy): Bacteria > Deinococcota > Deinococci > Deinococcales > Trueperaceae > JAHEBB01. The sequence continues at coordinate 19,670 of CAZWJZ010000018.1, read as the reverse complement.
TTACGGCGTATCCGCCCACTCTGCTGGCGCACCCCACCTAGGCAGAAGTGCACTAGACGGCGTGCAACTCATGGACATAGGCGTAAATTACTTACGAGAACACGTCATCCAAGAAGCCCGCATGCATAGCGTTGTGACCAGCGGCGGACAAGCCCCCAACGTTGTACCTGCCTTTGCCCAAGCATGGTGGTATGTTCGTGCACCCAACCGCAAACAAGTTGATGAAATCTACGCTCGAGTTCTCGACATAGCTAAAGGTGCCGCCCTTATGTCAGGTACCACGCATGATGTTGAGTTTGTGACGGGCTGTTATGATTACTTACCCAATACAGTTCTTGGTAACGCTATGTTTGAAAACATGAAAACACTAGAAGGTAGTATGGTCTTTAGTGAAGAAGAAGAACGCTTTGCTCAAGAATTACAAGATACCTTTCCGACAGGTTCAGTAGAAGGAAGCCTAGCCAGTTACCAAAAAGCTACAAAAGATTTTGAAAACAAAAAGCCTAAAGGAGCTTTAAGTGCAGCGGTGCTAGAACACGAAAGTAGCGCACCAGGCATGGCAGGCTCAACCGAAGTTGGAGATGTGAGTCACATAAGCCCAACTGTACAAATAACCAGTACCTGTTGGCCTTTGGGCACGCCAGGGCATAGCTGGCAGACAGTTGCAGCTTGCGGCTCGAGTATTGGTATGAAAGGCATGATGTTTGCAGCAAAAAGTATGGCCTTAACAGCTTTTGATTTGCTTACCCAGAAGGCTGTTCTTAAAGAAGCTAAAGCTGAATTTGAAGCTGTTAAAAAGAATGACCCTTATGTGACCCCTTTACCTGAAGGCACAAAAGTGCGTTAAAGAAGAATGAGCAACGCCCTAAATAACACATCCTGCGACCTTTATAAGGAAGCAGAATGTGTTACGGAAGGGAAGAATGAAAAACTTGAGCTTAGCTTAATGCATAGGCTCTGACAAAAAACTGACATTTTATTGTTAAGCTTTCCACTATAAACCCATTCCCAGCAAGCCTCTAATGTTTAGTGGCTTGTTCTTTTTGTACTAAACTAAGCATATGCCTTACTCTGCTGCCATAATGGCAGGTGGTTTCTCACAACGCTTCGGTCAAGATAAAGCCCTCTATGGCTACCACGGTAAAGCCATGCTCGAGTGGGTAGCAAGTAGTTTTGAAGGGCTTGAAGATGTCTTTATAATCACAAATCGCGCTTACCCAGAATTTAGCTTATGCAGCTACCAAGACATCATTAAACAACAAGGCCCGCTAAGTGGCATTCATGCAGCTCTTAACTACGCAAAGCATGACTGGGTTGCTATAGCTGCTTGCGACATGCCTTTTTTAACCCCAAAATACTGGCAAACCCTAGCGCAATTCCAAAAAGATCAAGACCTTATTATGCTGACGCAAAAAGCTAAACTCGAGCCTTTGGCAGCGTTTTACCATAAGGCTTGTTTACCCGTTATAGAAATGCAACTTCAGCAAGACAAGCGCGCCATTCATGAGCTTATTCCTAAGCTAAATGCCCAGATCATTCCTTTTGAAACCCTAAAGCTAGCTCAAAATAGCTTAAAAAATATTAACTACCTAGAAGATATAGCAAGCTAAATACAGCTATAAAGCGCCTGCAAACTCGAGTGAGACTTACGTTAGTTTTTGAAAGCTATGCTTTGCGTCATAAGGGAGAAGATGATGCAAACCATTCTGATTATAAGTCCATGTGAAAGCCAAAGTTTAAGCGCCTTAGTTGCTGGTTTTGGTAAGGTCGTAAGCCTAAAAACGGTTTCAGAGGCAGCTACATATTTGTTAAACAATACGCCGGATGTTATTTTGGCTGATATGGATTTGGGCAGCGCGTTAGGCTCTTCGCTTGCTGGCCGGTGCAAAAAAATAGGGCGACTTAAAAACACAGCCTTTTTACTAATGGTTGAAATGTATGATGCTAAGAAACGCGCTGATGCTGCCATGTGTGGCGCAGATGTAGTCATAGTCAAACCTGCTTCTGCAAGTTACATTAAAGAGCAAATCAGACAGCAACTCTACCGTCAGCACATACCCCTACTTTTGTCAGAAGCTCAGCTGCATACAGGTGCAGCTCAGTAAGTTCTTTTAATAAAGCTTAGATTAAGCTTACTCATCATAAACAAAGCGCTTTAAGGTAAACTTTGCAGACATTGCAGTTCTGCAAACCGTCACGCATCCCTAGCGTTACAATTTAGGAGGTTTACCTTGCTTATTACTCCCGAGGTTCTCGTTGCAAGCCCTAAGGAGACAAAAGCTTTAAGCGCTATACTCAAACAACTCAAACTAAGCATGCAGCTCGAGTTTACGGGCAGCGCAGTGTTGGGGCATCTGCGCGGTAATACCCCTCAGCTTATTATTTTGAATGCCGAGTTACCTGAAATAACAGGAACCTCGATTGCTTATAGAATTAAAAAAGTAAAGCGTTTGGCAGATGTTCCCGTCATTTTGTTAGTCGATGCTAAGCAAGCCAAACTGCGTGCTGAAGCTGAAATGAGTGGTGTTGACAGAATTGTTCATACGCCTTTTAGTGCGGTTGAGCTTAAAGGTCTTATTGCTAACTATGTTCCAGAAAGAAATTTCATACCTGAAGAACAAGCTGAATTTGTGCTTTTAAATCCTTAGGATTTTAAAGGGCGCAAGACATCTGTTTCATGCCTTGCGCCTTAGGTACAGATTAATTGTGTTGGACTGATATCTTGTAGCTTGAGGATTAGCTGATGATTATTTGCCTTGAGTCACTCCTTCGTGAGCAATTTTTTTGCCTACCAAGACTTTAAGTTTCATTGTCTTGACCTAAGCTCGAGCTGGCTAAATAAGACAGCCATGGGTCTTGGGTCTGCGGGTGCAAAGTTACTTTGGTTTCCGTTCCAGTCACTGTAGTTTATGCTTAGCCTATTAACGCCGGGTATGGCATTTACGAAGAACTTTAGGTTCATTTCGGTTCCTTGGTGTAATTGACTCAGGTTTTGCACAATTGCGCCGTTAAACATAACTTCTAGGCTTTGGCCTTGTATGGGGTTAAAAAAAGCCATTTCCACTTCTAAAGCTTGTGCTTTATCACTTTTAAAGTCTATGTTTGTTTGGGGTCCAAGGGCCCAACGCAGGTTATTGTTTTCAGCTTCTGAAAAGCCGTCTAAAACAAGAGTATCGGCTAGATTGGTTATTAAATTGCCTTCGGCTAAGTCTACAACAGGCAGACTTTGTATGTTTTGAGTTAGGGCGAGGGGCGCTTCAGGCACAGTTTCGACTACAGTCACAAGCTCAGTTGGCTCGATAGGCATAATAGGCTCGCTTAGCGTACTAGCTAAAAGTGCGTTTTTATCATCTGATAATTGCAGTTTTGAAAAGAAGATGCTCATAGGTCTACTATCACCTTCACTAAAGACTGTATCTTTACCATTCCAGTCACTATAAACAAAACTCAAGCTATTTTCACCCGCTGAAGCATCTAGGGTATAAGCTTTTTCAAGAAAGACCTGATCAGCTAGTGTTTCAAAGCTATCTATAGTTGTGCCATTAAAAAGAACTTCTATGCTTTGCTGATCAATAGGGTTAAAGATAGCCATATCAATACTCAGACTTGCGTCTTGCTCAAGTTCAAAACTAAGTTTACTTTCAGGCCCAAGTGCCCAGCGGCCACTCTGGCCCTCTACTCTTGAAAAGCCATCTAAAACAACACTATCAGGTTCTGCAATTCGCGCAACATCTAAACCTTCAATTGGGCTTATCGGAGCAGTACCACCCGCATTAGGTGTTACTTGACGAATGCTTGTTTCAGTAGCACTAACTTCGACAGCTGCTTGTAAGTCTTCAACAACCGTAACAGCTTCTTGCGTGGGTGATAAAGACAGCTTACTAAACACAGCTGAAAGAGGTCTTGTATCGTTAGGTTCAAACGTTGTTTTACCTGTATTCCAATCAGCAAAGCGCAACTCCAAACGGTTCAAGCCCGCCTGAGCATCAAGCACGAGTTCTTTACTACTACCTGAACCAAGCTGACTCAAATTAGCCAAAACCTGATCATTAAAAACAATATCAATAGCCTGCTCTTCAATAGGGCTACTAAGACGAAGCTCGAGCTTAATGGGTTTAGCGCCTTCAGTAATAAATTTAAGTTCACTTTGCTCCCCAAACGCCCACCGCCAACTACTACGATTTTCTGTTTCTGGCATATCAAAACCAATGACATCTAGACCTGGTGCTGCTATGCTGGCAAGCAAATCTGCTTCTTGAAAATCGTAAACTCTGGGCATACTCGAGCCTGTATTACAGACTTGTGCGTTTAGATTCACGCTTGGGTCAGCTGTCGTTACGGTTACGGTTTTAATATTGCCTTCAAAAAAGTCGGAAAATTCAAGAAAGTAACGGTTTGGGCTTTCTAAGCGTTCAGGGCGTAAGAGTCTTAGGGTTTCGCGTTCACCAGTTTCGTAGTTTACAAGCACGTTTATTTCATTTAGTGTATTGTTGTCTGCTTCTACAAATAAGTAGTAATTACTGCCTGCGATACCTAAATTAATGTCATTACTAAGTTCTAACTGGGTTTGACCTTGGCTGCTTAATAAGCTTTGGTTTTCGCATTGCCCATAAAGGCTGGGTATAAGCTGCCTGTAGCTTAGCGGGTCAGAAAAATCTAGAATTTCATCACTTATTATGCTGGTCGTGTTTATGTTGACTTCCCAAACCATAAAGGGTGGGCGGTAGCCGTCTAACTGGTAGTCATCGCTATAAATAAAGTTTTGTATGGCCGTAAAAGCTGCGCCACCCACCAGATTGGCTTTTAGTACATTTAGACCTAGGGTTTCTTTGAGTCGGCCACTAAAGTTTAGATTTTCTTCGCCGTTGCTGGTACCAACATAAACGACATCTGGGCGTTTTATGTCACCAAAAAGATTTGTTGCTGCGGGTGCTTCCTCAGCTTGCGTGGTGTAGCGTGTGTAGCTTTCGTCTGCTACGTCTACCGTGCCGCAGATAGTGTCTACTTCGGCAATACGGCTTCCTCTGTAGGATTCTTCTTTTACGGCTATAGCAGTGTAAGCAGTGGTTTCTAAGCTTTGGTAACTACTAAGAAAATTAAGGGCTTTACGTACTTCTTCAGCAGCGATCTGGGCACCTTCAGGCGCCCAGTGATGATCTAGTTTAAAGAAAACTTTTTCGCCTTCACTTTCTGCAGTTCTAAAGCTAAAGAGCAAGTCAGGGGTTAAGAAACCTCTTTGGTTAAAAGTGTTTCTAAAATACTGATAGCTTTGCCAAGATTTAGCTGTGTTAAAGGCTGTAGTCCCCATTTCTTCTGCGTAAACCATAGGGCGGGTAGGTACAAGGGCGGTGACAGGTACAATGCTATTGGCTTCAAAGGCTTTGCCTAAAGCCGCTATATAAGGTAAAAGTTCACTATGCTCTTCTAACGCAAAGCTCTCTTTAAGATCATAATCATTAAAGACAAAACCATTAGGCGTTGAGTAAAAGCCTTGTTCGATGGCTGCTTGGCAAAGCTCAATGCTTTGAGCAAATGCAAGACCACAGCTAAGTAAGAAAAGGGAAAAAAGAATGCGCATGAGAAGCCTCGTTTAGTTTTCTACGCTAGCAGCCATAGGGAAGCCGCGTTCTGAAAGTTGCCAAATAATGACTTGGGGTTTGTTAATGGTAGGGTTATCGCTTGCTAAGTACTCTTGCATGGGTAAAATCTCGCCACGTCCTACAAGCGCAGCATTAAGTACATTCATACCTAAACTCTCTTTAAGAGCACCCGCAAAATTCCATTTATCATCACCACTGTAGCTTGTACCCACCAAAGTTACAGGACGACTGTTATCAGCAAATAAACCAACATTGGTTTGCACCGTAGTTGCTTCTTGCAAAGGTTCAGCCAGAGGCCCAAACTGATTCTTTAAAACCCCTAACGGTAAAAACTTCATTAAGTCTCCTTCGTGAAGCGTTAGGCTTTCTTTAGGATTAGTAGCAAAACTACTCTCACTAAAAGGTAAATCGAAGCCTAAAGCCTGCATTTCTTTAGCAATTTCACGAGCAGCTGCCTTGGCCCCCAAAGGTGTCCAGTGTGTATCAGTCTTAAAGAAAACATTACCTTGAGCTTTAGCATCTCGTAAGGCAGAACGTAAATCAATACTAGGAATACCCGCGTCGCTTAAGGCTTGAAGTTCTAAGTCATAACGCTGCTGAACATAATCAGGAAGACTAAACCGCCCTAAATACTCAGGGTAAATACTGGCTTTTGAAGGTACTAACGTTACTACCAAATCAATATCTTGAGCTGCCAGTTGCTCTTTGACTTCAGAAATATAAGCAATCTTCTCAGCAATCGCTTGCGCTTCATTAGGGTAATAGCTAAACTCTTCAGTTGTAAAAAACCAACCCTCATCACCAAGTAAAGCACCCTCGCGAGCTTGATTAAAGAGCATGTACTCAATAATGCCCCAAGTACTAATATAGGCATCTTTAAAGGGTAGATGCTCATTAAAATGAGCCTCATAAGCAGCAGCTGCTTGACCATTAATCCAAGAGCCTGTAGGCGTAAAACTATACGTTGTTCTCTTAGCAAAAACAGATAATGCACCCACAGCCAAAAAGCCAATCATAAAGACAGCTGGGAGGGCCTTAAGGATAAATTCGAGCCTTAAGCCTAAAGACAACGGCCTTAAGCTTTGAGTTTGAGAGGTATTAGGTTTAGGTAACATGCCAAACTCCTAAAAGTTGAAGTACAAAAACGGTGAAAATGCTTGTGCTGACAACCTAGCGACACCCAAAACAAACAAAGGAATCATAAGCAAATAGACATGCTCGAGTCTTGCTTTTTGATGGTGTTTTTCGCTGTAGGCTAGCCATGCGGGGGCTGCGTAAATAAAGATACTTGCAAAGATGATCATGAAAATTTGAAAGTTGCTTATCTGCCATGCTACAAAGCTACTTAAGGCAAAGCCGTAGCCTCCAAAAATGCCTTTGTAGACATTTATTGCAGTTGCCATGTCGGGTGAAACAAAGAGAACTCGGGCAATAATGACAAAGAACATGGTTAAAGCTATGCCCAAAATGGCAGGTCTTTCTTTCCAGCGTTTGGTGTAAATCCAGTGGCGCTCTCTTATAACCAAAGCAGAGTGAATGCAACCATAAATGATAAATGTCCAGTCAGCACCATGCCATATGCCTATTAAGATCATGACGGCCGCTGCGTTAAAGTAGGTTCTGAATTGGCCTTTGCGGTTGCCGCCTAGTGGGTAATAAAGATACTCACGAAGCCAGCCTGATAAGCTCATGTGCCAACGACGCCAGAACTCACCAACGCTTTTTGCAATATAAGGATGATTAAAGTTTTCTTTGAACCTAAAGCCCATCATGAGCCCCAGCCCAATGGCCATGTCTGAGTAACCAGAAAAATCAAAGAATATTTGCAAGGTATAAACAAACGCACCAAACCAAGCATCGGCCATAGTAGGGTTCGCATGAAATAGGGTTAAGTCAACAATAGGTGCGATTGCATCGGCAATGATGACTTTCTTACAAAAGCCCATCATGAAGCGGGTTGCACCCTCAGAAAATTTTTCTAAAGTATGTGTGCGGCTTTGAAACTGATCAACCAGATCTTTATAGCGCAAGATAGGCCCTGCAATAAGCTGCGGGAAAAGCGCAATAAAGGCACTAAAATCCCAGAAGTTAGTAGCAGCATCAACATCTTTACGGTAAACATCTATAAGGTAACTAACAGCCTGAAAGACATAAAAAGAAATACCAATGGGCAAAATGACTTCCCAGAGGGTAATAGGTCTTGAACCTAGAAAGCCTAAAATGCCATTTATATTATCTAAACCAAAATTAAAATATTTAAAATAAGCAAGTGATAAAAAGTCACCCACAATGGCGATGGTCAGAGCCGTTTTTGCTGCCTTAGGGTTAGGCGCATTAGCAACACGTTTACCCCAAATAAAGGTCCAGAGGGTAACTGCAAAAAAGAGAGCTAAGAAATCAACTCGCCACCAGCCGTAAAACGCGTAACTTGCAAGCAAAATCCAGGCAGAGCGTGCCTTAAACGGAAGCAAGTAATAAATAACAAGAAAAATAGGTAAAAAAACAAAAAGGAATAAATTAGTAGAAAAAACCATAGCCCTGCTCCTAACAGTAACTAAACTTAAGGGCTACCGTTTAGGGTAGCCCTTAAAGCCTAATTACTGAAGAACCTCATTTCGTACCCAGTTTGCGGTTAAAGAATCAGCAGAACCCATAACCACCATGCTGTAAACAGCGCCACTCTGCAAGCTAAGACCAGCAAAGCTATTAATAGAAGTTGTACCCTCAAAAGCAGCCAAATCAACCTGAATAGGATTGACCAAAATACTATTCATAGAAGAAGCATCTACTCCCTCAATCACAGCTGTAGAACCGTCAGCCGTTTTCATGGCCACCGCGCCACTATCAGAAACGTTATAAAGCACAAGCATAGTTTTAGCCAAATTTGTATTTTGAGGATCTTTCATAACAGAAACATCATTAGAAAGCACCACAGAATAGTAATTACCAGCCTCAACACTCACACTGCCACTAAGCCCAGCAGCAGTCAAATCATAAGAACCCGCCAGCACCACTTTGTAAGCACTAATACCGCCATACTCGAGTGTGTCAAAACTTGCATCTCCTATGCTTGTATTTAGACTAGCTGTACTAGGGCTGGCGTTAATAACTCTGACAAAAGCTGCATTGTCTGGGGGTGGGGGTGCATAAACTGTTTGTTGTGCTAAAACAAGTCCAAAACTAAGTAATAATAAACTCATAAGTATTTTTTTCATTTTTAACTCCTTACAATATCGTGTGTTTTTAACATGGCTTTTGTGCCAAAGAAATGAGCTGCTTTAAGGGCATTAAAACGGTCTAGATACTCCCAGACATCTTTCCCGTCTTGATTACGAATAGTTGCGACTTCGCGTAGTTCTTGTGGAATGTTGTTATGCTCAGTGTTTAGTTCTACGACCCAGCGGGGCATGCTTTCACCTCTAAAAAGTAAATTTGGACAAAGGCCGTAAAATGGCCGGTTGCGCTACTTGCTCGAGCTGCTCCAAGCGCCCAAATACGGGGCAGCTGTCAATGCGTCCATGCGAGTTTGTGTACTCACACTATTTAGTCTAAGCATTTTCTATTACAAAAATGTAACAAGTCGCTAGTGCTTTAGCTTTTTGCTTGAATAAGCTTTACTTTAGGGTTTGCATTAAGCTTCTTGCTTGCTCCGCGTTGCCTAGCAATACAGCCTTGAGCCAGAGGCATAATAGGACTCGCTTCTAGAGAAGTTAGTTTAGGACTCGCTTCTAGAGAAGTTAGTTTAGGACTCGCTTCTAGAGAAGTTACCCTACTAAGCTATGATTGAAAAATACTAACCTTCATAGCCGCTACGCTCCTGTGGTTCAGGACTGTTCTTGGCTAAAGGCTTTTAAGCGATTGTCACGAAGTGCTGAGCGAAGCGTACGGATAAACTTAAGTATTTTGCAAACCTTCTATGGACTAATTTAGCGCGTTGCTTATAGCCTTAAACCGTTAAATGGTCTATCCAAAAAAGTTTGAGTTTAGCTGATAGCTCTAGGTGTATCTTTAAGCATAAGCGTTAAAATAAGGCTTGGTACAAGTAAAATACCTAAGACCGATAGGGTAGGAATAACCCCAAAAATTTCAATAAAAGGCCCTATAACACCGTAAAGCAAACCTGCAAAGCCCCATGTGAAGCCCATGAGTAAGCCTGAAACGGTAGCTATTTGCTTGGGTTCATGCTCTTGTGCCATTACAACCGCAACAGGTATACCTGCGTTCATAAGAGCACCACTAAGTGCAAGTAAAGGCAAGTAAAGCCAGCTTTCAGGGGCAAACACAAGAAGCGCAATATAAAGGGGAATAGAAAAAACCATGGTGCTAACCATAATGGTTTTACGTCCCAAACGGTCAGATAAGGTGCCACCCAAAAACGTACCTGCTACCCCAGCAAAACTATAAACAGATAAAGTAAGCGCTAACTGAGCATCAGAAAGGCCACGCTGCGCAAACCAAAATGGCAAGGTGGTTGAAAAACTCATAAACGTAACATTCCTTAAAGTTGAAATAGCCCACAGTTTCGCAACTTCACCTCGAAATACCCTTGCTAAATCACGAAAGCTCGAGGGTTTAGCATCAACATTAATAGGGGGTGCCTGCCGAAATAAAAGAACAGCAGGTATAAAGGCTAAAGGCATGAGCCAAGCTAAGCCTTTTAAGCCAACTGAATTGGCCATGCCTAGCGAAATAATGGGTGCTGTAGCAATACCAAACATGCCTGAAGAGCCAAAAAAACTAAGCCAGAAGCCTTTTTGTGCTTGGGGTGCGTACTGCCCGACGAGTGCCGCGCCAGATGAATGAAACAAAGCAGAGCCAAGACCTGCTAAGGCTAAAAAGAAACCTAGCGTAAATAAATTAGGGTAGAAGCCAAGCATACCAAAGCCAACCACAACAACGAGTGGCCCTAATGCTGCCATGAGTCTGCGGTCATAGCGATCAGCAATAAGCCCAGCAACAGGCTGTAATAAGCTACTTGAAAAGGAATAAGTAGCCACAACCAAAGAAATAGCTGCGTAACTTACCCCATAAGTTGTTTGTAGACGAGGTAATAAAGGCGTCAAAAAGGAACTAAACATGTCATTAAAAATATGTAAAAGAGAAAGTAAAAGCGGCAGCACGCCACAAATCATACGCCTATGAAAAATAGAATAACTTAGTCAGTAATACGTGAGAATTTAGTAACTAAAGATAAATCCTAGCAAAATGAAGTTTAATCTTAAGGAGCATATAACGGATGTTTTTAAAGATATTGCCTTTCAAACTGTAAAATGAGCCTAAAGCAGGCTACTGAAAACCTTTCTTCATCTAAACATAGCAATAAAAAAGACGCCCAAACAGGCGTCTTACAAATTCATGGGTTAATAAATAAAAATTAGTTTTTCTCTGACTTAAGACCATGCCCAATGCTTTGACCTAAAATCAGATCATCAATCTCATGAACATTCATAGGGTCAGTAGAGCTTAGTTCAACAAGATCAACCACAGCACCAACAGGTAACATGCTCGCAATACGGCGGGCTAAATCAGGGGCGATATCTAGAGTCATGAGCATGCCAAAAGCTTCTGTTTTAAAATTAGAAATCTCAAAATCTTTTAAGTAATGAAATACTTTAGGCCAGTAGCAGCGGTAAAGCGTAATCTCAGCAATCATAGCTGAACCTCGAAGGTAGTTAGGGGTGCATAGTGTATTGACATTGTTAACTCCTTTAAATCGAAGTTACCCTATTAAAAGTAACCTCAGTCGGTTGCGCTACTCGCTCTATTTGCCTAAAGCGCCCAATTAAAAAGGCAAATGTCACAGCGTCTGAGTGTCTGATTAAAGAACGACTCTGAACTCGATAATTACTATAGAACTAAGGCCATCACAAGATTCTTACAGGCTTCTCACAAGAAAAGCACATGCCAAGAAAAAAGCTCGAGTTTTGTTAAACTCGAGCTTTTTTCTTACTTAAGTGAAGCTTAGTTGTCTTCGGCTACACCGTATGTTTTTAAGATATCTTCAATTTCTAAGAGTTCTTTGTTATAACCAAACTCAGGCACAATTTCTATAACTGCACCTGCTGGTAGTAGTGTGCAAATTTCTTTTATTTTGCCTTCATCAAGCTTAAGGCTGAGCATATGCCCAAAGGTTTCTTGGACGCAGTTACTTAGGTTTAAGGGTTTTAAAAATGCAAAAACAGTAGGCCAGTAACAACGATAAAACGTAACAATCATGAGAACCTCTGCTTTGTGATGGTTTGTGTCATAGGTATGACTCCTTATGCTTTTGCCTTACTACCCGTGACACCATTTTTGTGTCCGTCGGTCGGTTGCGCTACTGGCTACTTCTGTTTTGAGCGCCCAGAATGACAAATAAAACCTTAAGTCTTGTCATTAAAAAAACAGAGATTACGGCCTCCGAAGGCTTTATGCTGAGTATCATATGGTGCATGTATAAGAAAAAACGTGGAAAATTCCACGACTGAAGCCATAGCCAAAAAGATGTGAAACGTTTAATGAAAAAAGACCGTAAAAGACTTACAAAATACCAAGCTCGAGTGCTTTGAGTACCGCTCGAGTGTGACACTAATTTATTAGCGTTAGTATGTTTCAAGGTGTTTGTAATGACCTCTTGCACGCAACGTAGTAAAACTTGGGCTTTATTAGATTCCTCTAATTGTTAGAAAAACTTGTACCCTGAGATTACTGGGTTTCATCAAAAAACTGTAGCCTTGTGACTTCTTAGCTAAACCCAGATAAAATGTCTTATGGATAAACTAAGTTGGCTAAAAATACCTGAACGCGAAGAGCTGCCTGAAGATGTGCAAACACTCTTTAATAAGGCAGAAGAAAAACTAGGTCATATTCCAAATGTCTTTAACTTTATGGCGTTAACACCCAAACATTTTATGAAGTGGTTTAAGTACTATGACTTTCTCATGCGTAACGATGAGACCGAGCTTAGCCGTAAAGAACGCGAAATGATAGGCGTTGTTGTTTCTTCTGAAAATAGATGCGAGTATTGCCTTGCTTCACACGCTTCTTACCTCCGTGAGATTACCGCTGACCCTGTATTTGTCGAGCTGCTGATTCACAATTACCGTCGCGCCCATTTAACTAAACGTGAAAGAAGCATGCTTGACTTTGTGATAATGGTGACGCATGAGTCTTACAAAATGTCTCCTGAGGAACTCGAGCTTTTAAGAGAAGTGGGTTTTTCAGATGAAGGTATTTCTGAAATTACTCAGATTGCTGCCATGTTTAACTTTACAAATCGCATGGGTAACGCCTTAGGTTGGAAGCCAAACGAAGCGTATTACCATGCGCACCGTGAAGCACAGAAAAAAGATGAATAGCCTTAATAGCGCATAAATGATTATAAACTATGCAAATGGATAAATTGCACTGTCGCAAAACTGAGTTTTCGTTACCAGAAGGCGTTCATTACTTAAATTGCGCTTATATGTCTCCCTTATCTAAGCGGGTTGAAGCAGCAGGCATGGCGGGCATTTTAAGAAAATCAAACCCAACTGCACTTGTAGCAAACGACTTTTTCACAGAAACAGATGAAGTGAGAGCACTATTTGCTAAGCTAGTTAATGCACCCACAGATAGTATTTCTATTATTCCTTCGGCATCTTATGGCGTAGCTACCGTAGCAAAAAACTTGCAGCTTAAGCCAAGTCAAAATATTGTGCTGCTAGCAGAACAGTTCCCAAGCAACGTCTACAGTTGGCGGCAGTTTGCTGAGCAAGGCGTGACACTCAAAACCATAAGCGCACCCTCATCTGAAAAGCGTGCTGAAACTTGGAATGAAGCACTTTTAAACGCCATAGATGACGCTACTGCCGTAGTGGCCTTAGAGCACATTCACTGGACAGACGGTACTCTTTTTGATTTAGAAGCCATAAGCAAGCAGGCAAGAGAAGTAGGGGCTGCCTTAATTATAGACGCAACACAATCAGTCGGCGCACTACCCTTTGATGTAAAGAAAATACAACCTGACGCGCTCATTGTGGCAGGCTATAAAACCATGATGGGACCCTACAGTATAGGTTGCGCCTACTACGGAGAGCGATTTGCAACAGGCTTACCGTTAGAAGAAGGCTGGATTACCCGCCAAGACAGTGAAAATTTTGCAGGCCTTGTTGACTACACCAATCACTACTCACAAGGCATGAGTCGTTATGACATGGGTGAACGCAGTAACTTCATACTCATGCCCATGCTAAAAGCCGCCTTAGAAGACATACTCGAGCGTGACCCTGTGTGTATTCAAAGCTATTGTCATGACTTAAGCCGTGATTTTGTTGAGGTTATTGTGTCTTTGGGGTATAGCGTTGAAGCTGAGGCGTTTCGAGCTAAGCATTTGTTTGGTGTTCGTTTACCTAAACATGTTGATTTAGATAGTTTGCAGGCAAGCTTAAAAGCGAATCGTATTTTTGCTTCTGTTAGAGGCACAGCACTTAGGGTAAGTACAAATGTCTACAATGACGCGGCAGATATAGCTGCGCTTCAAAAAGTACTTACGGAAGCGCTTAGCTAGAGCTTAAGACTTTATAGTTAGATTGCACAAAACCAGAAGCGTAACTTTTAGTTTTGAGATGCTCGAGTTTTATGTCTTGTGTTAGCTTACCAAATAGCGGTATGCCTTGACCTATCAGTATGGGTAGTTGCGTCACAATTATATCTGTGACGAGTTGTTCTTGTAGGAATGATTGGATGAGTCTTCCGCCATCAAGGTAAATACGTTTTAGGCCTTCGTTTTTACAGTGCTTTACGAGGTCTTGTGGGCTTTGGCTTGAAAGCTCTACTTTGCTTTGTAGAGCTTCAGGGATGTTTTTTAAGCTTTGGCTCATAACGATAACGCGTTTGTCTTGGTAAGGCCATGTTGGAAAGCTTAAGACTTTTTCAAAACTGTTGCGGCCCATAACTAAGCAATCAATGGTTTTTGTGAAGTCAGCATAACCGTAGTCTTCGCTGGCAAGGGCTTTGCCGGCGCTTTCTAAAAAGTCAATGCTGCCGTCTGGTCGTGCTATAAAGCCGTCTAGACTGGTGGCTATGAACACTGAGACTTGTAAGGTCATGCTGACTCCTTTTTATTAAATTCACTTAAAGACCTATCGTTATCTGAACGCCCCTAGATTAGGCGGCAGCTAGCTGCTTGGGTTCTAGTATAGCTTCTACTATCTTTGTTTTACCTAAAGGATAAATATGGACGCCGTCTGCGCCTGCTGCTTGTAACGCTTGAATGAGTTCTTGTGCCCAAACTGTGCCTGCCTCTGCACCGTAAAGCTCGAGTTTGTCTAGGAGTGCTTGGGGTATTTTGCACCATTTGCTTACGCGCTCTGCCATTTTGAGGCTTCTTAAGGGCAATATGCCGTATAGGGTGGGTGCTGGGGTTTGGCCGCCAAATTGATCTTGAAAGCGCTGTACATCTTCTAGGCTAAAGATGGGTTGGGTTTGAAAGAAGGTGGCGCCTGCAGCTAGTTTGGCGAGTACTTTGCTTTTTTCTTGAGTTAAGTCGCTGGCGGTGGGGTTTGCGGCTGCTGCAATGTTGAAGCTTGTGGCTGAACTTAGGTCTTTACCTTGTGACTTGCCTTGGTTTAGGGTTTTGATTATCTTTACTAAGCCTAGTAAATCTTGTTCAAATACGGGTGTGGCGTGTGGGTGGTCACCTTTGCTTATAGGGTCACCGGTTAAGGCTAGTACGTTGTTTAAACCTAGCGCGCTGGCGCCTAGTAGTTCGGCTTGTAAGGCAAGGCTGTTGCGGTCACGGCAGGTGAAATGAAAAATGCTTTCTAGCTTTGTTTCTTGTTGCACTAGGTGTGACGCGACAATGCTGTTCATGCGTAAGCTAGCCATGGGTGAATCTGTCATGTTGACGGCGTCTACAAATGCTTTTAATGTGTGAGCTTGCTCGATTAGCTCAGTTACACTGCTGCCTCTGGGGGGCTCGAGTTCTGCTGTGACTACAAATTGTTTACCGAACTTATCAACTATTGAGCTGGGGCTCATATATCCTCCGAAAGCTGCCTTTTTGATGTTAAATCAAAAGATACATAGCCAGACACTATGCTTAAAAGCAAGCTTTGATTAAATTTTAAGAAGGAGGTATTCCTTCTCATCTGTCCAAGCAGTGCCATCGTGACACCCTATGCTCGGCTGGAGGTAGCACCCGCTTTAATGAAAGCTGGTTGCTGCGATGTCGTTGGGCCAGATCCCTAAATCGCTCTTGATGAGTTGACAGTTAAACACTGCCAAAGCACTATTATTTTGCCATGTAAACGTAAAAACTGCAAGCTTTTTAAGAATTAAGCGTTGCTTAGATTGCAGTTAAGCTGCATTATTTTTGCAAGTTCGATACGCCACGACGCTTAGCCAGAGCTTTGCTGCAGTTGCTTCTGTAGCAGGCGAGCTTAGAAAGCAAACGCATAGATTGTTCAGAGTTAAGAAATAGTGTAGAAAGCACTACAGTTTCTTATGACATTAAGGCTCTATAGTAAGCTAGTGAATAAGTTCTCTTTTCTCCTAATTTTACTGGTCAGTAGTTGTTTAAGTTTTGGTTTTGCGCAAAGCCAGCTTGGGTTTGAAGCAAATGGTGAAGACTTTGTCAGACAAGGCTTTGTCTCAAAAGATGGCTGGCAAATAAATTTTGAGCATGCTTTTGTTAACCTTTCAAACATTCGTGCTTACCAAACCAATCCGCCTTTTGAAGCCAAAACAGAACTAACAACGTCTACTCAAATGATTGGCCTAGCAGGCACTTACTTTATTGACCTAGCTGAAGGCGATGAAAACGCAAGCCCCATTTTGGTCGCTTCAATAGATGCACCTGAGGGTTTTTACAATGCCTTAAGTTGGCAAATGAAACCCGACATGCAAAACCCTAGCTTAAGACTCGAGGGGTCAGCTAGCAAAGATGGTGAAAGCATTGACTTTGTCATTGTTAGCTCTCAAGCATTTCACTATGACTGCGGTACCTTTATTGGTGAACAACGAAAAGGCATTGTGACAAGTACTGCTGACGCTGTGACTGAAATGACCTTTCATTTTGATCATATTTTTGGAGATATTGACTTAGATGCAAGTGATAGCTTAAATCAAGGTGCACTTGGCTTTGAGCCTTTTGCTGCGCTTGCTCAAGAAGGCGTGCTTGACTTACAAAACGAGCAGCTTGCATTGCAATTATCAGAAGTAGATTACGCTAGACTAAGCTTAGACATACTGCCTAACCTTGGACATGTAGGCGAAGGCCATTGTTTTGAAAGTCTAAGTAGCGAAATAAACCCCTAATCAATCTTGAAATTAAAACCATAGGACGATAAAACCATTGAAAAACTTAATTAATTGTTTATTTGCTTTAGCATTTCTTCTATTTGGCTTTGCGCAGGCACATGGCGTCATTATTAACCATGTGATTGATCCACTTACGGGCGATATTATTATGAACGCAAAGTTCGATACAGGTGAAATTATGAGCGAAGCTCAAGTCGCTATTTTTTCACCGAATGACCCTGCAACCCCATGGTTAGTGTCAGAAGCTGATGCACTAGGCAATTATCGCTTCTCGCCTGACAGCAATCTACCGGGGCTTTGGGAAGTGCAAATACGCAAAGCAGGTCACGGCGATATATTGCGTTTGCAACTAGACGAAAATACAATGGCAAGCCTTTCTGAATCAAAAGCAAGCAGTACAGGCTTTACGCTGCCACAAATCATCCTTATGTCAGTATCTGTCATATGGGGCTTTATAGGCACAGCCTTTTACTTTGCTGCAAGACAAAAAACTGCTAAACAAACCCCACCAGCTTTAAAGGAAAGACTTGCCTAAATGCATATTCCAGATGGCATTTTACCTATCGGCGTTTGCGTAGCAGGCTACGCAGTGACAGCAGTTGCTACTTACGCTTCTTTGCGACAACTCAAAAAACAACCTGACGCAGATAGACAAGTACCCAAAGCAGCTCTCTTAACTGCAGCCTTCTTTGTAGCTTCATGGATTCACATTCCAGTGCCGCCCACTAGTGTGCACCTCATTCTTAATGGGCTATTAGGCGTTTTACTGGGTTATTACGCTGTACCCTCAATTGTTGTGGGTCTATTTTTGCAAGCTGTTATGTTCCAACATGGGGGCCTAACAACACTAGGGGTAAATGCTGCCATGATGGGCATACCCGCCATTATTGCTTACGAAATCTTTAGGCTTAATCGCTTCTCAAGCAAAACATGGGTTACCAACAGCCTTGCCTTTGCTGGCGGAGCTATAGGCTTGCTACTAGCTGCCAGCATTGCTTTTACACTGCTCTTTAGCAGCGTACCCAGTTACCTAGATGTACAAGCAGAACGCGCTGCCATACTTACCCTAAGCATTGCTCATATTCCATTAGCACTCATAGAAGGCGCATTTGCAGCCTTTCTTGTGGGCTTCTTAAAACGTGTTAAACCCGACTTGCTACCCCACAGTGCAGGTTCAAAAGTATTAACAGTAGAGGTGAGCCA
>CAZWJZ010000018.1:0-1577 GCA_964634665.1 uncultured bacterium | reverse complement strand
GCTGCAGATTGACGCCTACGCTAACCTAAACTCACCTTTACACAAACTCGAGCCTAGACTTAAACTTGTTGCTTTATTTGTTACTATGATGCTTTTTGCTATGGTGCGTGACCTTCGCTTGGTACCTTTTATGCTGCTTGCCAGCACCATTATTTATGGTGTTTCAAGGCTGCCCTTTCCTTTTTTAATCAAACGACTCAAGTACCCTGGGGTGTTTGTACTTGCTATGGTTGTTTTCTTACCACTCTTTGCAGGTCAAACCGTGCTTTACAGTTTTGGCCCTTTAAGCCTTAAACAAGAAGGTATTGAGCAAATGGTCTTGGTCGTCAGTCGCTTTATAAGCATACTGACGGTTGCAGTGGTTTTATTTGGGACCTCTTCTTTGCTTAATACTTTAAAAGCCATGACGCAACTTGGCATTCCCCAAACGCTAGCTGACCTAACTTTATTAACCTTTAGATACGTTTACGAGTTGGGTGACATGCTTCAAAAAATGCAGCGAGCCATGAAGCTGCGCGGCTTTAGACCCACTAAATTTAATAAACACACCTTAACGGGTGTTGGTAGCTTATTAGCTAGCTTAATTATACGTAGCTATGAAACATCAGAACGTGTTTATTATGCCATGCGCTTAAGAGGCTACGGCCAAAACAAAACCCAAGAGGAGGTCAGCGTTAATACTGATACTGCCATTACCAAACTTGTCAGCGAAACAGCTGTGTCCGTAGAAAAGTTAAGCTTTGGCTATAGCCCTGAAAAAACAATCTTAGAAGATCTAAACCTAAGCATAAAAGCAGGCGAACGTGTTGGCCTAATAGGCCCTAATGGTACAGGTAAAAGTTCACTTTTTATGCTACTTTGCGGCATACTTGCCCCTAAACAAGGCAAAATAAAAATCTTTGACCAAGATCTAGTAACAAACAAATTTCGTAGTGACATCGGCTTTATATTTCAAAATGCAGCTGACCAACTCTTCTCACTTACGGTAAAAGATGACATAGCTTTTGGCCCGCAAAACCTAAACTTAAGCCCTGAAGAAGTAGAGCAAAGAGTTTCTGAAGCTATGCGTTTAACTAACACAGCTGACTTAGCGGAGCAAGCACCACATCATTTATCAGGTGGGCAACGCCGCATGGTAGCTATTGCCACAACCCTTGCTATGCAACCCAAGCTTGTTCTTTATGATGAGCCTGCTGCTAACCTTGATATGCGTTCAAGACGTCGCCTTATTACCTTCTTACAAAATGCTGACCACACCCTTGTTCTAGCTAGCCATGATTTAGAGCTTATTTTGGAAGTTTGTGATCGCGTTATATTACTAGATGAAGGCGGCATAATTGCTGACGGTAAACCTGAAAGCGTAATGGCAGACGAAGCACTCATGGAAGCGCATGGCTTAGAAAAACCACATTCCTTAGAACCTCACGTACACATCCATCAAGCAGCTATCTAGTATTTAGCTTATTGTAGAAACGCTACTCAGAAGAAAAAGATGAGTAGCGTATTGTCTAACATCAAGGCTCAGAAGTGGAACCCAAAAACTGGACAGCTCTAATTGGAAAGCTTGATAAGCTTTC
>CAZWJZ010000017.1:0-28119 GCA_964634665.1 uncultured bacterium | reverse complement strand
TAAGGCTATTCCATTTCCAAGTCGTTTAGGTCAAGCTGAAGAATACGCTAAACTTGTCTTGCATATGCTTGATAATGCCTATCTAAATGGTGAAGTTATTCGTCTTGATGGTGCTTTGCGTATGGCGCCAAAGTAGGCTGACTTGCGTTTAGCGTGTGATTTGATGCGAATCAGGAATAAAAAATGAGATGGCTATGTGCTTAAATTAAGCACATAGCCATCTCAAAGTATTTACTACAAACTCGAGCTTTTGCTAACAAACGCTTAAATACCGTTCTTTCATGAGCTTCACGGTTTCATCTCCGGGGCTATCCCAGATTTCTTGATTAAAAATTTCGCACTCTATGGGTCCTGTGTAGCCTTCAGCTTCAACAGCTTCACGTAAACGTCTTATCTGAATGTGCCCATCCCCCATCATGCCGCGTCCTTTTAGAACATCAGGCATAGGGGTAATCCATTCGCAAACATGAAATCCAAATGTATGGCCTTTGGCGCGTTTAATTTCAGTGTAAACAGTTGGGTCCCACCAGACATGAAACACATCAATCACGACACCTACAGGCGTGTCGTAATCTGGAAATGCTTTATTGATGGCGATGGCAAAGTCATTAGCTTGACCTAGCGTCACTATAACATTGCGATCTGCCGCGTAGATAGGATGCAGCGGTTCTATGCCTAATTTAACGCCATGCTCTTGGGCGTAAGGGGTGAGTTCTGCAATGCCGTCAAAAACCATTTGCCGTGCGCCATCAATATCATTGTTAGCATGAATGCCGCCACAAACAAGCACAAGCGTATCTGTTCCAAGCGCAACGCACTCATCTATAGCTCGTTTGTTATCGGCAAGCGCAGCAGCTCGTTTTTCTTTAGTATCAGCAGGAAAAAAGCCCCCCCTACAAACACTCGAGACGTTAAGGTCATTTTCTTTTAAGAGCTTAACGGTTGCTTCTAAGCCTTGCGCTTCAACTTTATCGCGCCATAAACCAATCCAATTAAGACCCGCTTTACGGCAGCCTTCTATGGCTTCTTTGGTTGACCACTTAAAGGTTGTATATTGGTTTAAACTTAAGCGCGAAGTATCTTGAAAAGCTGCCACTACAAAACAACCTTAGCTTGCTCGAGTATGCCTTGCATGCGCTTAATGGCAAGTGCAGGTTGACTGAGCAAGCCTGCTTGGTCAGCTAGTTTAAAAAGTTCTACAAAATGCTCTAAGGAGCGTTTATCTTCTAAGCCCCCCACCATTTTGAAGTGATCTTGCTGAGCGTTTAAGTAAGCCATAAAGACAATGCCTGTTTTGTAGTAAAAAGTAGGTGTTTCAAAAATATGGCGCGATAACGGCACGGTTGGTGCAAAAATACGGTCATAACTTTCTAAATCACCAGACTCGAGTGCTTGCATGGCAGCAGCAGCGGCAGGGGCGATGGGGTCAAAAATACCTAAGAGTCCGTGGCTAAAGCCTTGCTCATCACCTTTTATGAGTACGTCGTAGTTAAAGTCATCCCCAGTGTACATTTTGACGTTGTCAGGAAGCTGTCTGCGTAGTTCAATTTCTTTTGCGTCATCTAGCAAACTCATTTTCATACCGTCAACTTTATTAGGGTTTGCTTTTATTATTTCTAGCAGGGTTGCGCCTGCTTCGCGCCAGTCATTTGAACCCCAGTAGCCTTTGAGTTTAGGGTCAAACATATCACCTAGCCAGTGCAAAATGACAGGTTGTTTTACTCTCTTAAGAAGATGCCCATAGACTTTTATATAATCATCACTGCTTTTAGCAACTGCAGCAAGCGCACGTGACGCCATAAGAATAATCTGCCCGCCACAAGCTTCAACATGGTCAATTTGTTCTTCGTAAGCAGCAATGACATCCTCTAGCTTTAGATTAGAGTAATCATCTGCTAACTGGTCAGTACCTGCGCCACAAGCAATCAAACCGTTTACTTTATTTGCCTCGGCAACAGAACGCGAAATAAGCTCTTTAGTTGCAGCCCAATCAAGCCCAAAGCCACGCTGCGCTGTATCCATAGCTTCAGCCACACCAAAACCATAACGCCATAAGTGATGACGAAACGCTAAAGTTGTATCCCAATCAATAACAGCTGCTTTGCCTTCGCCATTATCAATCGTTTCATCTGCTACAACATGAACCGCTGCGTAAAGAATACGGCTTGAAAAAGGCTTTTCTGGTGGCTGATAGTTCGTGGGTTCAGATAAATTGTAAAGCTCGAGCTTTCCTTCTTTGTTAGGCAATTGAATGCTTAGACTCATAAGGCTCCTATAGGCTCAATTCGGGTACATCTAGCCAGCGGCGTTCTTGCCAGCTTTTTAAACCTAGTTCGGCAAGTTGCACGCCTTTTGCACCTTCAAATAAGTCGTACCCATAAGGTGTGTCTAGCACAACATGTCTTAAGAATTCTTCCCACTGGGTTTTAAAGCCATTGTCAAAGTCTTTATTATTAGGTACATCTTTCCAGTCCGTGTAAAAATCTATTGGGCTAGGAATATCAGGGTTCCAAACGGGTTTAGGGGTCATGCTGCGGTGCTGAATTTTGCATTCACGAAGCCCAGCAACCGCGCTACCTTCGGTACCATCCACCTGAAAGCTCACTAGCTCATCCCGGTAAACTCGAGTGCACCAACTTGAGTTTATTTGAGCTACTATGCCGCCTTCAAGTTCAAACATGGCGTAAGCTGCGTCATCTGCAGTAGCTTCGTAGGCCTTGCTATTTTCATCCCAGCGGGTTGGAATGTGTTTTGCACCCAAGCAGTTTACTGATTTAACAGATCCAAAAATATTATCAAGCACGTAACGCCAGTGGCAGAGCATATCTACAATAATGCCGCCACCATCTTCTTTACGGTAGTTCCAACTAGGCCTTTGGGCATCTTGCCAATCGCCTTCAAAAACCCAGTAGCCAAACTCACCTCTAATAGATAAGATGCGTCCAAAAAAGCCCCCATCAACAAGACGTTTTAGTTTTTGTAAGCCTTGCAAATAAAGCTTGTCATGTACAGCGCCATTTTTTACGCCTGCTTCTGTTGCTAGTCGAGCTAACTCTAAAGCGTCTTCAACGCTTTCAGCTATGGGCTTTTCAGTGTAAATATGCTTGCCTTTAGCAATGGCTTTTTTTATGTTTATAGCTCTGTGTTGGGTTAATACTGAATCAAAATATAGACTATCTTCTTCATTGGCAAGGCAGGCATCTAAGTCTGTACTCCAACGTTCAATACCTGTTTCTTTGGCTAAGGCTTCCATCTTTTTGGCATTACGTCCTACTAGTATGGGGTCAGGCATAAGTCTATCTTCGTTAGGAAGTAGCAAGCCACCTTCATTCATGATTGCTTTTATAGAGCGAATCAGGTGCTGATTTTTACCCATACGCCCTGTCACGCCGTTCATAATAATGCCTATTCGCTGTTCTGCCATACGCTGCTCCTATTTGTTTTCTAGTCTTCGCTGCTTTCTAGACTGATTTCAAACTATTATCTGCTTTAAGTTGACATTTAACAGCTAATTCACCTGCTTTAAAAGCGTGTTCTTGAGTCATAGCTGTCTCCGTGCGGTTTAAACAATCAAGAATCAACTTACCAAAAAAAGGATGCCCCACTTTACCGTTTAGGTCTAAGTGATACTCACCTTCAGCATTGGCAATATAAAGATGATTTCCTGTGGCTTCTCTAGCAATATCCGTATATTTACGAAGCTCAATCGTACCTTCAGTTCCTAAAATCACCATTCGACCGTCACCCCAAGTACTTAAGCCGTCAGGCGTAAACCAGTCAACCCGAAAGTAATTAGAGCAACCGTTATCACCCTTTAGGCTAGCTTCGCCAAAATCATCAAGTTCAGGGTAGTTGGGGTTCGCAAAATTATCCACTCGAGCGCTTAGAACTTCGGCATCTTTGACACTACCGTAATGCAAGAACTGTTCTATTTGGTGGCTACCAATATCACATAAAATGCCGCCGTAGTAA
Source organism: uncultured bacterium (assembly GCA_964634665.1). Lineage (GTDB taxonomy): Bacteria > Deinococcota > Deinococci > Deinococcales > Trueperaceae > JAHEBB01. The sequence goes on along the minus strand of CAZWJZ010000017.1, from coordinate 24,147 downwards.
GCCTTTTGAAAAAACCAATCTGGCCTAGTGGGTATGCGTAACCTGTGGGGGCCTAAGCCTAAAACTTGAATGACTTTGCCTATGGCGCCCTCTTGAATAAGGTCACCTGCATGCATGGCACTTTCCACGTGTAAGCGTTCGCTGTAATAAACCATGTATTTTTGCTTGCTTTCAGCTACTTTTTGCTTTATGGCATCGAGTTGCTCAAGGCTAGTAAAGGGGGCTTTATCGACAAAGTAATCTTTACCAGCATCCATCACGCGTAAGCCTAGGGCAGCACGCTCGTTGGTTACGCAAGCTGCTGCTATAAGTTTTATTTCTTCTTTTTCTAAAACAGCAGCCTCTGAAGCTAAAACTTCAACTTCTGGGAATTGCTCTTTAAACTCAGCTAGTTTGCTTTCATCGGGGTCATAAACGTAGCGTAAACTTGCACCTGCTTTTATTAACGCCTGACACTGACCATAAATATGGCCATGGTCAAGCCCTATAGCTGCAAAAGGAAAGTCTCCTTCTTTGCAAACAGGCTTAGGGGGTCCTGCAGGTGCAAATTGCGAGGGAATCATGCAGGTTTACCGTTCATGGCTTCGTAAAAAGGGTCACCTGCTTGTATTGAGCCGCGCGTAACCGTCTCACCAGTCATGGCTGATTTATACATACTGGCTATAAACTCTAAGGTCATTCTGGCACCCTCACCTGAGGTTAAAGGGCGTTTGTTTTGTTCAAAGCAATCAAGCTGATGCCTGACTTGATAGCCAAAAATACCGCGTTCTTCATCAGGTAGCTTAGCCCACGTTTCTAGCTCTGCTTGCTTAGCTGAACCGTCATAAACAGAGTAAGCCCAATCTTTATTTTTATAAGAATAAAGATGCTTAAGTTCAACCGTAGATTCTTGAAAATCCATACGAATATAGCTTTCTTGTCTTGGTGAAACCACTGAGTTAATCATGTTACCAATGGCACCGTTTTCAAACTGCACAAGCGCCATAGATACGTCTTCAACCTCAATATCATGGTCAAGTGTACCGATTTTTGCGCTCACATCTTTCCAAGGGCCATAAAGCCACAAAAACAAATCCATAGCATGAATGCCGTGCCCCATTGAGCAGCCACCCAGCTCACTTGCCCAAGTACCCCGCCAAGGCACCGCGTAGTAAGCATCATCACGGTACCAAGTTGTCTGACAAATACCAATCATGGGCTTACCCATAGTGCTATTAGTAATTAATTCTTTAAGGTGCTGCGCCCCTGGGCCAAAACGCCACTGATAAACACTACTACAGTAACGCCCTGTTCTAGCTTCCGCCTCAGCAATCTGATCAAGCTCTCTTAAAGAAGCCGCCAAAGGCTTTTCACATAAGACCCAACTACCCGACTCGAGTGCTTGAATACTCAGGTCTGTGTGTAAGTTAGGGGGTGTACAAATATGCACAATGTCTGGTTTTTCTTGACTAAGCATCGCGCCAGCATCTGTGTAGTAAGCCGGAATAGCAAAACGCTCACTAAAGGCTTTAACTGCTTCTTCACGAACATCTACAGCAGCAATAATCTCAGCATCATTTACTTCTTGCTGTAGAGTTTCGGCATGCTTAGCTGCTATGCCACCTGTTCCAATAATCGCAACACGTTTTTTTGACATAAATAATTACTTAGTCTCCTTTTGAATAATGCCTTCAAGTTCTAAAGTTGCTGGGTCAAAGTAGCGATTTAAAGCACCACAAAAGCCTGGTGTTTTAAAGCTATCTGCTTCAATTAAAAAATGATTTGCTTGTTCTAAATATTGTGTCTTGCCCTGCTCAAGCATGGCGATATGCGCAAGTGACAGCTCAGCTTCTTGCAAAGGGCCGTTTTTAATAACAGTTTGCCAGCTCGAGCGTAGTTTGGTGGTTCTTTGTGCTGCTTGTTCATAGAAGCGGCTTAACGCTTTTCTACCTGTCTCTAGTCCTTTCTCAAAGGCAGCTTTTAAGTCTAAAAAGCCTTCAACACCTTTATCTCGCCTTAGGTATGCATCTTCGAAACTGCTTACTTTCATGGCTTGCTGATAAGCGTCAGCATTGTTTAGCAAGTCTTCTTTAAAAGAAACAACATTGTCACCTCGTTCTGGCAGGCCGCTATTTTGCATGACAATAAATAGCTCGAGGTCTTTGTTGGGATTAATGAGCCTGTGCACAGTTCCTGGGCTAAATATAAGCACTGAGCTTGGGTTTAGCTCGAGTTTGTGAAAACCGTTCCAGTCAATCATTTCTACCGCACCTGAACCTGCTGTCACAAAGTACATTTCGCTGCACATAAGGTGAACATGAGGTGTACCACCGAACTGCCCGTCGGGGCTAAGCGTGTCATAAACTTTTAGCCTCGTGACAAGCGTTGCCCCTGGCATACGCAAGGGCGGTGCTTGCACTGTTTCAAGCATTTTCAAGCTCCCCCATTTTTTCCAAATGACAAATATAAGCTTGTAAAGACTCTTGATTATGCTTGCGAATAACGGCTTCAAACCGATCTGCATCTTGCGCTTTTAGCGCTTCAAAAAGCGCTTTATGCTCTTCTTGAGCAAATGCTACACGTTTCGCTGAGACTTCTTGTAAGTAGTAATGCCTGAGCCTGTCCCAGTGGTCTAGTGCTTCATGCAAAACCTTATTAATAAGACCCATTTCAGCAATTTCGCAGATGTACTGATGAAAATCTTTGTTATGAATAGACCATTGGTTAGGGTCACCTGTGACACGTGTCATGTCTTGCATGAGCTTTTCTAGCCAAGCAATATCTTTGCTGCTAATGCGCTCACAAGCAGCACGTCCGCTAATAACTTCCATAGACTCTAAGACCTGAAAAACCTCAGTAATTTCTTTGGCTTCTAATGCTGTAACTTTAGCCCCTATATGAGCCTCAAAGCTTACAAAACCGTCTGCCTTTAGGCGAAAGATGGCTTCTCTGATGGGAATATGGCTGACCCCAAGCTCATCAGCAATTTGATCGATAATAATTCTTGAACCCGGCGCTAATTCACCCTGTAGTATTTGAGAATGAAGATAATCATAAACTTGTTCGTTTTTCGATTTACTTTGAATAATGCGCTTTTTCATACTAGCTCCGTGATTCTGATAGATCGGCTGAACCTGTTAAACCAAACATAGCTAAAGGCTTAAGATTAGTCACAAAAGAAGCCATAAAATCAAGCTCAATTTGCTCGAGTACCTTAACTAAGTCGAGAGGCAAGTTAATACTAAAATCAGGTACTTCGCTGGCATCAGCAGGTATTTTGGCGCGGCGTGGCGCCCAATCTAACCAAATACTCATAATACCTAATGCATTGGCTCCTTTTATGTCACGTGAAAGATTATTACCCACCATAACCACTTGCCCATAGCTTTCAGGCGTAATGCCAAGCTGCTTAAGGGTTGTTAGGAACATTTTTTTATCGGGTTTGTCTACACCAACAGCTTCGGAGATAACCTGTACATTAAAGTAAGGGCTAAAGTCATGTTGCTCAAAAATATTTTTAAAGCTTTCAACTGACCCGTCAGCAACAAGCGCAACAATATAAGCTTGTTCTTTTAATGCAAGAAGTAAATCTTTGGCACCCTCAATGCAATCAGCCGATAAAACAACGCCCCTTTCATCTTTTAGTTCGGTGCCTTCATCAATTAAAGTATCACCACAATCAAGCAAAACTGCTTCTAGTTTGGGAGCTTGCGCTAAAAGCTCGAGCCAGCCATTAAGTCGCTCGGGTATCCAGTCTTTTAGGCTTTGCCAACTAATTAAAGGAATGCTCTGTAAGTCGAACTGCAAATCAAATTCAAAGCTAGCTTCAAAAGCGTGGGCTTTCATGAAGCGTTTGCAGCTTCGTTTAGCGGCTGGGCTTGCGCTTACTTTGCCTTCAAACATAGAGTTAATGAGCAGATCGCCTTTACCTGCTTCTTCATTACAACTGTTCGCGGTAAAGGGTCTTAGTTTTTTAAGCTGTTCGGGGCTGCTTGCAAAGGCGTGCTTACCTGATTCTGAGTAAGCTTGCAGGCGATCTTGGTGCTTGGGTATTTGGCCTTCACTGGTTTCTAAAGCATGGTAGCCACCATGAAAGCTTCCTTCAGCAAAAATGAGTTCATCTTTGTCGTTTAGGTAAACCCAGAGATGCTCGAGTTCGTAGAGGTGTTGTATATCCCAGTCCCACCAAATGGCGTACTCAATGGCGTAGCTACAGGTTTCTGGTAATATAATGTCTCTTTTAAAGGAAGCTGAAGGGCCTGATTGCTTAAAGATAGTGTAGCCAGCTGCTACGGGTAAAAAAGGTTCATGTTTGTCAAAATGAAGGATGGGTGCATGTTTTTTGGCAAGACTAAAGGCTTCGTCTAGAATAGGATTGGGAACGGTAGGTAAAATGGATGAAAGAGGCAATATAGGTTTAATGAGCAAGATCCCTTTCAGTTATGAATTGTTGAGGTGCAAAGCACCTCAAATGAATATTTCGTTACAAAATCATATAGGATATAGCTTGTGAGTGTCAAACAGAAGAAAGTCCCCTTAAGTCTACCAGCAGACTACAATCCTGAAACTCATTTTCTTAAAAACAGCACCGAAAATGGTATTTTTCATGAATCACGCAAAGCTGCTGCCTTTGCTTTAGCTCTCGTTAGCAATGGTACAGCTCAAGATTTAGCGCTAGCAGAAAAGGTACTTGCAGGCGTACTTAGCTGCCAAGAACGCGACCCTAACGACCCTCATTATGGCAACTTTTACTGGATGCTCGAAGATGATGTCGTGCAAGACCTAAATGCAGTCGAGTTTTGCCTAGAGCATCTCATTCCTTTAATGCTTGAACATAAAGACCGCTTAAGCCAAAGCAGCCAAGCAAAGCTAACAGAAACACTCGAGCTTGGCTTGGCTGAAATAGCTAAGTTAGATGTGATTGTTGCTTATAGCAATATTTGTTTATTAGATATTGTGAATACCTGTCTGGGGGGTGAACTTTTAGAAAATGAACAAATTAAAACGCGAGGCCGGCAAAAACTTAAACTCTGGATGAGCTTTACCGATGCTAACGGCACTGCTTTTGAGCACAATAGCCCAACCTATACAAATGTTTGCATTAAAGCTTTAGCTCGCTTAGCTCGCTACTCTCAACATGAAGAAACCAAACTGCGTGCTCGCACTGCCGCAGCTCGTTTAGGGCTGAGTGCAGCTTTGCATATTCATAAAGGCACAGGGCGCTGGGCAGGCCCTCACAGTCGGGCGTATCATCCTTCTATTTTATGTGAAACACCCGCAGAGCAAGAGCTTCTGCAAGAGTGGTTGGCAAACGGCGCTATACCAGCATGGCTTTCAGACATACTCGAGCGCCCCTCAGTCAGCTTTGAAATGACTGAAACAGCCTCTAGAGATAGGCAAATTAGCTTAACAACCTACCAAACGCCAAGTTACGCTTTGGGTCTTTCAACAAAAGAATATAGCGGTCAGTCTAATGTTCTTATGCTTCACTACACGTGCCCTGAGGCAGAAACACCCGGTGTGCTTTACACGCGTTACTTAACAAACGAAAAGTGGTTGGGTGACTTTTATCATGCGACGGACCGCACCAAGTCGCGCAACATAATCGATGAAGGTCAATTTTACGGCGTTCAGCAAGAAAACAAAGCTATAGGGCTTTACACACTAGCTCAAGCAGGTGTTATACATAGCGCTAAACTCTGCCTTATTTTGCTAGGCGCAGACAAAGTTGATGAAGTTTGGCTAGGCAAAAACCAAATTCATGAAAAAAGCTTTGAAACCCAATCAGATGAGCTCGTTGTTTTAACAAGTGGTGACGTCTACATTGCTGTTAAACCTTTAACTAGAAGCAACTTAGGCAGAAAAGCAAGCATGAAACTCGTAGAGCGCAAAGGCGACATGGTTCTAGAGCTTTACAATTATGAGGGTAGCGAAAAGTCTTTCTGGGAGCTTAATTGGCCCGGCTTTTTTTATAAAGGCAAAGTTCAGTGCGGCTTTTATCTTGAAGTTGCCAGCAAAAGCGAGTTTAAGAGCGCAAATGCGTTTGCCAAAACCATTCTTTTGGGTAACTTTAAAGATCACACTGACCCTGCACTTAATTTCACAGGCACTGAAGAACGCTTATGGTCCGTTTCTTATCAACGAGATAGCCAAGAACTAGGCATTGAAATTGACTTACTCTCATGGCAATTAAAACGCCGCTGGACTCAAGAAAGTGACTTAGCTTGGCCCATGCTCGAGTCTTCAATGGCAAAACAAAATGCTACAGGCTTTATTGAATGCAACGGCGCTACGCTCGAGTGTAACGCTGAGTCTGCTTGGCTTTATGCTAATCCTGAAAGTGACTTGTATGTTGTGGGTTATCACGGCAATGAAGCTAGTTCACTGCGTTTAAGCATGCCAAATAAAGTAGTTACGCTTTCAGCCATGAGCTTAGGAACACTAGTGTGGCATAAGGCTGAACTAAAAGTCGATGCACTTATAGCAGAAGATATTAAAACACTTGAGAAGGGCGTGTAACTATGAAGACACTTAATTTAGAAAGTATTTTAGAAGCTTTAAGCTTTGAACTAAAAGATAGCTTGCCTAAGCAAATGATGCAAAAAGGGCATCCTCATTATGGTGCTTATATTAGCCCTCAATCTCGTGTAGATGAAGCGGGTCATGGGGGTACAAGTCGTTACCTTACAACGTGTGGTTTATTGTTGATAGCTAAGCAAACGCACAAGAACTTGAAACTGCCTGATGATTTGTTAGAACGTATAACGGCAGCTTGTGATTATATACTTCGTGCCCAACGAGCTACAGGCAATATTGATTTACGCAATGTCAATTATGATTCAGCGCCTGATACAGGCTTTGCAGTGCAACTGCTCTGTGTCTTTTATCAATTAGCACAAGCAGTGCAAGATGCTGACTTTGCTGCTAGCGTTGAACCCATCTTAGAAAAATTAGAGCACTTTATTCGTCTTGCTGCGCAAGGCATGATGACAGGTGGGTTTCATACCCCCAATCATCGCTGGGTTATTGTGGCTGCCTTGGCGCAAACAATGGCACTTTTTCCTGATGTAAAAGCACATGATTGCATCCGCTCTTATCTAGATGAAGGCTTTGATGTGGATGAAGAAGGCACCTATTTAGAGCGCAGCATTGGTGTTTATGACGCAGTAACCAACCGTTCTTTACTGCTCTTTGCTGAACATTGGAATGATGCAGCTGATATTGCCAAGGTTCACGATGCAGTAAGCTCTAATCTCAACTTTAATTTACATTTCTTTCATGCAGATGGTACTGCGGAAACGGGTTTATCACGACGTCAAGATTATGGTCGTCGCGACGTGCCTGTACCGCTAATTGCTTCTTATTTGCATAGCAATGCGCTTAAGCCTAATCCTCTTTTTGTGAGTGTCGCCCAGTGGCTCTGGGAGCATGCACCTTTAGAACAAGGAGACGTTGCTTGGCAATGGCAAGCTTATGTGCTTATGAAATATGGCGAACCTGAAGCGTCTACAGCGCAGCTACCCACAGAGTATAAAAAGCACTATCCCCTTAACGAAGTTTGGCGTGTCCGGCATGAAGATTTAAGTGCCACTATTTATGGGGGTGTATCTAATCTCATGTCAGTTGTTTATGGTGACGCTACCCTAAGCTGCATCAAAATTTCACAAACTTATTTTGGTATTGGCAATTTTGTAGCTGATGAACTTATTGTAGAAGCTGATAAGGCAACGCTGAACTACCATGGTTCTGTTCGCCTACATAAACCCGGCTATGAATTACCCCTTGGTAGAGTCGTAGCTCGAGATGATTGGGATCGGGCCATCGCAGAACGTGATTACAAACCCTTACCCGCTATGTTAAGCAAACTCGAGCTTAGTTCACTTGAGGATGGTTTTGACTTTCACTATCAAACTTTAGATGGGCTTGATCAGGTTTTGGTGCAAATTGCCTTTGACTTTCCGGCAGGTGGCTTTTGGGAAACCGAGGACACGGGTTTTAGAACACAGGCAGGGCAAGAAATCTTTTTGAAACGTGGCGCTGGGAAAATGCGTTTTGGCAATGATGTTATTGAACTTTCCAATGGTTCAACTGAGCATTTGTATGAGCAGATGCGTGCAAGTGAGCCTGTAGCAGACGGGCTTTGTCGTGTACTCATAACATTTCTGACACCTGTTAATCATGCCTTCAAGCTTCGTGTATCTAGGGGTTTATCTTAAATTAAATAGCTAAGTGCTCTTTTTTCTAAGGGCACTTAGCCGTTCTTTACAATGCTTTCAGCTGCGCTTCAGGAGAGATAAATGAGCTTTCAAACGCTAATTGAGAAAGACATATTAGCCTCTACATTTATCACTAAGCTCATAGGCGAAAAACCCGTAATGCTAACGCCTTTAGAAGGTGGTAACGCATCTTTGGTTTACCGTGCAGAGTTGCGTGGGGGTTCCGCCCATGTTCTTAAGTTCTCTGAGAACCCAACTGAGCTACGTAGTGAGCACTATGCTTTAAAAGCTTGGTCTGAGCAAGGTGTAAAAACGCCAGAGATCTATCAATACGCATCTTTACCAAATGGCTTAATCGGGGGCGTGTTGCACATGGAATTAGTAGCGGGTCTTAACCTATTCCCAGTTATGGAGCAAAGCGCTGTAAATTGCGCCAGCGTTTTGCAGGATTTAGGCGCTATTCTTGCAAGCATGCATCAAGTAAGTGCTAAAGGCTATGGCACTATAGAAATAAACGCTGACGGCAGTATAGAAGGTAAAAAACAAAACTTTAGTGAAACGCTAGAATCTCCAGAATCATTAGATTTTATTCAAGCTAATCTGACTAATGGCGATTTATCAGAGCATGATTTAGCCCTCATTGACTTAGCAGCGAAACACTTAAATGAGCAGCGTGTCACTTTAGGGGGTTGCCTTATTCACAGTGACTTTCGCGCTGGCAACATTCTTTATGACGCCGCTAGTGCGCAGCCGTACACTGTTATTGACCCTAAACCCTCACTGGGCCATCCTTACCTTTGCTTAGCATATTCGCTTATTTTAGAAGAAATTCACGGCAAAAATAACCCTGCTGACTTGCAGCAAGGCTATGAAAAAATAACACCCCTTGACCACGCTGCACTTCACGCCGCACGCTTTTTAAAAGCACTCGAGCTCTTACCAAGCTGGGGTCAGCAGGGTAGCCAATATGCAAAAGCGTTACATAAGCTTTTTCACCAAGAAAAAGCATGGCTTCTTAGTAATCATTGATGTAGTGATGGTCTTTACTAAATTCAACCTACTACCCTCTCCATAACACTTAAGAACTAACCCTAGACTGCAGTAATCTGATTTTGTTTTTATCTTTAAGCTTGATTTGCTAGACTTTATAGTTATGCTGCTTATTCGTCCCTTTAAAGCACAAGATGCTGAAAACGTCTCTAACTTAATTCGTAAGACCATGAGAGTATCAAACAGTAAAGACTATCCTGCTGAACGTCTTAAGCTACTTATCGATTACTTTTCGCCTGAAAAGGTAGTTAAGCTAAGCACAGAGCGTGTTTGTTTGGTTGCAGAAACTGAGAACCGTCTTATTGGCACAATTGCGCTTGAAGGCAATGAGCTTTTAAGCTTTTTTGTTCACCCTGACTTTCAAGCTAGGGGTGTTGGAACTCAATTACTTGCCGCTATCGAGAAGCTTGCTATCTCTAATGAGGTCACATTACTGACATGTGAGGCAAGTATTACGGCTGTACCCTTCTATACTAAAATGGGTTATAAGCGTACAGGAGTAAACAAAGACGGGACAGCAGGTAAACAAATTGCTATGGAGAAGTCTTTATGAGTTACTGAAAAGGAATAGCTGGGTGCATTGTAAATGAAGCATATAAAAATTTATCAAGAACAAGGTCGCTATGCAGGCTGGCCTGCCAATTACGGCATGTGGCACTGGGATAATGAAATAGTTGTTGGCTTTACCGTTGGTTATCATCAGTCAGATGAAAGCTTTCATAGTCGAGATAAATCTAAACCTTTTAAAAACATACAAGCGCGAAGTCTAGATGCTGGGAAAAGTTGGCAACTTGAAACTTTTTCTGGCAGCACGCCACATAATCGCGGACTTTCTGCCGATGAGCATATGAACTATGACCTAAGTCTAGAAGCTGCACTCGAGCAGCATGATAGTGTTTCGCCTGTTCTCGAGCCTATTGATTTTAGGCATCCTGATTTTGCTTTGATGTGTGCACGCACGGGTCTTCAAGAGGGTGCTAGGTCTTTCTTTTATGTTTCTTATGATCGCTGCATTTCGTGGCAGGGGCCATTTGCACTGCCGATGTTTGGGCAGACAGCTATAGCTGCTCGTACAGATTATCTTATTGAAAATAGTAATACCTGTTTGTTGTTCCTAACAGCTAATAAGGCAAATGGTACTGAAGGTAAGGTGTTTTGTGTACGTACTTCAGATGGTGGGCAATCTTTTGACTTTGTTTCAGATATTGGCGGTGAGCCTGAGGGCGCTCTTGATTTCAACATAATGCCATCTAGTTTAAAGCTAGCTGACGGTCGCTTATTATCTGCTATTCGCTCTCGTAGTAAAGATGCCTCGGGTACAAATAGTAATTGGATTGATCTTTATAGCACTAATGATAATGCGCAAACTTGGACGTACTTAAATCGCCCTGTGCAATTTGCTGGCAACAATGGTAACCCTCCTGTTTTGCTTCAGTTAGCGGATAAACGCTTACTGCTTATCTACGGGAATCGAGATAAGTTAACCATAGCTGCGCGCTCGAGTCATGATTTGGGTCAAACATGGTCAGATGAGATTACTTTGCGTGAGCATAGAGGTGGCAATCACGATATGGGGTATCCGCGTGCTGTGGTTTTAGCTGATGGCACGGTTGTAGCAGTTTATTATTTTAATGATTCGCCTGAGGGTGAGCGGTTTATAGAAGCAGTACTATGGAAACCTTGATCTGTTTTTCAAAAAAGGTGTAGCTTAGCTACCTTTGTCTGACTCGTTATTCCACGCTTCAGCGTCATTATGCCTAGCTAATGGGTTATTTTGACCACTGTATTTGGGGTCTTCATAACGCTTGAAGAAAGCGTTGAGCTGCTCGCTTAATGTCTCAATGAGTTCTTTAGATTCTGCGTGCTCGTAAAGGTTGTTGTTTTCTCTTGGGTCATTCTCAAGATCAAAAAACAAGTTAGCTCCGAGGGGTTCCCGTAAAATGAGTTTATACCTTTTGCTACGAATCATTCGCACAGGACCGTATTCAGCTATGTTTACATCTCGCCAGTGCTGATCTTGACCTAATAGTAATGGTTTGTAACTCTCCCCAGGGTAAATATCTTCTTTGGGCAGTGCACCTGCGTAATCTAGCAGGGTCATAAAAAGGTCAGTGTGGTTTACAAATTCTTGTTTTACTTCATTGCTCAGCAAACTTCTAGGGTGATTTAAAATAAGGGGTACACGAATGGACTCTTCAAGCATATTTAAGGGGCGTGTAGCATTGCCTTTACCCCAGACTTGATGATGCCCTAGGTTAAGCCCGTGATCTGAGGTGTAAACAATTAATGTGTCTTCTCTTTGCCCAAGAGCATCGAGTTCATCTAAAACACGCCCAAGCATTTCATCAATCTGGCTTACTGAAGCGTAATATTGAGCAGCAACTTCGTTGGGGTTGGAGGGTGTTTTTGGGGTATCACCTGCAATACCAAAAGGGTAAAACGCGTCGTCAGGAATATCTTTAAAGCTCTGGTTTCGCAGTACCGAAACCAGCCTTTCGGCTCGGTTTAGCCAAGGGCTATGTGTAGTTGATAAGCCTATAAATAAAAAGTAGGGTTGTTCTTTAGTTTCACGTAAAAAGCGCAGGGCAGCATCGGTAATAATCTGAGTATCAAAACCGGACTTTTCTGTAATAACGCCGTGGTCACTATAGTTTGCTGTTGGCAAATGATATTTAGGGGTTTGGCGCCATGCGCTATACCAATAGTCAAAACCGTCAATGGGTCCTTCACCTAATCCGCAGTGCCATTTACCGCACATGGCTGTTTTGTAGCCTGCATCCTGTAATAGCTGCCCTAGGTTGGGTTTATTGGCAATCCAATTACGTGAGCCAATCTCATCTTCATGTTCAGCTAAATAATCGTGTACACCGTGTTGTGAAGGGTAAAGCCCTGTCCAAAAAGAAGCTCGAGCGGGTGAGCAGACGGGTGTGGGTGTAAAAGCGTTTGCCATTACGACACCTGTATCTGCTAGGTAGTCTAGATTAGCTGCGTGTATTTCGCTATTGCCGTAACAGGGTAGCGCCCATTGAGCATGATCGTCTGTTAGTAAGACTATGATATTCGCTGGCATCGCTATAATCTTAGCAAATCCGAGCAGCTTTATAAGCAAGCGTTTGTGAGCCAGTCTTTGTTAAGCGTAACTGGCCTATATTAGGCGTTTAATAGTTACGCCTCTTTTTTGTAATAGTTACGCCTCTTTTTTGCAAAGACGTAACTACTATTTGACTTTTCTATTTTACTTTAATTATTTGCGAGCAAGTCCACGTGGGGGGTAGTATTTTGGCTCGAGTTTGCTGGCTAGCGCGTAGAAGCGGTTTGCTAAGGTTTGTCTCCATTGGGGTCTAAAGGGACTATAGAAGGGTTCTACAGGGGCATTTGAGCCTTGGAATTCGCGTATGCGTTCTTTTGATAGATAAATCATTGAATATGGATCCATGATTAACTTCCTTTCATGTGAAATGACTCACAAGTAAACTAATGTTTAGTTTGAAATGCTGTCTTTAGGTTTAAATTATAATTAGGATTTTGTTTTGCCTTTACCCAGATGGTGGTGGGCTTAAGGTCTAGACAAGCAATATACGCTTGTTAGACTTAATTATGCACTTAAGTCGTTCATCTCTTTGTAAGCTTGTATACCTAAAACGAAACTTAGCCTCGAAATGTCTCACCCCCCCATCAATAACGTTTTTTTAGCTATATTTACTGCACTTAAAAAGCTATCTAATGCTTAGTGTTAACTTATTCACAGTCATATAAGCACTAAAAAAGGAGTCTAGACAAAAAATATAAGCTAAAACTCGAGCTTCTTTTAATATCAAATTGTTCACAAATGATTTCTAAAAAGAGCTAAAACCCCGAATTAGCGTTTAACTGTCCCTATTTCAAAGCTTCTTAAGCTAATTTTGAAAGCAAGCTGAAAAGCAGATAAATGTTTCATTAACGCAAAAACTTGACCTATATCCTATATGATGTGTTATTGTTAAGCTAACTACAATTAAGAAATAGCAACTAAACCACGTACAAAGGTCGTACTTATGGTCGAAAAAAAACAACGTGACAAGCCTGTTTTTAAAGGCTTGCATTGGTATAGAGACGAACATTACTCCTTCTTCGTTCCTACAGATTGGCCCCATAGCAAACGGTCAGATGGCAAAGAAGGTGTTCTCTTTCAACCCGATGCTAGTGACAATAAAACTTTACTAGCTGCCGAAGTAACGCCTATGGAGACAAGCTTCACTTCAGAAGATAAAGAAGATCTCAAAGAAGGCTTTCTAGAAGGCATAAAAGCTTTACAAGATGTTTCTATTGAAGAAACTAAAGACTGGGAAGTTAGCAATGTTATTTGTCTTGAAGCCAGATTTTCTTACACTGAACAAAACCAAAAGCTAAAACGCTGGATTAGGGTTTTGTACCGCAAAGATCAACAGGTAAGCATGATTGCTCAAGGCTCGAGTGTTGAAGCTTTTGATTACTGGTTACCTATGTTTTATGAAGCTATGATGACATCTCGCGTTCATGATCAAAAACCTTCGCTTGAAGCATGAGCAGGGTTAGTGAATGTGGCTTCAATGTTGATTTATAGAATTTTTTTTCGGCTTTAGCCCGATGAGGAGGTGGCAGCAAAAAAATAACTCGAAGAATCGGTTTTTAGTAATTTCAACCTTTGGAGGTAATGAATTTAATGGATAAGAATAAGAATTTAGGAAAACTCTTGAATAAAGAAGTTTCACGCCGTGACTTTTTGAAGTTAACTGGCAGCTCAGTTGCAGCTACAGTAATCGCAGGAAGCGTAACTGGCAGCGCCTTTGCTCAAGCCACACCTAGCAGCTTTAACGAAGCCCCTATGCTAGCTGACATGGTGAGTAGCGGTGCTTTGCCTACGGTTGCTGAGCGTCTACCTAGTGACCCTCGTGTCATTAGAACCGTAAACGAAATTGGTCAGTATGGTGGTACTTGGCGTCGTGCCTTTAAAGGCATTTCTGATCGTTGGGGCCCTACGAAACTTATCGAAGAAATGGCGATTCGCTGGGATGTACCTGATCCAGATACCGTTAATGTAACCACAGGTTACGTGTCTGAATGGACCCAAAATGAGGATGCTAGTGAATTTACCTTCACCTTACGTGATGGCCTCAAATGGTCTGACGGCGTAGCAGCTACCACTGAAGATGTTCAGTTCTGGTATGACGAGTTTTACTTAGGTGAACTTGGCAACAAACCTGCTTGGCTAACAACTAATGGCATCGATATGACGCTTAATATCATAGATGAAAGAACCTTTAGCATTGGCTTCCCTGCACCCAACCCCCTCTTGCCTATCTCTATGGCCAAACTAACAGGTGGTATGACAGGTGGCCCGAGCCTTATGGCACCTGCACACTATTTGAGACAGTACATGCCTCAATATGGTGATCAGGCCAAAATTGATGCTGCTATGGAAGAAAACGGCTTAAGTACTTGGCAAGAACTCTTTGGTGATGCTGGTAACACCCAAGGCCCAATTGCCTTCTGGTTCAGAAACCCTGAGCTACCTGTACTTAACCCCTGGAAAGCTAAAAACAAGCCTACTGAAGATCCTTATATTATGGAACGCAACCCCTACTTCTACGGTGTAGATTCAGAGGGTAATCAGCTTCCTTATATTGATACGATTAGCCACGCTTTATTTGGTGACAATGCTGTCTTTGACCTCTGGATTGCTCAGGGTCTTATTGACTTCCAAGGTCGCCATGTTCAATCTGCTAACTTCACGTTCTACAAAGAAAATGAAGGTATTGGCAACTACACCTTAACTATTTGGAAAGCTGCCAGCACTAACGCTGTTTATCCAAATATCAATAACAGTGATCCTGTACTTGCTGCACTTTTTGATACCGCACAATTCCGTGAAGCGCTATCCATTTCAATTAATCGTGAAGAGATTAACGATTTGATTTTTGATGGCCTATTTGAACCCCGTCAAGCTTCACCCGTATCAGGTTCACCTAACTATGACCCTGAGTTTGAAACTCGCTGGGCAGAATATGACCCTGATAGAGCCAACGCGCTACTTGACGAATTAGGCTTAGCCAAAGGCAGTGACGGCATTAGAGTACGTGCTGACGGCAACCGTCTAGACTTTAGAATCTTGCACCAATACCAAACCGGTTCACCAGAGGCTGACCAAATTGGTCTCGTAGAAACCTACTGGAAAGCTATTGGTATAGATGCCAGCCAAGATGTGGTTGAGCGCTCACTCTACGAAACCCGAGTACAAAATGGTGAAGTAGATGTTGGCGTTTGGGGCTTTGACCGTAACTCAGTTGTTATGGCTGACCCTGGTCGCTACCTCGGCAACATTGATGACGGCCCTTGGGCACCTCTCTATGGTCACTTCTGGGATACAGAATCGGCCTTTGCAAAACTCGAGCCACCTGCAGATCACCCTATTCGCCAAATTTGGGCCTACTGGGATCAAACTCGAGTTGAGCCTGATCAAGCCAAGCGTGATGCGCACTTTAAACAGCTTTTAGATATCCATAAAGAGCATCCTTATGCTATTGGTCTTGTTGGTGAAGCCCCTGTTCTTTACATTACTAGTGATAAATTTGGCAATGTAGCTTCTGGCTATATTGATGATGACACCTTACGTAATGCTGGTCAACTTAACCCAGCTCAGTTTTACATCAAGTCTTAATTAATAGCTTGTAGGACTCAGCATAAGCTCTGAGTCCTACGAGCTTAGTTTTTGATTATTTTCTTAACGACTTTTATATATTAAGGGAAGCTCATGTTTGTATTTATTGTTCGCCGTGTCTTAAATGCAATTGTTACTATTTTTGTTATTTCTATTGTTAGTTTTGTCATCATTCAGCTACCACCCGGAGACTTTTTGACTTCTTATGCTGCTAGCCTTAAAGCTCAGGGGGATACTATTGCCCCTCAACAACTCGAGGCCTTGCGTGACGCCTATGGTTTAGGGCTACCTTTGCACATTCAGTACTTCAAATGGGTTGGCAACATGTTACAAGGAGATTTTGGTCAGTCATTAGAATGGCAGTTACCTGTCAACCAGTTAATCTGGAGTCGGCTCATGCTTACTATTCTGGTGTCAGGCTCATCTATTTTATTTGTCTGGGCAGTTGCTATTCCTATTGGCGTTTACTCCGCTACAAACCAGTATTCCTTTGGTGATTATGTTTCTACTTTTTTAGGCTTTATTGGCTTGGCTATTCCAAATTTTATGCTAGCACTAGTGCTTATGTGGATAGGCTTTTCGGTCTTTGGTCAGGATGTAGGTGGGCTCTTTTCGCCCGAATATCAAGGCGCGCCGTGGTCTTGGAGTAAAGTTGCCAATCTAATTAGTCACCTCTGGATTCCTATGCTGGTTGTTGGTACCGCAGGTACCGCAGGGCTTATTCGTACTATGCGTGCAAACATGCTTGACGAAATTAATCAGCCCTATGTCGAAACAGCTCGAGCAAAAGGTTTAAGTGAGCAGCGTCTTACTTGGAAGTACCCTGTACGTGTTGCTTTAAATCCTTTTGTTAGTACAGCCGGTTACGCTCTGCCTGAACTTATTGGTGGGGTTGTCATAACAGCTGTAGTACTTAACTTGCCTACAATTGGCCCTATTCTTTTACGCGCACTTCTTAGTCAAGATATGTTTTTAGCTGGAGCGATTGTTATGTTATTAAGTATTCTCACCGTTATTGGTACGCTTTTGTCTGACATTGTGCTTGCCATTGTTGACCCAAGGATTCGACTAGACTAATGGCAGATATAACGACAGCTAATTTACCTCAAAGCAGCGACGAAACCATTTCTGAAAAAGGCGCATCAATTGCCACACCTAGACAGCTTATGTGGTGGAAGTTTAAGCGGCATCGCATTGCTATGTTTAGCGCCGCTGTTCTTATTTTGTTTTATACCATTGCTCTTTTTGCAGACTTTATTGCACCTGCAAATCCTGAAAAATTTAATGCTTCAACCAAATACGTGCCCCCTCAAAGCATAAGTTTTATTAATGCTGAAGGCAACTTTAGTTTTAGACCGGGCGTGTTTGGCCTTACTGAAGAGCGAGATCCTGAAACCTTACGTCGCAGTTTTATTATTGATAAAACAGTCTGGCATCCTATTTACTTTGTTGTTCGAGGTGACTCTTATAAATTCTTAGGCCTCTGGGAATCAGACCTCCATCTTTTTGGCTTAGATGAAGCCTCAGGTGGAGTGATCTTTCTTTTAGGTTCTGACCGCTTAGGTAGAGATATGCTTTCTAGGGTTATCCATGGCGGTAAGATTTCTCTTTCTATTGGTCTTTTAAGTGTCTTTTTAAGTCTTATTTTAGGTATTGTGCTAGGCGGCTTATCTGGCTACTATGGTGGAGCTACTGATAATATTATTCAACGTGTTATCGAGTTTATTCGCTCCATCCCATCCTTACCTCTCTGGATGGCACTAAGCGCCTCTTTACCTCCTGAATGGCCACAAACCCTGCGTTATTTTGGTATTACCATCATCTTGTCAATCTTAGGTTGGACTGGTTTAGGGCGTCAGGTGCGCGGGCGCTTCTTATCTTTACGAAATGAAGATTTTGTTTTAGCAGCTCGTCTTGGCGGTGCCAGAGACTTCCCGATTATTATTCGGCACATGGTACCTAGCTTTATGAGTCACATTATTGCTTCACTTACGCTTTCCATTCCTGGCATTATTTTAGCAGAAACCTCACTCAGCTTCTTAGGTTTAGGTTTACGCCAACCCGTCATTAGCTGGGGTGTTTTACTACAAGAAGCACAAAATATTCGTACCGTAGCACTAGCTCCATGGCTCTTGCTACCTGGTCTAGCTGTGGTCCTTACAGTACTCGCCTTTAATTTTCTCGGTGACGGCTTACGTGACGCCGCTGACCCCTTCGGACGTTGAGGATTACCATGTCAGATGCCCTTATTGAAGTTAAAAACTTACAGGTAAATTTCTACCTAACCCAAAGCACTGTGCGTGCCGTTGATGGTGTTAGTTTCTCAATACCCAAAGGCAAAACCCTAGGTATTGTAGGTGAATCAGGTTGCGGAAAAAGCGTAACCGCTCGAGCTATTTTAAATATGGTTAAACATCCAGGTCGGATTGATGGTGGCACCATTAGCTATCACGGCAATCCAGCGGGTCCTATTGAAATCACTCAGCAAAAACCTAAAGGTGAAACCATGCGAAAACTCCGCTGGGGAGAAATCGCTATGATCTTTCAAGAACCTATGACCAGCCTAAGTCCTGTGCACACCATTGGCAATCAAATGGTTGAGGCTATAAGGTTACATAAAAATGTGGGTCAAAAAGAAGCCGAAGACCGCTCAGTTGAACTCTTTCAAAGGGTTGGTTTGCCTAGACCAGAAAGCCTTTTAAACCGCTACCGCCACGAACTTTCAGGGGGTATGCGCCAACGCGTCATGATTGCTATGGCGCTCAGTTGTGACCCTAAATTACTCATAGCAGATGAACCCACCACCGCTCTTGATGTAACAACACAAGCTCAAATTCTTGATTTAATGAGAAGCCTGCAAGAAGAGTTGGGCATGGCCATTATGTTTATTACCCATGATTTGGGTGTTATTGCAGAAATGGCTGATGAAGTTGTGGTCATGTATTTAGGTAAAGAAGTTGAAGTAGCTCAGATTGATGACTTGTTTCATCGTTCATCACACCCTTACACACAAGCACTCATGCGCTCAATTCCTAGACATGACGAAGTGGTAGAACGACTCGAAACCATTAAAGGCGCTGTGCCTGACCCAACCTCAGTACCCAAAGGCTGCGCTTTTCACCCTCGTTGCCCTCACTATGTAGCTAGTGCTTGCGGCAACCCCGAATTTAGAGAAGTGGCAGAAAAACAATGGTCACGTTGCGCTCGAGCTTTTGACATCAACCCGGCTCTAAAACAAAAGGTTAATGCATGACAAGTCCTCAAGGTCAAACCAAAAGACAATCACAGAGCGAAACACTACTCGAAGTTAAAAATCTAAAAATGCACTTCCCCATTTACAAGCAAGGCATCTTTCGAAAGAAACTTGTTAATTATGTTAAAGCGGTTGATGATGTTAGTTTTAATATTAAACGTGCAGAAGTACTTGGTTTAGTTGGTGAATCAGGCTGCGGCAAAACAACAACAGGTCGTGCTGTCATAAGAGCCTATGACCCTACTGCAGGTGAAATTCTTTTTAAAGACACCAATCAAGGTGATGTGGATTTAGCCAAACTATCGCGAGAAGAAATGCGTAATGTCTGGAAAAACATTCAAATGATTTTTCAAGATCCTTATTCTTCTTTAAATCCGCGCATGACTTTAGAGCAAATAGTAGGTGAGCCTCTAAAAAACTATGGCGTTCTTGAAGGTTCTGCTTTACGTGATCGTGTTGCTGAACTATTAACCCTAGTAGGCTTACGCCCTGAGTACATGAGCCGCTACCCTCACGCTTTTTCAGGTGGGCAACGTCAGCGCATAGGCATTGCTAGAGCACTCTCGCTTAATCCTCAACTTATTGTTTGTGATGAGCCTGTCTCAGCACTCGATGTATCTGTACAAGCTCAGGTACTTAACCTACTAAAAGACTTACAAAGCCAGTTTCAACTAACGTATCTTTTCATCTCGCATGATTTAAGCGTAGTACGTCACCTTTGTGACCGTGTTGCTGTCATGTATGTAGGCAAAGTTGTTGAAATAGCCAGCACCGAAGCATTATTTACCAATCTAAAACACCCTTACACCGAAGCGCTACTATCATCTGCGCCTAAACCTGACCCACGCAAACGCACCAAGCATGTAGCTTTACAAGGCGAAGTAGCAGACGCGGCAAACCCACCCTCAGGCTGTTACTTTCACCCTCGTTGTCGCTACGCAACCGACAAATGCAAAACCGATACACCGCCGCTACGCGAACTAAGCCCTAAGCACTGGGTAAGTTGTCACTACGCAGAAGAGTTGGAGCTAAGCGCTTAGCACTAAGACTGACAAAACCTAATTGTCAACCTTTGATTCGTGATAAAGGTTGACAATTAACTACACTATAAGACCACTAGTAAAGGAAGCTCGAGTATGGCAAAAGGCGACACGTTTAGCGATAATATTTTTCGTTATCAAGATGCTTATAGCGGACGCGAAGTTATCCGCTTAACCGATTATTTCGGGCATTCTAACCATATGTATTTTACCGATCCTTGTTGGTATAACGAGGGCAAGTCTTTTATTTTTACGTCTGATCGTGATGGCAAAAGTAATCTTTTTGGCTATAATCTTGATACCTTTAGCATTACGCAACTCACTGACTTAGAACGCTCAGGGGCTAGTCGCCCTGGAGGCTGCTACAGCGCTGCCAATAACGCTCATTATTACTGGTGGAATCGTCAAATCATTGAGCTAGACATGGCAACGCTTAAAGAGCGCGTTGTTTTTGAAGCCCCAGAAGGCATGGAAGCAACCGGTCGCCCTGGTGCAAATGCAGATGGTAAATACATTTGTACTCGCCTTGCTAAAGCAAACAAAGACGATAAAGCAAAAATCTCCTTTGCATACTCGAGCTTTCATGATCAGTTTCATGCGAAGCCTTTTTCGCAGATTTTGCGTATTGAAATTGCTACCGGTAAAGCTGACGTAATTCATGAAGATTATTGCTATATTACCCATGAAAATACTTCTCCTGTGCTACCTGATATCATGACTTTTTGTCATGAAGGCCCTTGGCATTTGGTTGAGCAGCGCATTTGGGGTTTGAATATTCAAACAGGTGAAACTTGGAAAATTCGTCCTCAAGAAGGTCAAGGCATTGCCGTAGGTCATGAGTACTGGTTTGCAAATGGTGAAACGATTGGCTATCACGGCTTCCCGCGTGACCAAAAAGGCGAGCATATTTATGGTCATATCAAGTGGGATAACAGTGAGCATGTCGAAGTAAGTTTTCCTTACCGTTCGGTCCATTTTTGTTCTCAAAATCAAAATCTCATTGCTGGCGATGGTTCACCTGCAGCCGTTTTTAGTCATCAAGGCGAAGCTCAACCTTTTATACAAGTTTTTAATTGGGATGGCGAACGCTACATAGGCCCAAGGGTACTTGCATATCATCGTAGTACTTTTAATGATCAGCATGCTCACTGTCACCCTAGATTTACACCTGATGGTAGGTATGTCATGTACGCATCTGACCTCACAAAATACGCAAACATTTATCTGGTTGAAGTGGGTGACATTAACGATCTACCTTTGTTAACAGAAGGTATGAGCCCCAAACACACTTAAGCATGATTAAGCCTATGCAACAAAGACCAGATATTAACCCGTCACCAAGACGCTTCTGGTCTTACTGCTTAGCTTACTTAGGCTGGTTTGCTGCCATTGCCGCTTCTTGCTATCTTTTATTTCTCTACCACTCTGTCTTCACTCACTGGTATGTCTTACTCGAGCTTAAACATTCTGCTTACAGAGCCAGCTCTCAGTTTTTTATGATTTTTGGCGGCATTGCTTGGTTAGTTTTTATTTTTTTTACAGATGATTATCTTAAAGTGGGTGTTGAAAAACGCGTCTTAAGACATCGACTTATTGTTATTTTTGTGGCGCTTTTATTATGCGCATTTTTAGCTGGCGCTCTCAAGCTAGTAACTCAACCTCTTTTAGGAGTGATTTCATGAAAGTCATGCTTTTATTTCCACCCAACTGGACACCCACCATGCCGCATTTGGCATTACCTACCCTAACTGCTTTTTTACGCTCTCACGATGTTGAGGTGATTCAGCGTGATCTGAATCTAGAAATTTTTGATGAGATTTTAACCAAAAACTCTATTGAAGCAAGTATCGATAAAATCAAAGCTATTTATGGCAAAAATGCAGACCAACCGCCTACAGATCGTCCTTTACCTCCTCAAGAAACTGTACTTTGGGCCCTAAATGAAGGCTATGACTTAGCCAAAAAAGTAGAAGGTGCAAAAAACATTATTCGTAGCAAACGCTTCTTTGATGGACCTGTAGGCAAAAAAGCCTTTGAGACCGTCATTAAGGCACTCGAGCTTGCTTCACTTCCTTATTACCCTGCTAATCTTAATTTGCAGAGTTACACGGCTGCTGGGCCAACTGATAGTAGTAAAGAAATTTTGAAGCTTGTTAAAGATGAGCGTTTTAATATCTTTATTGACTTTTACAAGCGTGGCATTTTGAAAGATATTATTGCTGAAAAGCCTGATGTGGTGGGTATTGCTATTCCTTCTATGCCACAAATGCTAGCAGGTATGACTATTGCTCATTTAATTAAAGACGCAGGTCTTGATTGTCATATTACTGTGGGTGGTCCGCACATAAGTATGCTGCGAGAAGAACTACCCAAAGTACCACGCATCTTTGAACTTATTGATAGTGCTGTGGTTTTTGATGGTGAAGTTCCTCTATTAGAACTTGTTAAAGCTATTGAAGCTGGTGAAGACTTCTCTAAGGTTCCGAATCTTGTTTATCGTGAAGCTGATAAGATTCGAGTAACGCTTCGTAAGCCACCTGAAAATATTGCTGATGTACCTATGCCAGACTTTGATGGTTTGCCACTTGGGCGCTACCTTGCACCTTATCAAGCTCTTCCCATGCTAACAGCTAGAGGCTGCTACTTTGGCAAGTGCGCCTTTTGCAATGTGGGTTATGGTGAGGCTGAAAGCTTTAGTCAGCTTCGCGCACAAACCTTAGTTGACCAAATGCACACCTTAAAAGAAAAGTATGGGGTTAGACACATCCTATTTTCAGATGAGGCTTTTACTCCCAAAACCCTGCGCGGCATGTCTGCCATTTTAAAAGAGCAGGATAGCCCTTTTCATTGGGGTGGTTGCGCTAGATTTGAAAATGTCATGAATAAAGAACTGCTAACTAATATCTCTGACGCTGGCTGCCGCATGATTCTTTATGGTTTAGAGAGTGCCTCACAACCCGTTATGGACAAAATGATTAAAGGCACCAAACTTGACCAGATGCACCGCATCTTGACAGATAGTTACGAAGCTGGCATTTGGAACCATACCTTTTTCTTTTTTGGCTTTCCGGGTGAAACCATTGAAGATGCCCAACAAACTGTTAATTTCCTTTATGAGCATAAAGGCCATGTTAACTCAGCGGCACTAGGTACCTTTTTAATGGAGCGCTACTCACCTGCTCACCGTTTCCCAAAACAATTTGGGGTTTCAAATATAATTGAAGAAGAAGACAAAGACTTAGCGATTTACTTTGACTATGAAGTTGAGTCAGGTATTGATAATGACACAGCAGAGCGCATTATGGATGGCTTTCTAGACAGGCTTCCCGACAAACAAAACCCTCAATATTACGTGAGTGATGTTTACCGTTTCTTATATGCCAGTCACTTAAAAGAAAAAGGCAAAGACTTGCCAGCTTGGCTCATGCCAGAAAGCCAAGCCATTACAACTTGACCTAATCTATGCAGAGTTTTCATGCAAGTTTGAGCAGTAGCACAAGCAAAGCAGCACCCCAAATAGATGTCTATTTGGCTTCTGAACCTAAAACGCATATCGGCATTATTATTTTGCCGGGAGGTGGTTACCGGAAACTAGCCGAGCACGAAGGCAAAGCTTATGCCGAGTTTTTTCAAAAGCAAGGCATAAGCTGCTTTGTGGTGAACTATAGACTTGGTCCACAAGGCTTTAAACACCCAGCCATGCTCGAAGATGCCCTCGCAGCCATAGAAACTATGCGCGAACGAAGTGCCGAATTTGGCATAAAAACACTTGGCATTATGGGCTCATCAGCAGGCGGCCATTTAGCAGCGCACACAATAACAGCTTATAAGGGGTACTCGAGCGCTCAGTCTTTAAGAGCTGACTTTGCTATTCTTTGCTACCCTGTTATTAGCATGTCAAACAAATTTACACACGCGGGTTCTTGCGAACAT
>CAZWJZ010000016.1:15716-28961 GCA_964634665.1 uncultured bacterium | reverse complement strand
TAGCTGCGTTAGGCTTACCGGGTCTTACAACAATAGTTGGGTAGCGAAGCACTCGAGCGTCTATGTAGCCTTTGCGGCTGTAGTCGTTTATGAGTAGTTCTGCGATGGCTTTTTGAGTTCCGTAGGAGCTTTGTGGGGTGCTTGCGGTGGTATCTGTAATGATGTCTGGCATGTCGCCCCCAAAGACTGCTACGGAACTGGCAAATAAGAGTTTGGGGGGCTTGCTTAAATTACGGCAAAGCTCGAGTAGATTCTGGGTTGCGACTAGGTTGACGTTCATGCCGAGTTCAAAGTTTTGTTCTGCTTCGCCACTTACCACGGCTGCTAAGTGAAATATGACGTCTGTATCTTCGCTTATGACGCTGGCTAGCGTTTCAGGTTTTGTTAGGTCACCTGTGATTAACTCAAGTCTGTCATCTTGCAGGTTTGGTTTTATTCGGTCAAACATGACGAGTTTTGTTATGTCTTGTTTTTGTCCGTTGTTTTCTATGTAGCCTTTTTTGAGTAGGGCTTTGGCTAGTTTTTGTCCGAGGAAGCCTGCGCCTCCGAGTATGACGACTCTCATGGGTTCTCCTTTAGCTTTATTTTTGTATCATACTTAATGCTACGCAAAATAATAAATGCCTTAGCATTTTCTTATACCCATTTAGGGTTGCCAAAAAACGCTTGTTCAATCATCTTTTAAAAGTGCTAACGCTGTTTTAATGCTTTGTTTTTCTGCTTGAGTATGTTGCTCTTTGTTCACGACACGGTAGTCGTATTTGCGTATAAATTCAGCTAAATCTTGCATGAGCTGATCATGCTGAGCCGTGAGCTGATAAGTAAACAATGCGGGTGCCCGCTGGGCTACCAGTTGAATATGGGTAGAGCATAAATGAGCCTTTAAAAGTAAGTCTTGAATGTTTTGTTGCTTAATGGTTCTTTGAATGCTTTTGGCATAACTATTACGATTATCTATTTTTATTTCGCAAGCCTCACAGTCTATCTGAATAGCTTTTTTACCACTAGCCGCACGCTCGAGTTTTTGTTTTAAGAAGCTTTCTAGCAGTATGGCGCTTGAGAGGGGTTGGGATACTTTTACAAATTGTTCACTGTGCTCTGAGCAGTAGCCCCCTTTTTTTGCAAGTCGTATTCTTAAAGGAATGTTGTTTACTCCGTCATTTGATACGCCTGTTAGGTAGCGAGTGACTTGACGCTGCTCGAGCCAGCATATGGCGCAGCTTTGGGTTTCTTGTAGGGCGGTTTCTAAGTCATGAATGAGTGAGAGTGACATGGCGTATCTTGCAATGTGCAACGAGTTTTGTTCTTTTAGTCATTGCCTTGTTGCTAGCTCAAATCCTTATCTCATGGTCGCCTTGGGGTGGCATGCTTAAGAACGCTTTAATCACAGGGTCGATACCAAATTTCAAGAACAAACTAAAGGGGCTAATAATGCGCTCTTGTGGCGTTCCATTGGGGAAGAGTTGCTTCTCTAAGCGCTCAAATTGCTGTGTGTAGATCGTATCTTGATTGCTTAGGGCTTTTGCAGTTTTTGTTTTTAAGATATTTAGGGTTTTACTTAAGTAACCTTCGCCTTTTACAATGCTGCCTTCTAAGCTTGGGTCTATACTGCGAACTTCTGTTATTAGCTTTTGAATAGCTTCATCTAGCGTGCTTAGTGTCATGTTAAAGCTATCCGCGTGACCATGCAGGCTTAAGAGTACCTCTTGCTTTTTTTGTTCAAAGCTTTTTAGGTCTTTTAGGCTTAAGCCAAATTTATCCATAATTCGGCTTACAGGTGGCTCAAACACCGTCATGGTTGCTCTAGACCAAATGATGGGCATGGCAACCTTATGCTGCTCATAAACACCTTTGAGTTGCGCTATGTACTTTAGTTCACCAGGACCACCCACCAGCACAGCGGTCGGCAAAATAAAATCTTGCGTAATGGGTCTAAAACCAGCAGCAGGTGTTAAACAACGTGGGTCAAGCTCGAGTTTTTCAAAGAGCTCTTCTTTTGTGTATGTTTCATTTTGAGTAAAGAAGGTTTTGCCATCAAATCTTAAGAGTTCTCGCTTAAAGCCAGCAGGTGTTTTTGTTTCTAAAAACAGATTTGTTGCATTTTCACCCCTACCAAGCTGAGGTTCAAAGCCCATGCTTTTTAGGCGCTTCGCAGCGTCATTCACAGCATCTACCGAGGCACTAGGGTCATCTAATTCTTGCTTAAAGATAGGTTTAAATAATTCTGCAATTTCAAGCTGCATAGGGTCAACAATAATCAGTCCGTGCTTGCCTAAAAGTTGAAACATAATAGCAGCAAACCAATCTGTATAGGTTTCTGCGCTAGTTACTGTAGAGGTCAGTAAATCAAGAACTTCTTGCTTAAAAACGGGCTGAAAATCTGCTTCTTGAATGCTTTCAGTTACAGACTCGAGCCATTCTGCTTTCATGCTTATGCGTGCTGCGGGTGTGTCTTTAGGTAGATCTACATTTAAGTAATGCAGTTGTTCTTTAAAGTCTAAAAGATAAGCGTGATCCATTTCTTCAGTGTCATGGTCTTGGCTGGCTAGCCAGAATATAGGTACCACAGCTTTATCTTCTGTTGAGAGTTCTGTTGCTAAATTCATGGCGGTAACAGCTTTTGAAAGGGAATAAGTGGGGCCTAATAAAAGTCCTGCTTGCTGCCCTGTCACTACCGCTCTGGTGTTTTCTTTAGCTAGTAATTCAAGTTGCGCAAAGACTTCTTTGGGTGCTTGGTGTTTGCTTGCAAATAACTTTAAGGCTTCTACGAGTGCAGCTCGCTGAATAGGTCTATCTAGCTTAAGTGCAGCGTCTGTTTCATTAGGCTCGAGTGCAAAGAAATCTTTGAGATTACCTTGTTGGTAGCTTGCTTCAAAACTTAGGGTAGGTATGTTTGCTGCCACAGCTCAGATTACCGCGTGCTGTGCAGTCTGTTCGTGTTCTACCATGCTCTCTTTGTTTTTTTTAGGCAAAGAATTACTAACTCATTTTGTGTTGACGTGATATTATTTGCTCAACTTTTTGCTTTACGGCTTAAAGCTTTGTTTAGCTTACTGTCCGAGTAGCGTTTGTTTACTTTTCCTAGCTTGCAATTTGTTTTGTATTCACAAAGCATATTGAACGAATAATGAAGGAATGATGTATGAATGTTCGTGTTGATTTGCTACCTAAGCCTCCTTATGATGATGTTGTTATTTTGATTGATGTCTTAAGAAGTTCTACCGTTGCACCTTTGTTATTTGATAATGGTCTTGAAGAGTTACATATTTCTACAAAATTAAAGCTCGCACGGCAATTTGCGGCAGATACAGGTGCGTTGCTTTTAGGTGAACGTAATGGTTTGCCACCTGAAGGCTTTAATTATGGTAATTCGCCTAGTGAGCTAGCTGATATTCGTTTTTCAGGCCACGCGGTACTTGTATCTGAAAATGCACCTAAAAAACTACCTTTACTTGAAAATGCCAAACATCTTTTATTAGGTTCTTTTTATAACAGTCACGCGGTTGTTGAGCGAGCACTCGAGTTAGCAAAGAACAATATTTACTTGGTGGGTTGCGGGCTATGGGATCAAGAAGATTTAGATGATACGGTAGCTGCAGGCTATTTTGCTAGCAAATTTAAGAAACTAAACCCTGATCTTAAGCTTGAAGGTGCAGCACGCTTAAGCATGAGTTTAGGGCGAGCCTTTCCTGACCCACTAGAAGCTTTGTGGTACTCGAGTGCTGGTTATTTTTTGCGTAAAATGGGTGTTCAGGATGATTTGGCTATTGCTAGTCTTATTGATCAGACAGATCATGTTCCTGAATTAAGTAATATTGTTATTGATGAGTTTGGTACGCTTTACAGCTTCACAAGTCAAACCGCTTAAAGCATGCTAAACACAGTTTCTGTTTTAGATTATCAAGTTGCAGTTATCAGTTTAGAGGAGGCTGCTAAGTACTGCCTTGACCTTTGTCTTAAGCAAGAATCAAAAGAAGCTCACTTGGTTGTTACGCTTAATCCTGAAATTATTATTCAGGCTGAACATTCAAGTGATTTAAAGCAAGCTTTACAAGCAGCGAGTCTCACAGTGGCAGATGGTGTTGGTGTAGTCTGGGCAGCCAAGCAGTTTGGTCATGCTTTACCAGAGCGTGTCGCAGGTGTTGAGCTTACCATGAAACTTTTAGAGTTAGGCTCGAGTGACTTGCGTGTCTTTTTTTTAGGGGCTAAAGAAGGTGTAGCTGAGCGTGCTGCCCAAGAAGCCCATAAGCGCTTCGGAACAACTATTGCAGGTGTTCATCATGGTTATTTTGATAAGCAAAATGCAGATAGTGTTTGTGACTTTATAACAAACAGCAACGCAGATGTCTTACTTGCTGCTTTAGGCGAAGGGCAAGAACTCTTCTTGTTTAGCAACAAACATAAATTAAACACCAAAGTCATGATGGGCGTGGGTGGCACTCTAGATGTACTCTCAGGTGAAGTCAAGCGAACCCCCCTCTGGACTAGAAAAATTGGGCTCGAGTGGGCTTATAGGGTGGGTTTAGATAGAAAACGTTGGTACCGCTTCCCTAGGTTATTAGCTTTTGTTCGTTTGGTATTAAGCAAAAACTAAAAGCAAGTCGCAACTATGGTTAAGCAGCCTATTATTTCGTGTAGCAATTCTGTTTATAACCCGAGCAAAAAGAATTGAAGACCTGTTTTATTATCCTAAAAACCAGAATGCCATTACTATCTTTACTGCGATGCTGCTTAGAGCATTAAGGCAAAGCGCATTTTTTTGTATCTCTTAGCTTACTTTTCGGGTATGCTTAGCTAATGGTCCAAGAAGAAACACTAGGTCGTATTTTAGAAGAGCACTGTCAGGCTAATGCTGATATTTGGTTGGCCTATATTGGCCATAGTGGCAATGGTGCTGTGGTTGCTCGTTATAAAACCATTGAGTCTAGTACTAGTCGTATGGGTATGCATTCAGCTGAAGTCTGGCGAGCTTGCAGGCGTTTACACTCAGTTTTGCCTGAAAAAGCAGAGTCTATTCAATTTACGAGTACCAGTAAAACAGAGCGTATTGTAACGCAAAAAATTGCTAGCACACCCTATTATTTAGCTTTTGTTATAGCTGCCAAAGCTTCTTCTCAAGAAACAGCGCTTATTTATAAGCATGTGATGCGCGCAGTACAAAGCTTAGTAACTGAGCTTTAACCTAAAACTAGGTCTTCAATGTCTTTACTTACTTCTTCCCCTGGGTGACCTGCAGGGTAAAAACCATTAAAGCAGGCCAAACAGGTGCTTTCTAAACCTATTGCTTTGGCTAAGCCTTCTTCAGAAATGTAATGTAAAGAATCTGCACCAATCTTCTTAGCAATTTCAGCAATACTCATACTAGCTGCTGCAAGTTCTTTGCGCGCTGCCGTATCAATACCGTAGTAACAGGGGTACTTGATAGGTGGGCTTGAAACACGAAAGTGAACTTCTGTTGCGCCTGCTTCTCTTAAAAGTTGCACTATTCGGCCTGAAGTTGTCCCACGTACAATAGAATCATCAACTAAAATGACGCGTTTACCTTTAACAGCCCCTGTTGGCGCTAGTTTAAGTTTTACTTTTTGATCTCTTAAGCGCTGATTTGGATTAATAAAGGTACGACCTGCATAGGGTGATTTGTAAAGACCCATATCATAAGGAATACCTGATGCTCTTGCGTAGCCTATGGCTGCGGGTAGTCCTGATTCAGGTACACCCACAACAACATCGGCTTCCACGGGTGCTTCTTGGGCTAGTATTTCACCCATCTGAATTCTTGAAGCGTGTACATCTGAGCCATCTAAACTTGCATCAGAACGCGCAAAATAAATCCATTCAAAGGCGCAGGGTGTAGGGTTTGCTTTTAGGACTTGGCGGCTATGCAAACCGTCATCATCTATAACCACCAGTTCACCAGGGTTCACATCTCTTAAAAAGCTAGCACCAATAACATGCAGTGCAGCAGGTTCAGAAGCAAGGGCGTAACCATGCTCGAGTTTCCCTATCACTAGGGGCCTGACCCCATTGGCATCTCTTAACCCTACTACTTGATTTTTGTCCATAAGTACCACTGCAAAGCCACCCTCGAGTTCTTTCATGACTTGCGCGGTGGCGTCTTCTAGCGTCATTTTGCTGTAGCGGGCAATAAGGTTAATCATGACTTCTGAATCGTTAGTGGTTTGAAAAACCGCACCAGACTCGAGCATTTCGTTTCTAATGGTTTTGGCGTTAGTAAAGTTACCGTTATGTGCTAAAGCTATGAGGCCTTTATTTGAGCGCACCGTTAAGGGTTGCGCGTTAAAGCGTAAAGATGACCCTGTAGTGGAGTAGCGGGTGTGACCTATGCCTGTTCTGGCGCCTTTGAAACGCAGTTTGTCTATGCGTTCTTCAGTAAAGACTTCTGAGACTAAACCCATGTCTTTCTCTATACGAATTTCTTCACCATTTGCTACGCAAATACCACAAGATTCTTGACCACGGTGTTGCAAAGCAAAAATACCCACATGACAAAGTGAGGCTAGATCAGCTTCTTCGGTAACATGCACTGCAAAAATACCGCACTCTTCACGAGGTTTATCTAAATCATAGTGCTCCATACTCATGAGAGTGCCTCCTTTAGGGGCCTTGTAAAGCTTTCTGTCAATTCAGCTAAGGAAAGCTCGAGCTTTCCTTGAGGGTGGTTTAGCTGAAAAGTATTGCCGCGTACTTCTCCTAGAATGCTGTGAGGCGTGTCTTCTAGTTGTTTTTTAACGTCTTCTAGTTTATCTGGAGCTATGCTAAGAACAATGCGTGATTGGGCTTCCCCAAATAAGAGAGCGTCGGCACGTATGTCATCTGTAAGGCTAACAATAATAGCTTTTTGGCCTGCTATAGCCATTTCGGCTAGCGCAACCGCTATACCGCCTTCTGAGCAGTCATGTGCGGTGTCACAAAGGCCAGATTGTATGAGTTTTTGTGCTGTTTGTTGAACTTTTTGTTCTTTACTTAAATCTAGTTCAGGTGGGTAGCCTATTTCTAGCTTATGCTCAATAAACAAGTATTCACTTGCGCCTAATTCAGCTGTATTTTCGCCTAGTAAAATAAGCGTGTCGCCTTCTCGTTTTAGATTTAGGGTTGCTCGTTTAGTAATGTCGGCTAGTACCCCAACCATACCTACCGTTGGAGTAGGGTGAATGGCAACAAGCTTATCACCCGATTTGTATTGGTTATAAAGACTAACGTTGCCGCCTGTTACAGGCGTATTAAGCGCCAAACAAGCCTCGCTTAGACCCTCAACAGATTGCTCTAACTCATAGTAGACATCTGCCCGTGTTGGGTTACCAAAGTTAAGATTATCTGTTATTGCTAAAGGTGTTGCGCCTACACTACTTAGGTTTCTGGCAGCTTCTGCGACAGCTATCATGGCACCTCGTTTTGGCATAAGATGGCAATAGCGAGGGTTGCAGTCTGTGGTTGCAGCAACGCCTTTAGTTGTACCCTTCACACGTAACACAGCGGCATCTGCTTGCCCGGGCAAAACCACCGTATTGGTCATAACTTGGTGGTCATATTGTTCAAACACAGGTTTTTTACTAGCAATGGTGGGGCTTGAAAGTAAATTAAGTAACACGCCCCCCAAGTCTTTTGGCATGTCAATGTCAATAGCAGTTTCACGTTTTGCTTTGACTTCTTCACTTTCAATGCCTTCACGTGTGTACGTTGGCGCTTCATTAAGTGCTTCAATGGGCATATCCCCCACAATGCTACCCTGCTCAATAATGCGAAACATGCCGTGATCAGCAACTTCGCCTACTTCAACTGCATCAAGTTCCCATTTGGCAAGCAAAGCCAAAAGTTCAGCTTCTTTACCGGGTCTAGCTGTAAGCACCATACGTTCTTGAGATTCAGAGAGCATGACTTCCATGGGGCTCATGCCTTCTTCACGGCGCGGCACTTTATCAACAAAAAAGTCAATACCTTTACCTGCCCTGTAGGCCATTTCAGCAACACTACTGCTTATACCTGCTGCGCCCATATCTTGTACGCCAATCACCAAATCTTCAGCAATGGCTTCAAGGCAAGCTTCTAGCAAGAGTTTCTCCATAAAGGGGTCACCCACTTGCACCGCAGGTCTATCTTCATTAGATGCGTCGGAAAGATCAGCAGAGGCAAACACAGCGCCACCTAAGCCATCTCGCCCTGTTTTAGAGCCCACATAAATAAGCCTGTTACCCACTTCACCTACTGTGCCACTTTGCAAATCTTCGTGCTTCATATAGCCAAGCGCCATCACGTTAACCAAGGGGTTTTCTTGATAACAAGGATGAAAAACAATTTCGCCACCCACCGTAGGCACACCAATCGCGTTACCATAAAGCGATATGCCGTGCACCACGCCATTAAGTAAGTAGCGGGTACGGTCATTATCTAAAAGACCAAAGCGTAATGAGTCAAGCACTGCTACGGGTCTAGCACCCATCGCAAAAATATCTCTTAAAATGCCACCCACACCCGTCGCAGCACCCTGAACTGGCTCAACGGCGCTCGGGTGATTATGACTCTCCATTTTGAAAGCAACAGCGTAGCCCTCACCAATATCAACCACCCCAGCATTTTCACCAGGACCTTGCAACACTTGCTTACCTTTGGTTGGTAAGCGCTTTAATAAAGGGCGAGAATTTTTATAGCCACAATGCTCACTCCACAAAGCACCAAACATCGATGCCTCAAGCACATTGGGCTCACGCTGCAAAATAGAAATAACAGAATCAAACTCTTCTAAACTCAGGCCAAACGTGGCCGCTTGCGCACGCAAGCTCTTAGAACTCATCACTTGCGTAGTTATACCAAAAATAAACTACCCAAAACCATTACAAAACTGCAAACAATACCCACACTCGAGTAAAACCTAAATTTTTTAATTTACAGCTAGCTCTTGAAACACAAAACGCTCGAGTGCTGCAGCAACACTGGCATGGTCGCAGTGGGGTGCTACCCAGTGGGCTTTGGCTTTTACCTGTTCAGCTGCATTTGCGGGTGCTACGCCTATGCCTAGCGGAAACATGGTGGCGTCTGCAACACTATCGCCAAGGCAAATCGTTAACGCATCTTTTAAGCCTAAGTAGTCTCTCAGCCACGCCACGGCGTTGCCTTTGTTGGCAGTTTGGCACATGGTACTCATGGTTTCTAAATGGGTGTAGTGGCTGGGTGGGTAGAAATCTGCTACTAAGTTCATGCTTTCCCATCTATGCCTATTAAAAAAAGAACGCACCCCAACCCCAAACAAGCTTGCCGTTATAAGGCTTGCGTAGCCTTTGGTTAAGTCTTCAAGTTTTGCTGGGTCAGTGGGCTTATAGTGATTTTTATCTGCAAAGGGCGAATTTGCGGTTTGAAAGTCAGGATGAATGTAAGCAGTTTCAGCAGTTCTAAAACTCCAGTGATGCGGTGTTTCTTTATATAAGTTAGCCACTTGCTTAGCCACTTCTTGCTGAATGGCATAAGCTTTTAAAACCAAACCATCAGGGTAACAAACAAGCGTTCCGTTACTCACAATCATAGGCGTATCTAAATCAAGGGCATCAAGAATGGGTTTGGCACCCGCGTAACTCCGCGCCGTAGCCAAAACAACCTTAGCTCCCAAAGCTCGAGCTTTGTCTAGTGCTTTGACATTTTCAGCTAGTAGTTCACCTTTGTCATTTAGTAAAGTGTGGTCAATATCGCAAGCTATAAATAAACTCATGGTTACCCTTTTTTAGCATCCCAGCTTGAACTTACCTAGTGTCGCTACCTTAAAGCTGTGGCGACCTTTATCTATTCTCTTCTATTTATTGATGTAAGCACCTTAAGTAAGCCCTGCTTAGCTAAGTACGGCTTTAGCGTGCTTAAGTAGAGATTCAAAAAGCGCTAAACCATCTTTAGAACCAAGTAAATCTTCTGAAGCTCTTTCAGGATGAGGCATCATGCCTAAAACATTGCCCGCTTCATTTATAATGCCCGCAATATGCTGCGCACTGCCGTTAGGATTTGCACTATCTGCTAAGTTACCCGAAGTGTCACAATAACGAAACACAATCTGATTGTTACGCTCGAGCTTAGCTAGGGTTTCTTCATCTGCGTAGTATCTGCCGTCATTATGGGCTATAGGAATGCTTAGAACTTGGCCTTTTTTGTAGTCTCGCGTAAAGGCTGTGTTTGTATTTTCCACTCTTAGCTGCACCGTGTCACAAATATAACTCAGCTGAGGTCTTCTGGCGAGCTGACCTTCTAAAAGTTGCGCTTCCGTTAAAATTTGAAAGCCATTACAAATACCTAACACCAACCCGCCCCTATCAGCAAAACGTTTTATATCAGGAATAATGGGGCTTAGGGCAGCCATAGCGCCACTTCGCAAGTAATCACCATAGCTAAACCCACCCGGCAAAACAACTAAGTCAGTATCAGCTAAACTTTTCTGCTGATGCCACAGCATAGTTACCTCTGCTTTAAGTAAATCCTCTAGCACATACCTAGCATCATCATCACAGTTAGACCCTGGAAATTGAACAACAGTAGCTCTCATAAGACTAAAGCATAACAGCTTAGCAAGGCTTTAAAGCCCCCAAAACACAACAAAGCCTAAAAACCTGTTGACCAAGCCCCCGTTCCTTGCTATCATGCCATGCTACGCCGAAGTGGCGGAACTGGTAGACGCGCTCGACTCAAACTCGAGTGGATAAAACCGTGCGGGTTCGAGTCCCGCCTTCGGCACCACTTTTATAATCATGCACATTTTTTGTGCTGGAGGAAACATGCTTTTTTATTTGGTTTTAGTTGTTTTTATTTTACTTTGTTTGTTACTTACAGCCATTATTCTTATGCAGGAACCTAAAAATGGTGGCGGTCTTGGTGGTGGTCTAGATGGTGGTGGCGGTGGTGACTTTAGCACCACGGGTGGTGGTACTGCTGGTGGTTTGCATCGTTTAACCATTATTTTGGGTGTTGTTTGGGGTTTATTAGCTATTGCTTTAAATATTATTCCTAGATAAGTTTTAATCTTTATAGATTTACTTACTGGCACCTTTTTGGTGTCAGTTTTTTTATAATTTGGCCTTTTATGAGGGTTTTTTGGGTTTACTATGAACTGTTTGTAAGCTACCTTTCATTGACCCTAGTGGGGCAAAATGATACCTTTTAGGTAAGGTAGGTAGTAGTATATACCCTACTCATTAGTAAACCAAGTTGTACGCAGTTCAAAACTGTGGCTTTTTTGTTTACTAATGATAAGATCTAGTCCTAAGATTAGATCAGAAAATTAAGGACACCTTATGGAGGTAGTATGAAAAAAATAGTCCTGAGTTTGGTTTTAGCTTTAGCTTCTTTAACTTTAGCTCAACCGTTTGTTCACCTAGATAGCTGGCGTGCAGACGCAGCTTCTTCACAGACAGGGGGTACCATAACTGGTTCTGTCTTATCTGGCTCTCGCACTTTTAATCCTTTTGTCACAGGTGAGCAAGACGTTATTTTTGACACATCTTTTTACACCGTTCCTCTTATTACTCGTGACCCTGCAACACGCCAGTGGATTCCTTTTGCAGCAAGCTCCTTTGAACAATCAGCAGATGGTTTAACTATAGATGTAATTATTCGAGATGGTATTAAGTGGAGTGACGGCGAAGCTGTAACTGCTGATGACTGGTTATTTTACTATCAAGGTGTCATTGATGAGGATGTAGGTTCACCTCGCGCTTCTGACTGGTTTGTTGGTGATGATTTAATTCTTTTAGAAAAAACAGGTGACTTAAGCCTTCGTTTTACCTTTCCCAAAGCTGACCGTGAAGCTATCTCAACGGTAGCTACTATTCCTGCACCAGATCATATCTTAGGCGCTATTTACCGTGAGGGCGGCGCAGAAGCCCTAAAAGCAGCTTGGGGAACAGAAATTGATATTAGTGAAACTGTTTGGGCTGGTCCTTGGGTTCCAACTAACTACTTAGCTGATGAGCGTTACGTTTTTGAGCGCAACCCTTACTATGGTGAGTGGAATGTAGATGAAAGTGGTACTGCGCTTCCTTATTTAGATGGACTTAACTATGTCGTTGCTGAGCAAGATGCACAGCTAAACCTTTACATTGCAGGTCAGCTTGATATTTACACACCTAACAACTTAGATGCTGTTGGTGTTGTTTCACAAGCTATTAACAATGGTGAAATTGACGCTGTTGTTCTTGAAAACCTTTACCCTCAAGCTGGCACAACTTTTTATGTATTTAATTGGAACCAAGCTAGTAACCCTTTCAAACAAGAAGTCTTTAGTAACCCTGACTTTCGTCGTGCTATGAGCCACTTAACACCACGTGAAGCTATTGTTGACCTTGTTTATGGTGGCGCAGCTTCTCCTGCTTACAGCCCTGTTGGTCCTTCATTTGTTTACTGGTACCCTGAGCAACCTAAAGCTTTTGAGTTTGACCCAGAAGCTGCTTTAGAGCTTCTTGCTGGTATTGGTTTTAATAGTACTAATGCAGATGGTTGGTTAGTTGATGCTGACGGTAATGTTTTAGAATACCTATTAGTAACCAACGCTGGTAACCAAAACCGTGAGCAAGAAATTCAAATTATTGCTGACACTATGCGTGAATATGGTGTTAAAGCAGAAACACAAGCATTGGATTTCTCACTGCTTGTTGATCAACTTCTTGCTACTGGCGATGACCGTCCTTTTGACGCTATCCTCATTGGCTTTGGTGCTTCTACCGAAGATTGGCCTTTCTTTGAAGGTATCTTTGGTTGTACGGGAACCTTCCATATGTGGAACGGTTCTGGTGACTGCGTAGATCCTCAAGAGCGCCTTGTAGCTTCACTTGTTGAGCGTGGTCGTGGCACCATTGATGATGAAGCAGCTCGCGAAATTGGTTATCAAATTATGGATAACTTCGCTGACCTTCAACCCATTATTTACACTACTTCTGTTGGTATCAACGCTAGTTGGTTAAACCGTGTTGGTGGTGAATTACCTGATGCATTATTCAGCCCATTTAACGGAACACGTGACCTTGTCACTAGCTACCTAAAATAAGTTAATTTAAGAGAGGTAGATATATCTACCTCTCTTAAATATTTTGTTTACATAAACTATTTTATCTCTTTAGCTATTTATTATTTCTATCCTTAAGTCTTAAGCAAGGAGAAACAAGCTTTGTTCTTTTATATTCTTAGACGCTTTGTTCAACTCATACCGACTCTCTTTGGGGCAACCTTGCTTGCTTTTCTAATTAGTCAACTTGTACCAGG
>CAZWJZ010000016.1:0-15706 GCA_964634665.1 uncultured bacterium | reverse complement strand
CAGGAGATTACCTAAACCGCTTAGCTCTAAACCCAGATGTTCGCCCAGAAACAATAGAAGTCATGCGGCGAAACTTTGGTTTAGATTTACCTTGGTATCAGCAGTATTTTCGTTGGATAGGTAATTTACTTCGTGGTGACTTTGGCATTTCTTTTGATAGTAACCAGCCTGTAACCAATATCATTATTGAACCCATAAAAAACTCTATGATTCTAGTTGTTTTGTCTCTTGTCATGCTTTACGTTATGGCCATTCCCCTAGGTGTTATTTCGGCTCGTAGGCAATACTCTTTTGCAGATCAGTTTATTAGTATTTTTAGCTATATTGGTTTGGCCATTCCCAATTTCTTTTTTGCTCTTGTCATTATTTTGCTTCTATTTAGCTTCCGAACCTTTACTCGAGAAGCTTTTGGCTTTAATCAGCTCATTTTTCCTGTTGCCAAAATGACCAGTAATAATTTTTTAGATATGACATCTTGGCAACAATTTTGGAACATTACTTGGCATGCAATTATGCCGTCGTTTGTACTGGCAACTTCAGGCATGGCTGGCTTTACCAGAATTTTACGTGGTCAAATGATTGAGTTTTTAAGCAGTGATTTTATTCGTACTGCAAGGGCTAAGGGTCTTGCTGACAATAAAGTTACTTATAAACATGCCTTGCGCCCAGCTATTATTCCTTTTGTGGCTGGCATTGGTAACTTGTTGCCCGGCTTAATTGGTGGGGCAGGCTTAGTAGAAGTTGTGTTTGCGTGGCCCGGTATCACCCCAAGAATTTTAGATGCCATAGGTAAACAAGATATTTATGTTGTTATGGCGTTTTTGGTCATGTCTACCCTGCTTTTGATTCTTGGCAACCTTATTTCAGACATATTATTGGCCGTGGTTGACCCGCGTATTCGTTATAACTAGGAGATAAGCTATGGCTAGCATTTCACCATCTAAGCAAACTACCCTTAAGTCTAAGTCTGAACGTGAGGGCGAAAGAAAAGGCAAATCAAATTCTCAAATAGCTTGGGAGCAATTTCGTAAACATAAGTCTGCACTTATAGGTGGTGGCATTCTCATTTTTATGTATGTGATTGCTTTATTTGCAGGTTTTATAGCCCCTTATGAAATGAACGAATACAGCCGTTCTCCCAGTTACGCTTTTCACCCACCCACTAAGATTCACTGGATTGACCCAGATACCAATCGCTTAACAAGACCTTTTGTTTATTTAACCAAAACAGAGCGCGACCCTGTAACCAGACAAAGAATTTACATAGAAGCTCCTGAAGAAGGCAAGTATCCTATAAAGTTTTTTACCCAGCGAGAAGAAGCTGAGTACAGAATACTTGGCCTATTGCCAACCAGTACCTTTCACCTATTTGCCGTCGATAAACCTGCCCAAATCTTTTTATGGGGAACCAACAATTTAGGTAAAGATGTTTTCTCAAGAGTTTTGTATGGCTCTCAAGTCAGTCTAACGATTGGTGTTCTGGCTGTTTGGGTGTCTTTATTTTTAGGGCTTTTAATGGGGGGTATTGCTGGTTTTTATGGCGGTTGGGTTGATGATTTAATTATGCGCCTTATTGAAATTATTGACGCCATTCCAGGTTTATTTTTGCTCATAGTTTTATCAACTCTATTACGTGACCCTAGAAACCCTATTGCTCAAGCTTTTGGTTTACGAATGACCTCAGCACAAGTCTTTTTAATGATTGTTATTGTACTAGGGCTTATTGGCTGGGGTGGCTTAGCTAGAACGATTAGGAGCATGCTTTTTAGCCTTCGAGAAATGGATTATGCTGTTGCTGCCAAAAGCTTGGGTGCTACCGAACGTCGTATTATTTGGAAGCACTTGTTACCCGGTACAGCGAGTTATGTCATTGTTGTTCTAACCCTCACTATTCCCGGCTTTATTTTGGCAGAAACAGGCTTATCTTTTATTGGTCTTGGACCAAGTGAGTTAGATAGTGCCAGTTGGGGCATGTTGCTCAGAGATGCCACAACCAAAGGTGTAGCTTTACAATTTACCCCTTGGCTACTCATACCAGGTATTCCTATTTTTATAGCTGTTTTGTGCTGGAATCTTTTAGGTGATGGTTTAAGAGATGCATTAGACCCTAAAAAGCGTAGTTAAGCTTAATGCTTAGAACAAACTCGCTTTGAAAAGTAATCTTCACATACAGTTTTCATTTTGAAAGAAATAAGGGTACAATAGCTACTAGTAAATACTCGAAGGAGTGGAATGCATGGCAAATTCAGAACGACTCTTAGATGTAAGAGGACTCAAAACCTACTTCGATACAGATGAAGGCACCGTTAAAGCTGTTGATGGTGTTAGTTTCCATATTGATAAAGGTGAAACATTAGCTGTTGTCGGTGAATCTGGTTCAGGTAAATCGGTAACAAGCCTTTCAATTATGAGACTCATCCCTAACCCTCCAGGTCGAATTGCTGGCGGTGAAATGCTCTTCGCGGGTCAAGATCTTGTCAAAAAGACTGAGCGTGAAATGCGTCAAATACGTGGTAACGACATTTCAATGATTTTTCAAGAACCCATGACCAGCCTTAACCCTGTTTATACAGTGGGTGACCAAATTGCAGAGGCCATTGTTTTGCACCAAGGAAAAACACAAAAGCAAGCCATGAAAATGGCAGCCGAAATGCTCGAGCTTGTAGGTATTCCTGAGCCGGGTAAGCGTGTAAAGAATTTTCCTCATCAAATGTCAGGTGGTATGCGTCAACGTGTCATGATTGCTATGGCGCTTTCTTGTGGTCCTCAGCTTCTTATTGCCGATGAGCCTACAACGGCTCTTGACGTAACCATTCAGGCTCAAATTCTTGAACTTATGAAGAAATTACAGCAAGAAATTGGTATGTCCATTTTGTTTATTACGCATGATCTTGGTGTTGTTGCTGAAATTGCTGATCGCGTTGTAGTTATGTATTCTGGTCGGGCGGTTGAAGAGGGCAATGTCGTTCCTATTTTTACTGAACCCAAAATGCCTTACACAATGGGTCTTTTAAACTCTGTTCCTCGTGTTGATAAAGCAGCTGAGCATCAAGCGAGACTTGAGGCTATTCCTGGTAATGTTCCTAATCCTCTTTATTTACCGGATGGTTGCGCGTTTCACCCAAGATGCAAATTTGCCATCGATGATTGCAAAAAAGACATTCCTAGTTTGGTTGATTCTGGTAATGGTCATATGGTGCGTTGCATTCGCCATGAAGCCATTTCTGTTGATAAAGAAGCAGCTGTTACGGCGGTGATTGCATGAGTAGCTCAACGATGAAGGGTCGCACTGACAATACTAAGAGTAAGCATGAGACCTTACTTGAGGTCAAAAATCTAAAAAAATACTTCCCTATTCGTGGTGGTATTTTATCTAGAGTTGTTGCAAATGTTAAAGCTGTTGAGGATGTTTCTTTTACGGTTAAGCCTGGTGAAGTTGTTGGTCTTGTAGGTGAATCTGGTTCAGGTAAAACGACAGCTGGTCGAAGTATTTTAAGACTGATTGAACCCACCTCAGGTGAAATTAATTTCGAAGGCGTGGACATAACGAAATTATCTAAGAATCAAATGCGTGAGTACCGCAAAGAAATGCAAATCATTTTTCAAGACCCCTTTGCATCGCTAAACCCACGTATGACGGTTGGTGACATTATTGGTGAGGCACTCACTATTCATAAGCTTGCTAAAGGCCGTGAAAAAGAAGATAAAGTTGCAGACCTTTTGGAACGTACGGGTCTTAGTAGCGCCCATATGCGCCGTTACCCACACGAGTTTTCTGGGGGTCAGCGTCAGCGTATTGGTATTGCTCGAGCTTTAGCAGTTGACCCTAAATTTATTGTTGCTGATGAGCCTGTATCTGCTTTAGATGTTTCTATTCAAGCACAGGTTGTTAATTTGCTGCAAGACTTAAAAGAAGAGTTTGGCTTGACCATGCTTTTTATTGCGCACGATTTAGCGGTTGTTGAGTACATTAGTGACAAGGTTATTGTTATGTACTTAGGTCGCGTCATGGAAATTGCACCTGCAAAAGAGCTTTACGCGAACCCTGTGCATCCTTACACTGAAGCGCTTTTATCAGCGGTACCTATTCCTGACCCAACTTTAAAACGTGAACGTGTCATCTTGCAAGGTGATATTCCTAGCCCTATTAACCCACCTTCAGGTTGTGTCTTTAGAACCCGCTGCCCTATTGCTACTAAAGAATGTGGTGAGGTTGTGCCAGCTTTAGAAGAAATAAGCCCTGGGCACTTTAAAGCTTGTATTAAACGCTAGTAAAAAGCCTAAAAATAAAAATTCAAAAAGAAGTGCACGTCATCATGCACTTCTTTTTTTAATAGGTATACTCATATATGAGAGTTTTAGTGTCTAATGATGATGGTATTTTTTCACCTGGTATTCGTGCGCTTGCCCTTGCTATGAGTGAGGTTGCTAGTGAAGTGCTTATGGTTGCACCTGATGTTGAGCAGTCTGCTTCGGGTCATGCGATTACCGTGCGGCACCCTTTAAGGTACAAGCATACTAAACTTGAGGGTTTACCTGCTAATATTTCAGCGTTTCGGGTCGATGGTACACCTGCAGATTGTGTGGTTCTGGGTGTGCACAATGCTTTTAGACCTGATGTTGTGGTGTCAGGTATTAATTTGGGTTCTAATCTTGGTTACGACGTTACCCATTCGGGTACGGTAGCTGCTGCCATGGAGGGGACAACGATGAAGATTCCTTCAGTAGCGTTTTCTTTGCGCATGGGTGATGCTGACTATGACTTTAGTTACGCAGCTAATTTTGCCAAGAAACTTATTCCTGAGGTTGTAAAAAATGGTTTACCTGAACGCACCTTATTAAACATTAATTTTCCTGTTTCTAAACCCCTGGGCTTACGTTTAGCACAGCAATCTACGCATTCGTGGCAAGATTCAGTGGTAAAACGTGAAGACCCTAACGGGCAATCTTACTACTGGATTGCAGGCATACCAACCGGTAGCGACGAAGAAAACTATGATTATATAGCTGTAAGTCAAGGTTACGCCTGTGTAACCCCGCTACATTTAGACATGACACACTCGAGTTTTTTTACTAAATTAGCTGATTTTGTTCCTGATTTGGGTGATGCGTGAGTTTAAGAGAACAGTTACATGCAGCCATGCTAGCTGCTTTACCTGCAGCTCATGAATCAGCTGAGCTGGCTTCTTTTTATACCTTGATTGCTGACTACCCAAAGCGTGGCGGTAAGTTATTACGCGGGCAGTTTGTTCTGCTTTCTGCTTTGGCGCATGGTGGCACGGTTCAGCAAGCCATGGACGCCGCTGTAGCTCTAGAGCTTTTTCAAAACTGGGTCCTTATTCATGATGATATTGAGGA
The DNA here is from genome assembly GCA_964634665.1 of uncultured bacterium. Classification (GTDB taxonomy): domain Bacteria; phylum Deinococcota; class Deinococci; order Deinococcales; family Trueperaceae; genus JAHEBB01. The sequence goes on along the minus strand of CAZWJZ010000016.1, from coordinate 10,348 downwards.
TGGTAGTGAAGATCGCAGGGGTACCCCTGCTTTACACAGGCAAGTGGGCATGCCTATTGCACTTAATGTAGGTGACGCGCTACATATTTACATGTGGCAAGTTATTTTGAGGCTCGAGTCTGCTCAAAAAGATGCCATTGCAAATGAATTTTTAAGCATGATTCATCGTACGGCTGAGGGGCAGCATTTAGATTTAACGTGGGTTGAGAACAAACGCTTTGATATTAGTGAAGCTGAATATTTGCAAATGGTTACCTTAAAAACAGCTTACTATACGGTTATTTCTCCTTTACGTTTGGGTGCTTTTTCGGCCTTAAAAACGCCTCATGATAGCTTTGAAGAGCTTGGTAAAGCTTTAGGTATTGGCTTTCAGATTCGTGATGATGTCTTAAATCTTTTACCCAGTAAAACTTACGGAAAAGAATTTGCTGGTGACTTGTACGAAGGTAAACGCACGCTCATATTAGCGCACTTATTTTCGGCGGTTTCAAGTGCTGAAAAACAAGCTTTGGAAAGCTATTTAGCAAAAGCTCGAGCTGAAAAAACAGAAGCTGAAACACAAAGTATTTTAAGGCTGATTGATACCTATGATTCGCTGAGTTACGCGCAAGATGTAGCTGAGCAGCATGCTAATAAAGGTTTAAAGCTTTTGAAAGAGTCGCTCGGGGGTCTTAGGGAGCGTGGGCAGGTAGATAAACTTACGGGGTTGCTCGAGTCTTTGGCTAAGCGTAACACCTGAAGCGCGTTCTTGCATAAGTAGAAAAATTTTCTTAGTGCTTTTGTGTAAAGCTTGCCTTGTAAGGCTACCACTTGCTTTTGGGTGTGTCATGACATAAACAAGATGCTGCTGATCTGCTAACCACTTAAGGTAAAAATGGTACTGATGCCCCATAATAATATTTTCAGTGACACTATCCCCTAGGTAATTAGCTAGATTATTGGCTTGTATATGCGACAAGTAGCAGGCTAGCTTATGGGCATCTTTAGCAGAGTGTTCACCTTTACTGTCTATCAATAAACCATTATTGTCCAAGCAACCCACACCAAGGCTGTCTGTTTGATTAAGCAGGGTTTCTAAAATACAAGATAAGCTTTGCTGCATAGGCTTTATGGTATTGCATTAGTATTTCATGAGATGTGAAGCACTTGTCATCAGATAGCCAAATGAGAACTTTATTAAGTTTATGCTTAAGGCCATGCCAAACCCACTTTACCAACTCACACCCTGCCCGCTATGCAAAAAAGAAAAAAGCTCGAGCTTAGGCTGTTGTGCACGTTGTGCTAAGGGTCTTTTTAAACCTATTCACTTACATGATAGCCTTGCTTTAGGTAATTATGAGGCAAGTTTAGAGCGGGCTATTAGGCAACTAAAATACTATAATGTGACAAGTTTAGCTAAATTATTTGCGCAAGCTCTTGCTAGTGAAGTTAGTCAGGCAGGCTGGCAAGTGGATATAGTTAGTTCTGTTCCTCTGCATTGGCAGCGTTACTTACAGCGTGGCTACAATCAATCTAACCTCATTGCAAAACCGTTAGCAGAACAGTTAGGTGTTGAGTTCAAAAGGCTTTTGCGTCGTACAAAAGCAACCAAACAGCAAGCTAAGCTTAGCAAAGAAGCACGCCTTAAAAACATGCACAATGTGTTTCAAGCTAAAGCTCTTCAAGGCGAACACGTTTTACTTATTGATGATGTCATTACGACAGGTACAACCATAAATGAGTGTAAGCAGGTACTTTTAAAAGCTGGCGCTAGTGATGTTAAATTTGCTTCTGTGGCAAGAGCTTTGCAAAGGTTTTCTTAAATAAAGAAAATAACCCCTAGTACAACCCCCAAAATAGCGCCCACTGCAACTTGCGGATAGGTGTGCCCTAAGAGTGTTTTAAGGGTTTGGGGTTTAAAGCCTTCATCGACAACATGGGCAAGTTCTTGCACTAACTCATTAATAAGTTGTGCCTGAATGCCTGCTGCGCGCCTTATACCTGTAGCGTCATACATAACAATACCCCCAAAAACCATTGAGATTGCAAATAAGGGGCTATCCCAGCCATAGCTTAGGCCTATGCCTGTTGACAATGAGGTGACAGCAGCAGAGTGGCTTGAGGGCATGCCTCCTGTTTCAAGCATGCGGTCAAACGCCCATCGTCTTTCGGTAATAAGAACCAAAATCACTTTAAATAATTGCGCTACAAACGTTGCCAATAACGCAACCCATAAAAGCTTATTTGCAAGCAAACCACTCATGGTTTAAACCTCTACATTCGCTTTCTTAAGTCTTAAGACTTGAGCCAAGACACCATTTACAAAACGTCCGGACTCTTCGCCACCATACTTTTTAGCCAAGCGAATAGCCATTTCTATTGTGACCTCATCAGGTAAATCAACAAACTTAAATTCAGCTAAGGCAAGGCGCAGAACATTTAGATCTGTTTGCGCCATTTGCGTAAACGTCCAGCCTTCTATCGCTTCATTTAGTTCTTCATCTATCGCAACCTGATTCGCATGATAAATCTGAATTAACTCATCAGCAAAAGCCAACGCCTCAGCATCTAAACCTTCACCAAAAACCTCTTCTATTTCATTTTCATCATCATGCTGCGCCAAATCATCTTTAGCTTGAAGCCACACATCAAGTAAAGGTGCATGACCCCGCTCAGCCTGAAAAAGCGCACGAAAAGCCAACTCTCGAGCTTGTCTTCTAGCCACAAGAAACCTGCAAACCTTTAATCATCAAGCATTCTTTTCTCAATAAAATTAGTGTAAACAGCTCCCCTTTGAAAAAAGGCATTATCAAGAACTTTTAAATGAAAAGGAATGGTTGTTTTTACACCCTCAACAATAGTCTCTTCCAAAGCACGTTTCATACGAGCAATAGTCAGTTCACGCGTAGGTGCCCAAGCAATAATTTTAGCAATAAGACTGTCATAATAAGGCGGAATGCGGTACCCCGAATACACATGCGAATCGACCCTAATGCCCGGTCCACCTGGCCAATGAACATCGGTAATCATGCCAGCCGAAGGGCGAAAATCATGATCAGGATCTTCAGCATTAATACGAACTTCAATAGCATGACCTTCAGGCCTAATTTCTTTTTGCTTTAACGTTAAGCCATCACCAAACGCTACCCGAAACTGCTCTTTAACCAAATCAAAACGCATAACCCGCTCAGTCACAGGATGCTCAACCTGAATACGCGTATTCATTTCACTAAAATAAAATTTACCCTCACGATCAACCAAATACTCACAAGTACCCGCACCCCGATAATTAACATACTTAGCCAAACGAACCGCAGACTTCGCAATCTCAAGACGCAAAGCTTCAGGCAAAGTACTCGGCGCTTCTTCTAAAAGCTTCTGATACCTACGCTGAATCGAGCAATCACGATCATAAAAATGCACCACATTACCTTTACCATCACCAAAAACCTGAATCTCAACATGGCGAGGTTCCTCTAAAAACTTCTCCATATACATATCAGGATTACCAAACGCAGCCTTAGCTTCCTCTTGCGCATTCTTAAGATTACGCTCGAGTTCGTCAGCACTATGAACAATCCTCATGCCGCGACCACCACCACCCGCTAAGGCTTTAAGTATGACGGGGTAGCCAATCTCAGCTGCCTTTTGATGCGCTTCTTCAGTTGAGCTGAGTGCATCTGTACCGGGTGTTAAAGGTACTTTAGCAGCCTGCGCTGTGCGTCTTGCGCTCGCTTTATCACCAATAAGGCGTATTTGTTCGGGCGTGGGGCCTATAAATACCAAGTTGTGCTCTTCGCATTTTTGAGCAAACTCAGGGTTTTCTGATAAAAAACCATAGCCCGGGTGAATAGCTTCTGCACCTGTAACAATGGCCGCAGATAATATATTTCTTATATTTAAGTAAGACGCACTTGAAGCAGGGGGGCCAATGCAGATAGATTCATCAGCAAGCAGAACGGGTAGTGATTTTTCATCTGCCTCAGAATAAACCATTACAGTTTTAATACCTAGTTCTTTTGCAGCACGATGAACGCGAAGCGCAATTTCGCCACGATTCGCAATGAGGATTTTTTTAAACACAGTCTTCCTTAGCTCGGGTCAATACGAAAGAGAACTTGACCATATTCAACAGGGTCAGCGTTACTTACTAAAATTTCTGTAATAGTGCCTGAGCTCTCTGCCTCAATTTCATTCATTAGCTTCATAGCTTCAATAATGCAAAGTACGCTACCCACCTTAACCTTATCACCCACTTTGGCATAAGGTGAGGCTTCGGGTGATGAAGCTTCATAAAAAGTACCTACAATAGGCGCTGTTACTTCGATAAAGTGTGAACCTTCTGCCACAACTTCTACAGCTGCTTCAGCAGCAAGTTGCCCAGCTTCAGCAACGACAGCTACAGACGAAGCAGCAGCCTGAGGCGTAGCAGCAACAGCTAATGGAGCTACTTGCTTTTCAATAACTTGAACGCCCCCTCGCTTTAAAGTTAACTTGTAATCACCCGTCTCAAGCATAAACTCATTCAGATCAGCATCCGCAACCGCTGCGAGTAACTTTTCTAAATCTTTAACATCCATCAGGCACGACCTAAATACTCACCACTGCGCGTATCTACTCTTATAACTTCATCTTGCTCGATAAACAAAGGAACATTAACCGTAGTACCAGATTCCAAAACAGCAGGCTTGCTACCACCAGAAACCGTATCACCTTTAACGCCTGGGTCAGTCTGCACAATTCTTAGTTCAACACTCATAGGTAACGTCACTTTAATAGCCCGACTCTGAAAGTAGTCAATCGTGACTTCTAAGTTCTCTTTTAGATACTTAGCTGCGTCACCTAACTGCTCTTTAGTTAAAGTTGGCTGCTCATACGTTTCCATATCCATAAACGTATAAGTATCCCCATCACCATAAAGATACTGCATCTTTTTATAATCAATAAAGATATCTTTAAGCTTTTCACCAGCATTAAAGCTTTTTTCAACAATTGAACCTGTATCTAAATTTCTAAATTTAGCAACAACCTTAGCACCACCTCTACCAATTTTCTGATGCTGAAAGTCAATACATTCCCAAATACCGTTATCCATCTCAACCTTAGTGTTATTTCTTAAATCAGTTACACCGATCATCGTAGCCTCCACGATTACTACTTGTTAATTAACCTTTTAAGTTACTGAGTAATTTCAATACTTATCAGTTTAGCATTTCAACTAACCACAAACCCATACTATACCTTGCCTAACAATAAAGACTCAAATACATGACAAGCGCAAAATCATTAAAACTCGAACCCCGTGACAAAAAACTGACACAACACAAGTATGCTAAAAAAGCTATACACAATGTCACAAACCAAGAAACTACGGTATAATTCCTAACATGGCTACACGCTCGAGCTCTTCTCAATCTGCTAATTCTTCTTTAACTTCTTTAGCTTCAACGAAGTTGCGTCGTAAACGTAGTGAATGGCTTACGGGGTACTTGTTTATTTTGCCATCTTTTTTGGTGATTGGTATTTTTGGTTTGTTCCCGATTGGCTTTGCCATTTATATGAGTTTGCATCGTTGGCGGGTTCGTAAAGGTGCTTTTGTTGGCTTTGAGAATTACGAGCGCTTGTTAGGCAATGTTTGGGGTGGGCTTATCTTTTTGGGTGGCTTGCTGCTCATTATGGTCGCGCACTGGCTTTGGGTAGATGCGTTTGCTAGCGCAAAAAGATTTCGCTTAGCACGTTTTTTAGGCTCTGTTGGGCTTATTGCAGCTGGCATTAGTATGGTTGTGGGTTGGAACTTTATGCTGTCAGGTGGGGGCAGAGAAACAACCACATTTTTAAATGCCATTATTCGTACGGTGTTTTATGCACTTGGCTCTATACCCATTCAAATTCTATTGTCTTTAACTGTTGCTTCGCTGTTACATCAGAAAATAAAAGGGCAAGAATTTTTTAGAATGATTTATTTTTTGCCTTATGTTATGCCAGTCGTTGCAACCTCTGTTATTTTTAGAAGCATTTTTAGCCAACGTGAAACAGGCATTGCTAATCAGCTCATGGCTGCACTAGGTTTACCTTTTCAACGCTGGCTTTTTGAACCCAAACCCATCCTAGAGGTCATGCTAAGAGATGCTCGTCTTACCCAAATTAATAGCTGGCTTAGTTCAACAGGTATGGCTTGGCAACTCGAGGGTTTATGGCTTGGGCCGAGCTTAGCTTTGATTGTCCTTATCATTTTTGGTATTTGGACTTACAGTGGCTATAACATAGTGATTTTCTTAGCGGGTTTAGGGGGTATTCCAAAACAACTTTATGAAGCGGCTGAAATTGATGGTGCTAATACCGTACAAAAGTTCTGGGGCATTACCGTTCCGCTCTTATCTCCTGTAACGTTTTACTTGACCATTCTTGGTTTTATAGGCGCTTTACAGGCTTTTACACAACTTTATGTCATGCGACAACCCTTTGTCAGAGATTCTTTAGATACAGCTAGCGTGGTTATTTTTGACACTTTTTATAAATCAAATAATTTTAGCCTTGCTGCTGCCCAATCTATATTGTTGTTCATTCTCATTCTTATGGTTACGCTTATTCAAAATCGTGTTTTAGGAAGGAAAGTGTTTGATGCTTGAAGCCACACAAGCCCCTAAAAGCAAAAAATACAAAGAACCCTACGAATTTAGTTGGTTTCATTTAATTATTTATTTTATTCTCATTGTCGGAGCACTTATTTGCATTACCCCTTTTTTCTATATGGTTTCAACCTCACTCATGACCCTTGGTGAAACGATTAATAAGCAACTTCTTCCTAGTGTGCCACAATTTCAAAATTACTCTGAAGCTTGGACAGAAGCAGCCTTTTCACGTTACTTTCTTAATACCATTGTTATTACAGCAACAACCATTATAGGCTTGCTTGTAACATCTATTTTAGCTGCTTATGCCTTTGCGAACATTCAATTTCCTGGGCGCGATGTACTTTTCATGATTTTACTGGCAACCATGATGATTCCTGGCACCGTGACCTTCATTCCGAATTACCTTATGATTCGCGGTGAAATTATTCCTTGGGGCTCTTGGATGAACACACTAGCTGCACTCACTGTACCTTTCATAGCCAAAGCCTTTGCTATTTTCTTGCTCCGCCAGTTCTTTAAAGGCATTCCTAAAGAACTCTGGGACGCAGCGCAGATAGACGGCGCTGGTCACCTACGCTTTTTAACCGCCGTTGTTATTCCAATGAGCATGCCTGTAATCTTAACCGTCACACTGTTCACCTTTGTTGATTCTTGGAATGAGTTTATTTGGCCTTTACTGGTTACTACAAATTCAGCATGGCGGCCCTTAGGTGTGGGCTTATGGTCGTTTGTTAATGAAGCGGGTCCTGAAACACATCTTTTGCTCGCTGGTTCCGTTATTGTTATTTTGCCTGTCTTAGTGGTCTTTTTCTTTACCCAAAAATACTTTACTGAAGGCATTGCAACGTCTGGCTTAAAAGGTTAATTTAATAATCTATTCTGACTTAGGGGATTAGGCATTAACAAAGCAAAAAAATGAAAAAGCATCAGCCCCTAAGACCAAGCACCCTCATTTTGGCATTATCGGTCTAAAAGCCGTTTGCAGCGCAGCAACGCTGCGTTATTTCGAAGGAGTCCTCCATGAAAAAAATTTTGTTAGCAATGCTTGCACTCAGCCTGTGCTTTGCATTTGCCCAATACGAAGACGTTGATCCTACAGGTACTACTGTTACCTTTTGGCACCAACATACCAGAGACCGCGAAGCTTCTCTTATAGAAATTGTAGAGAGCTTCAATGCAACAAACCCTTATGGCATTACCGTAGTTGCTGAATACCAAGGTGGATACGGCGACATCTTTCAAAAAATGCTACCTCTTCTTGGCAGTGCAGACACACCAAACTTAGTTGTTGCTTACCAAAACCAAGCAGCTACCTACGAATTAGCTGACGGCATGCTTGACATAGCTCCCCTGGTTGATAGTGCCAAATGGGGTTTAAGTGATGACGAAAAGGCAGATTTCTTTGCTGGTTTTTACAGTGCAGATGTATTCCCTAGCTTTGGTGGCGAACGCTTAGGCTTTCCACCAAATAGATCAATGGAAATGCTTTATTACAACAGTGACTGGTTAGCAGAGCTTAGTGCAGCAGGCGCTATTAGTTTTGATGGCCCTCCGGCAACGCCAGATCAATTTAAAGAAGCTGCTTGCGCTGCTACTAGCAATCCTTTCAGCGCTGCAACCAGCGAAGGCTCATTAGGTTATGAATTAAGCGTTGATGCCAGCCGTTTTGCCAGCTGGACCTTTGCCTTTGGTGGCGACATTTTTGACTATGAAGCAGATGAATACACTTACAATAGCCCCGCTGCTGTTGAAGCAATGACCTTCTTACAAAGCCTCTTTGATGAAGGTTGCGCAGCCGTTGTAACTGAACGCTTTGGCGATCAAACCAACTTTGGCGCAGGCCGCACCCTCTTCACCGTAGGCTCATCATCAGGTTTACCTTTCTACCAAAGTGCAGTTGATGAAGGCGCAGGACACGCATGGAGCGTTGCTGCAATACCTCACACCACTGCTGAACCCGTTATGAACATCTACGGCGCAAGCGTGAGCATACCTACAGGACACACAGCAGAAGAAATCGTAGCTACTTGGGAATTTATTAAGTACTACACCAGCCCAGACATTCAAGCAAAATGGGCCATAGCTAGTAACTACTTCCCTGTACGCGAAAGCGTAGCTAACAACCTAAGCGACTACCTAGATGCAAATCCCACCTACAAAACCGCATTTGACTTACTCGAGTATGGTATTGCTGAACCCCCTGTAGCTGGTTACGATTTTGTTCGTGACATGATTGAGCAAGAAATGGCAGCCATTATGGATGGCGCTGATGTTGCAGATACTCTGGAATTTGCAAATGCAGAAGCTAATTTGATCTTAGAAGATCAAATGTCAGAAATGCAGTAAGTTAACACTTAGTCAGCCCTTGTGCTGATTAAGCTTTTAAGAGCACTCCAATGTGAGTGCTCTTTTTTGTTAGACTAATGAATGCAGATTTACTTTGCCGGACCTTTATTTAATGACGCAGAAAAAGCATTTAACGAGCAGCTTTGCCACAAACTCGAGTCTTCAGGGTTTAAGGTTTTTTTACCACAACGTGATGGCTTTGAACTAAATGACCCTAGCGTTAAGTTAGACCCAGATGAGCGAGCGGCTGCTATTTTTAAGCTTGACCGCGATAAAGTATTTGAAAGTGATATTTTGCTATTTGTACTTGACGGTCGTGTACCTGATGAAGGTGCAGCCTTTGAACTAGGCTTAGCTTACGCACAAAAACAACTTCAAAACAAAGCCTACTTACTTATAGGCTACATGACTGACAGGCGGGTAGCTTTTAGAGATAGACCCATAAACGCTATGCTAGCAGGCGCACTAGAAAACATTTTTACAGAGGAACAAGAACTACTAAGCTTCTTAAAGGAACACCTATGAAGCCAAAAATATGCATGGTAGGTAGCGCCATGACCGATCTAATCGCTCGAGTGCCTCGTTTACCGGTTGCAGGTGAAACACTTATAGGCTCTGCGTTTAGCGTGGGCTTTGGCGGCAAGGGCAGCAATCAGGCTGTTATGGCAGCTCGTTTAGGTGCAGATGTCAGCGTGGTCGTTAAACTCGGGGGCGATGTTTTTGGTGAAAACTACTTACAAAATTACAAAGATCAAGGTATTAATACTGACTTTGTATTTTTTGATAAAACTAAGTCTTCAGGCGTTGCGCCCATAACTGTTGAGGAAAGCACAGGTCAAAATTCAATTGTTATTGTACCGGGTGCTAATGACAGTCTTTCAATCTCAGATGTACAAGCAGCCAAAACTGTTATTGAAAATGCAGATGTACTCATTTGCCAATTAGAAACCCCCTTAGAAGCAACACTAGAGGCCTTCAAAATAGCTCGAGCTAGCCAAACCTTAACTATTTTGAATCCTGCACCTGCTAGGGACTTACCTTCTGATTTACTTGCTCTTACAGATGTTTTTATACCCAACGAGATTGAGGCGGCCATGCTGCTAGACAGCAAAGTTGATTCTATAGATGAAGCTAAAGCTGCAGCGTCTGCTTTTCTAGATTTAGGACTTAAACAGGTAGTTATTACCTTAGGTGAAAAAGGCGCTGTATTTGCTACTCAAGATACGCTGGCTCAATTTCATGCTGCAACAAAAGTGATCGCTGTTGATAGTACTGGTGCCGGAGATTCTTTTGTTGGCAGTTTAGCTTTCTTTTTAGGTTCTCAGCTAGTTTTAGCAGATGCAGTAGCCAAAGCCTCTAGTATTGCAACACTTTCAGTAAGCAAGCAA